>JACAES010000031.1 GCA_013388735.1 Chloroflexota bacterium | reverse complement strand
GCTCCGGGCAATGAAGTGTTAAGAATATTTAATTCTAAGAGGCGGATTTTCAAAATTGTTTATCAAAAGTAGGATAATCTACTAATCGCCATCTGCGGCATCTTCAGCCTGTTCACCTCACTTTCCAGATGCCTGCATACGCGGTATGCTTGACGAACCATCTCGACACTTCTCAAAAAGGACTCGCTGCGATGACAACGCGCATCATCCTCGATACTGACATCGGCACCGACGTGGACGACTGCCTGGCGCTGGCGCTTATCCTTAACTCGCCGGAACTGCGACTGGAAGGTGTGACCTGTGTTTACGGTGACGTGAATCTGCGCGCTCGAATGGTGCTGAAGCTGCTGAATCTGCGCGGCATCTCCCATGTGCCGGTGCTGGCCGGCGCGCGCAAACCGCTGCTGGGCCTGCGTCCGGTCTACTGGGAAGGCCATGAAGGCGAGGGGCTGCTGACCGAAGCGGACGATTCGCTGCTGCCGTCCCCGGAATTTGCGCCGGATTATATCGCTCGAACAGTGATGGAAAACCCCGGCCAGATTCATCTGCTGTGCATCGGCCCGCTGACCAACGCGGCGATGGCGCTTTTGCGTCAGCCGGAACTGGCGCGTGCTTTAGCCGGGCTGACGCTGATGGGCGGCGTCATTCGCGGTCTGCACGATCTTGATTTACCCTTCGCAGAACACAATATCCTGTGCGACCCGGAAGCGGCGCACATCGTTTTTTCGTCCGGCGCGCCGATCACCTTCGTGCCGCTGGATGTCACCGTCCAGACGCGCATCACGCCGGAAGGTGTCCAGCGCCTTCACAGCCGCGCTACGCCTTATCATACGGCAGTCGCCCGCCAGATCGAGCTTTACCCGGCCTTCCAGCGGCGCGGCTGGACGTACACACATGACCCGCTGGCGGCGGCCAGCCTCATCCAGCCGGAATTTTTCACCTACCGGTATGTTCATGTGGACGTGGAGCTGAAAGGTCACGCGGCGCTGGGTATGACCCTGGTACATGGCGCTGCCGGAAACGACACGAACATCCGCGCTGTCGTCGGTGTGGACGCGCCTCGTTTCGAGGAATGGCTCATCAACCGGCTGGCAGGTTAACCGATGACGACAACGCTGCTGCACGATGGCATGGTGGTCGGTCTGGGGCAGGCGGACAGGCTTTTCGACCGGGGTTATGTGCTGGTGGAAAACGACCGCATCGCCGCCGTCGGTGATATGGCCGACCTGCCGGCGAACCGGCATTATGACGCGCGCGTAAACTGTGCCGGCAGGCTGCTGATGCCGGGGCTGGTCAACGCGCACACGCACACGCCGATGACCCTGTTTCGAGGACTGGCGGAAGGGGTGTCGCTGTTCACGCTGGACGGCTGGTATAACAGCATCCGCACCCTGGAACTGGTCATGACGCCGGATATGGTTCCGGCAGCGGTCGAAGTGGCCTGCGCGGAGATGATCCGCACCGGCACGACCACCTTTGCCGACCAGTACTTTTTCATGGACGAGATCGTACCGGTGGTCGCCCGCAGCGGGATGCGCGCCGCGCTGGCCTACGGCGTGGTCGAACTGGGCGACCCGGTGGCCCGCGCCCGCGAACTGGCGCGGCTAGACGCCTTCCTCGAAGATATGGGGCAGCAGCCCGACCGGCTTCAGGGTTGGGTCGGCCCTCACGCATTTTTCGTGGATAATACACCGGAGTCCATGCAGGCCGAACGCCTGTTGGCGAGTAAATATAACACCGGCCTGCACATTCACCTTTCGACCGATGGCGAAGAAGATGCCTTTTGCCGGGAACATTTCGGCGCCAGCGCGGTCACCCAAATGCGCGACATGGGCATGTTCGAACGCCCCATCCTGGCCGCCCACAGCATCACCATCCCCCCGGAAGACTGGCCGGCGCTAGCGGCCAGCCCGTTTTCCGCCGTGACCTGCCCAAGCGCCTGTATGCGCGCCGGGGCGGACGCCGCGCCGGTGGTCGGGATGCGCGCCGCCGGGATTAACGTCGCGCTGGGGACGGATAACGTCTGCAACAACAACGACTACGATCTGTTTATCCAGATGCGGCTGATGGCGCTGCTGGCGAGCTTCCGCGAAAAACGCCCCGGCGCGCTGCAAGCGCGGGAGGCGCTGGACATCGCCACCGCCGGCGGCGCGAAGGCGCTGGGACTGGCGGACGAGATCGGAGATTTGTCGCCGGGCAAAAAGGCCGACCTGATCGTGCTGGATCGCGGCGGCATCGGCTGGACTCCACATCCTGCTAACGACCCGTTCACCGCACTGGTCTACAGTGTGAACGGTCTGCAAGTGACCGACACGATGATAGACGGCCAGTGGCTGCTGCGCGACCGCCAGTGGACGACGCTCGATTACGCGGACGCCGTTCGGCGGCAGAGCGAAGACGCAAAACGGCTGTTGGCGCGGCGGGACATGCCGAAGCGATAAGATCAGGGGCAGGCTCGAAACCTGCCCCTTCCCTGTCAGGGCCGGATAACCTGCTGTGCGCCCACTATCCCCAGCGAAACCAGCAGCGTGAGCGTGACGCTCCACAGCAGGCCGCCAAGAGCCATCCACACAAACAACCGGCGCGGCGGGGCGTTCAGCGCCAATCCAACCGCCGCGCCGATCTGCGCGCCCAATGTCATCGGCGCAGCCAGCCCCAGGCCGATCATCCCGAATCGCTCCCAGATTCGATACAGGCGGCTGCCCGGCTTGACGACCGCGCGGCTGCCGATGCGCCTCATAATACGGGCTCGCAGCGGGCCGCCGACCAGCGTCACCACCGCCGCGCCGGAGGCAAAACTGAGGGAGGTCGTCAGAACGATCACGACCGGCGACAGCCCCAGCGCCAGACCGGCAGGAATGGACGGCCAGAAGTAAAACCACGCCAGGCCGAAGATGCTGATGATTGAGGGAAGATCGGCAATAATGTGATCCATCAGTCCTCAAGCGCCACTTCACGCCCGTTCGCCGCCGATTCGTACAGGGCCTCCAGCACACGGATGGCGGCCAAGCCCTGCTCACCATCGGTCGGCGCGGGACGATCATTTCTTAAACACGCCGCCAGATCATGAATCAGCGCCTCATGACCCTGCGGTCCCCCAAAACGTGGCGACGGCACAACCGCCACCGGCTCGCCATGCATCTCTGTATAAAATCGCAGTGTGTCGTCGTTGCGGTAGTTGCGGATGTGCAGCACTGCCGTCCCCTCTGTCCCCTGCAGCTCCACGTGGATCGCGTCTTCCTGCGGCTGGTTATGCTCTGCCCAGGTGGCCTGCACGATCATGTGCGCGCCGTTCGCCAGCCGGATAAAACCCACGCCCCCATCCTCAACATCAAAATCCGGTCGCGGTTGGCCGTGTGGACGCGACCCCCAGGTCTTCAGGCCGCGCTGGCCGAACAGCCGCCGTGTGTCGCCGCTGACGGTTTTCACCGCCGGGAAACCCATCATCCACAGCGACAGATCAATCACATGCACGCCCAGGTCAATCAGCGCGCCGCCGCCGGCCCGATTCTTTGTGCCGAACCAGCCCGAACCGGGGATGCCCGTCTCGCGCCGCCACGAAACATTCGCCTGATAAATCGCGCCCAGCGCGCCGCTTTCAACCATCTGCTTCATCCAGCGCGTATCAGGGCGATAGCGGAAGTTATAAGCAATCATCAGGCGGCGGTTATTAAGACGCGCGGCTTCCAGCATCCGGCGGGCTTCGGCCACCGTCGGCGCCATCGGCTTTTCGCAGACGACATGCATCCCCGCTTCCAGCGCGGCAATCGCCGCCTCGGCGTGTAAAGCGTTCGGCAGGCAAATGCTCACCATATCCAGTGGCGTTTCTTCCAGCATCCGGCAGTAGTCGGTGTAGCGCACCGGCGTATCCCATTCTGCGGCCAGAGTTTGCAGGCGTGTTTCGTCACTGTCGCACACGGCAATCAACTCCACGTCCGGGCTGGTGCGGTAGCCCTTGGCGTGCGCCTTGCCTACGCCCAGGCCAATCACCCCGCCGCGCAGTTTTTGTTCAGACATCATTCATGACTCCGAGTCGTAAGGTTGGATTGAAGAAACCCGCCCATTATACGAAGCGGCGGGTTTTCCGAGTAGTGGCGACAACGCGCCGGCGGTGCAGTCTCGGCATTTCGTACAAGTCTGCCGCTTGTTTGGTGTTTCGGACTGATATAGAATATTTTGTTTGGTGAAAATTAGAACTTATCTTGGGTTCGACAATGAAGCTTTGCTGCGCATTCGTCCGCAGCAATTTTATTGAGGCCGTTTCACAGCCGATCTCAGTAAGGGGTAACACGCCGGATGAAATCACTTTTCAGCCTGTTCACGCGGCTTTCGTTACGTTTCTACATCGTAACGCTGGTGCTGGTCATCATTTTCGTGGCACTAGGCGTTGTCGCCGTTACGCAGCTTCAGCAGGAACTTCTGCCTCCCATCGAGTTTCCGCAAACGGTCATTTTGACCCAGGCTTCGGGCATGTCCAGCGAAGAAGTGCTGAGCGTACTCACGCAGCGGCTGGAAGACGCCCTGAAGAATGTCGAGCAAATCGTCAATCTGGAGTCCACAACCACCGGCGCTTTCGGCAGCGTCATCATCGCCCGCAACGATTTTGGTCTGGATCAGGAACGCCTGCGCGCAAATATCCAGAGCGCGCTGGACAGCGTATGGCTGCCTCAGCGCCGCATTCAGCCCCCGGCTGATCGTGATCCGCAGCAGTTTGCGACGGCGCTGCTGGGCGAATTGCAGTCCGATGTCCTGATTTACCTGCACGAAAAAGACCCCAACTTCCTGTTCCAGCTTTCACAGGATGTTTGGAACGCGCTGCCGGAAGACACGGTTCGCGCGCTGCTGGGTTATCTCGCCGGACAGATCGAAGAAGCCGGCTCCACCCAGAACGCGCTGCAAAACCTGGTCGAACAGGCGATTGTGCCGCAGCTTGAATCACTCGATGTGATCGGCAGTATTTCCGTCGGCGGCGGTCAAATTCTCCCCGGCGAAGCAGAGGAGCAGACAGCCGTTGCCAATGTCAGTGCCGCACCGCAAAGCCTGCTGCTGCAACTGTCGCCGGATGTATGGGAAACCGTTTCGGCGAAAATCGGATTCGACGGCGCGCTGGATGACGCGGCAGTGGAAACCCTGCGGCAGACGACAGTCGAAATACCGGCAGCGCCCCCGGCGCTTCCTACAAGCTGGCAGATGGATCACTTCAGCGACGCCAGCGATCTGCTCGAAATGCGCTCGCTCACCCGGACGGTGGCCGCCGCGCTCAACAGCTTTTATGAGGATGGCCTCATCGTCGGCGCGCTCGGCCAGACCAACGACCTGACGCCGGAAGTCATCAGCCAGATGGTAGCAATCCAGCCGTCACTGGTGAACTA
The DNA here is from genome assembly GCA_013388735.1 of Chloroflexota bacterium. Taxonomy (GTDB): domain Bacteria; phylum Chloroflexota; class Anaerolineae; order Aggregatilineales; family Phototrophicaceae; genus CFX2. The sequence goes on along the minus strand of JACAES010000031.1, from coordinate 104,647 downwards.
CTTCGAGGCGGAGCATCTGGTCGCCATGTCGCCGGAGGTCTTCGACGCCCTGCCGGATGATTTCATCGCCAATCTGGATGGCTTCACCCGCGATGAGCTGGCCGCGAAGGCGCTGGCCGAAAGCATCACCGGCGAGGCAGTCGAGGCGGAACCGGCAGACCTGCCCGCAGCCTGGCGCATCTCGCCGCCGCAGTTGGTGACCTTCAGCTTCGACGACATCCCGCTCGCCAGCTTCAGCATCTTTAACACCGGCGAACTGCCGGTCGAAACGAACGCTTCCGATACACCAACCGCGTCAGGCGATACGAAACCGGACAATCCCGAAGCCACCCTCCTGCCGGAAACCGCCGCCAACGAAACCATCCCCGAAGGCCCAGCGCTGCCCCCGGTATTCGGCTTGATGGGGACTTTCCTGGGTTTCGAGCTGAACACCGCCGATGATCTGATCGGTATCGAACTGCCGGAATCGGCAGCGGCACAGTTTGGCGGCAGCGCGTCCCTGCGCGCGGCAGATCTGTTCAATTTCCTGATGCTGCTGAATGATCCGGCTTCACTGCCCCCCGGCGTCGAACTGCCGGCGCTGGTCAGCAACATTAACCCCAACACGCTGATCGGTTCGATCAGCGCCGAGGCAATTGCCTTCATCGCCGAATATGACCCGACCTTCCTGCCTAACCTCTCGGCAGATGTATACGAAGCCTTCTCCGATGCCGTCTTAAAACAACCCCAAATCGCGCCCCCCTTGGCCGATGTCTGGGATACCCTGGCGGCACGTCCGCAGTTCGCGGCGCGCCCCCTGCGTAATGCCGCCGACATCCTGGCGATTGGAAACGGCAAGGCCTCAAGCGTGCTGAATACCATCAACGCAGCCACGCCTCAGGAATTTGCCGGTTACGAGGTGCGCCTGTTCGACAGCCTGACGCCGGCAACTGTGCGCTACTTTGCCTTCCAGGAAACCGGCTTTTATACTAATCTGGATACCGCCGTCCTCAAAAAATTCGCGCCACAGGCCCTGGCGCTGCTGCCAGAAGACGCCCTCAACGCCCTGGAGCCGGCGGTTGCCGACGAGTTGCGCGCTATTGCCGGCGGCCAGCAGGAGTCGGCGGCCCAGCAGTTAGCGTCGTTGTATACGACCAATCTCCCGCCCGCCGACCCCGCCGCGCCGCCCATCAATCCGCAGTGGGCGCTGGTTGGGGATTTTTACGGCATCGAACTGGACAGCGCCGACGACTTCTACCGCTTCCCGGAAGGTTTCCCCTTCCCCACACCCAGTGCTTTCATGAACAGCATCTTCTCCAGCGCGCAGGGTGTATCTTTTGCGCCGAACCTTTTCGGCAATCTGAGTGTGGAAGCCGCCGAGTACATCCTTGACCGCGACCCCGCCGCGTTTAACGACCTGATCCCGGACGCGCTCCAGCTTTTACCGGCGGATGTCATGGCGATTTTACCCGCCGACCTGCGCGACCGGGCGCAGAATGGCGGCGACACCTTCAAGCCCACCAGCAGCGTGACGCGCACCAACGGCAGCAACAGCCTGCTGGTGACTGTTTACAAAGCCGCCGGGACGAACACGGTCGCGGCCTTCCACGCCGTTAATGACCTGCTGAATCAGATTGACGAACGGGACGACAGCATCAGCACTTCCGTCGTTTTCGAGCAGAGCAGCTTTATCGAAGAATCGATCAGCGGCGTGGCGCGTGAAGGCGGCCTGGGCGGTATCTTCGCCGTCATCGTCATTCTGGTTTTCCTCAGCGCCGGCGTCTGGTCGGCCGGGGCGCGCCGCATCACCGGCCTCGTGCTGGTCGGCGTCTTCCTGGTGGCGCTGCTGCTGGTCGTGCTGTCCGGCCTGGACGCGGCTGGCGGCGACTTCGGCCTGGCCTTCCAGCAGGCCGACGCGATTGTGCGCGTACTGCTGATGATCGGCGCGCTGGTCGGGCTGCTGATTTTCCTCTGGCCGGGACACCTGCCCTACCCCGCCTGGCGCAGCACACTGGTGGTCGCCATCAGCATCCCGCTTTCGCTGGCAATGGCGCTGGCCGTCATGAACTGGGTTCCGCCTTTTGTCCATGAAATACTCGCCCCGGCGGCGGAAACCTCGTCGCTGATGGCCTTTTTGATCCGCCTGTTCCCGTCCAGCGTGACGCTGAACATCATGACCCTTTCCGGCCTGACGGTGGCGATTGGCCGTGTGGTGGATGACTCCATCGTGGTGCTGGAAAATATCTTCCGGGAAATGCAAACCGGTGCGGACAAACGCCAGGCCATCATCGCCGGAACACGCGACGTATCCGTTGCGATCTTCTCGGCGACGGTCATCACAGTAGTGGTGTTCCTGCCTCTGGGTTTAACCGGCGGCATCATCAGCGAATTTTTCCTGCCATTTGGCCTGGCCGTGACCTACGCGCTGATGTCATCGTTCATTGTCGCCATCACGGTTGTGCCGGTGCTGGCTTACCTGTTCGTCAACCAGAAGGAAATCGAATCGGAAGGGCATGAGGGTTGGCTGGAGCGCCTGTACCTGCCAGTGCTGCGCTGGTCGCTCGCCCGCGGCACGAACCGCCTGATCGTGCTGGGCGCGGCAGCCGCCAGTTTCGCCATCGGTATGCTGCTGTTCGCCACCCGCCCAACAACCTTCCTGCCGGAACTGGGCGAGCCGCAGATCAGTGTCAGCATCAGTCTGCCGTCCGGCACGAAAATGCTGGAAACGAACGAAAAGGTGAGAGAACTTGAAGCCTTCATCGAAACAACCATCCCCGATGAAGAACTCAAGAACGTCCAGACAACCATCGGCAGCGGCGGTGCCAGCCTGGAAACGCTGCTCCTGGGCAGGGGCGGCGTCAGCGAAAACGTCGCCAGCGTCACATTCGGCATCGAATCGCGCGATCAACTGGACAGCTGGGCGCAGCGCGTTCGCGCACAGGCCGAGACGATTTTCGGGAAAGAAAATGTGAAGGTGTCGGCGGCTTCAATCAGCGAGCAGGGTTTTGGCGGTTTTGCCGTCGTGCTGGCCGGCCCGCAGGAAGAACTGGCGGCCATCAACCAGCAGGTCATTGATACGCTCAACGGCGTGTCGGGGCTGACCAACGTGGTCAGCAATCTTCAGCAGGTCAGCGGTGGCGAAAGCGGAGACGGCCCGACCACCTTCATTCGCATTGACGGCGAATCGGCGGTGCGCTTCACCGGCGAACTGGAAACCGAAAATACGCTCGGCGTCACCGGCAAGGCTATCAGCGCCATCCAGGCCATGCCCGATCTGCCGGACAGCATCAAAGTCAGCCAGGGCTTTGAAAGCGAGCTGCAAACGGAAGGCTTCCAGAGCCTGTTTGTGGCGATGGGCATCGCCATCGTAATCGTGATCGTCGTCCTGGTTTTCACGTTTGGCTCGGTCGTCCACTGGCTGGACATCATCCTCAGCATCGCAGTCGCGCCGGTAGGCGCAGCGGTGCTGCTGGCGATCACCAACCGCGTCCTGGGCATCTCGGCCATGATCGGCCTGCTGATGCTGATCGGCATCGTTGTGACCAACGCCGTCGTACTGATTGACCGGGTGCAGGCCAACCGCCGCGAACGTAAAATGACCGTCCGCGATGCGCTGGTCGAGGCCGGTGGTCGCCGCCTGCGGCCCATCCTGATGACGGCGCTGGCGACCATTTTCGCGCTCATCCCCCTGGCAATCGGCCTGTCCAAAGGCGCGATTATTGCCGCCGAACTCGGTACGGTTGTCATCGGCGGGCTGTTCAGCAGTACGCTGCTCACTTTGATCGTCGTGCCGGTGGCCTACAGCCTGCTCGCGCCGGTACACAAACGCGCGATGGCGCTGTTGGGACGCAAGGAAGATTGAACCAAACCGGGCTGCCGCCGGTTTAAAAACAAAAGGGGCGAACCACAGCGGTTCGCCCCTTGCCTATCTTATTCTAAAGTTATCCCGCTGGCGTCGCCGCCGATTTAGTCGGGATCAGATCCAGCCGTTCGCCCACAATCTTGAAGGCTTCCAGCGCCCGGTCAAGATGTTCCTTGCGGTGTGTAGCCGTGTAACTCGTGCGCAGCAGGCCGGCGTTGGGCGGCGTCCCCGGCGGCACAACCGGATTGGTGTACACGCCTTCCTCAATTAAGGCATTCCACGCCAGCGCGACGGTAAAGTCCGCGCCCAGGATAACCGGGATGATGGGCGTGTTACTGTTGCCGGTGTTGTACCCCAGTTCATTAAAACCTTTGCGCATGTATTCGGCATTATCCCACAGGTTCTCAACATGCTGCGGTTCGGTTTCTATAATATCCAGCGCGGCCAAGACAGCCGCCGCCTGAGGAGCAGGCAGCGCCGCCGAAAAAATGAGTGAGCGCGCCTTGTGCTGGATGTAATAGCAGATGTCTGCGTCCCCGGCAATAAAACCGCCGATGGAGGCAAAACTCTTGCTAAACGTTCCCATCACCAGGTCAACCTCATCTATCAGGTTGAAGTGCGCCGATGTACCCCGCCCGCCGCCGGTTACGCCGATGCCGTGCGCGTCATCCACCATGATGCGCGCCCCGTACTTCTTACAGATTTCGACGATCTCCGGCAGGGGCGCGATGTCACCGGCCATGCTGTAAACGCCATCTACGATGACCAGCTTCCCGGCTGCCTCTGGCAGCTTGCTCAAAACGTTGTCCAGGCTGCTGACATCATTGTGCCGGAAGCGTTTCATCTCGCCCTGGCTCATGGTGCAGCCATCCACGATGCTGGCATGATCGTCTTTGTCTATGATGACAAAATCGTCCTTGCCAACAACCGATGAAATCGTCCCCACGTTGGTCTGATACCCGGTGGAGAACACAACCGCCGCTTCCTTGCCGACGAACTTCGCCAACCGGCGCTCAAGTTCCATGTGCAGTTCCAGCGTGCCGTTGAGGAAACGCGACCCGGTGACGCTCGTCCCGAAACGCTCAATCGCGGCAATCGCGGCGCGCCGGACGCGGGGATCGGTCGTCAAACCCAGGTAATTGTTCGATCCCAGCATGACGACTTCTTTGCCTTCAAAGGTGGCAGTGACACCCTCGGAATCGCTGAGGGCCCGGAAGTAAGGATACATGCCAACCTCGGTCGCCTCTTTGGCGCGCCGAATCGTCTCATCAGTTTTTATCTTGTTGAACAGATCAGCCATTAAACGGCTCCCTTATTTGTTTCACTCACCAGAATCCAAGCCCCTCAGCACGGTTACGCTGAACGAATGCATTTGAAAAGACCGGACATGTTATTCTATAACACGAGTCGGGGTCTCAGGATTTGGAAGATCGAGTACGAACGCGATTCTGCGAGTGTAACAGAATTACGGCGGCGTGCCAACTATTGATTTCGCGCCAAAAGCCGGATAAACCGGATAAAACAGAGTAATCGCTTCAAAACGTGTGGGTCAGCCAACACGATCCTGCTGACCGCTAGACCCCCTCTCAATCTCCTCCGAACTCGGAGGACACTTGGCTGCCGATGGGATGGAGCCCCCGCCCTGAATTCGGCGAGACGAATGGGGACGTATGTCCCCTGAGCGCGAGCGGGTTTGGGGGTGGGGTCAAGAGCGGATAGCACGCTTATTGAGACGAAGTATCTTCAAGCGATTGCCCTGCCGGGTAAGACTTGCAAGCTGCGCCCGCCTGTGGTTAAAATGTGCCTGTATTCTGTATTCCTGCGAGCGGAGATTTTAAAGAATGTCTTCACTGAATGTGCGCCGTCTGGCTGTGTGGGCTGTTTCGCTGGTATTGGGTTTTATCATCTGCTGGTTGATTATCACCGTCGGCTTTCCGATCCTTCTGCCGAGCGCCCGCAGCATCACCATCCAAGAATACGGTTATATCTACTTCCTGGTCACGATGGTTCCGATCTCGCTGGTGTTCGTCATCTGGCTGGATGCGCTGATGAATACCGGAATTCTGCCGGACTAAGCCTCGGCAGAATTCTTAACAGGCCGTAAAGCAAGGGCGGGGACTAAACCCGCCCTTACTGCTTAATTTCCGTTCAGCAGGGACGCCAGCCCTGCCGCGCCTGTGCCGCCGTTGATGCGGAGGCGTGGCATCTCCAGGCGGTTATCGGTGGTATGCAGCACCCCCCGCTGCGTGGTCACCGCCCGCCAGATGGGAAGCTGCCCGACCACTTGCAGCGTCATCTCATCATAATGGCCGACCGGATAGGACAGGATATGGCTGGTCTGGCCGGTATAGGCCGCCAGGCTTTCCAGGCTGCCCAGCAGTTCATAAACCAGAAAATCGTAATCGCGCCCGCGCAGATCAACGTGATTTTTGGTGTGCGACTCCATGCTCATCCCGCCATCGGCCATCTCACGGATTTGCGACCAGTTGACGTAATCGGCGCGGTTCGCATCGGCCAGCGCCGTGATGATAAAAAACGTCCCCGTAAACCCGTATTCCCGCAGCGCCGGAAAGACAGTGGTGTAATGGTCAATATAACCATCATCGAAGGTTAGGATGACCGGACGAGGCGGCAGCAGCGATCCGGACAGCAGCGCCGCGTCCAGATCATAAAACGAAATCGTGCTGTAGCCCTGCTCCTTGAGATAGTCCAGATGCGCCCGGAACAAATCCGGCGTAACGGTCAGTTCGCGGCGAATATCATCGGCATCCGCCGGCAGATAGCTGACGTAGTGATACATCAGCACCGGCACGCGAACGCGCCGCAGCGTTCCGTCCCAGGCCGGCGCTGCCCGCTGAACGTCGGCAGCAAAACCCGCAACGGCGCGGCTGTCTCCGGGGGCGCTCACCAGAATCGTCACAACTGCTAAAACAATCCATTTTCGCAGCATGGAATTTGACCGGCTTTCACCCTTGCAGAAATATCAGGATACCTCGTTTTCCAGCATACGAGTCTTCGCCCACAACGTCAACCGGCGAGCGGCTTATACGCCCCGCCCGACTCATGAAATTCTCAGGCTTTGTGCCGTTTTTCACCAATCCTGATAGCTTTTGAAAGATTCGTCATGCTACATTCAGTCACATGACCCAAGAACACACTTCACGTCTACCCGGATTTTACAAACGGTCGCTGGCAGAACGCGCGGCGATCATCGGACAGTGGGGCAATCTGACGCCGGAAGAGCAGGCGGCGCTGCTGGGCGTCAGCGGCCTGAACGCGGCACAGGCCGACCACATGATCGAAAACGTGGTCGGCGTTTACGCCCTGCCATTGGGAATTGCCACCAACTTTCTGATTAACGGTAAAGATTACCTTGTGCCAATGGTGATCGAAGAACCGTCGGTGGTGGCCGCGCTGGGTAATGCGGCCCGGCTGTTCCGCGAAGGCGGCGGTTTTACCGCCTCAAGTGATGAGCCGGTGATGATCGGGCAGATCCAGGTGCTTGATCTGGCCGATGTTTACGTCGCGGCGGGCGCAGTGATGGCGCAGCGCGACCGGCTGATGGCCGAAGCGGATAAGGTCAGCAGCAGCATCGTCCGGTACGGCGGCGGCGCGCGGGACATCCAGGTGCGCCCGATTGTAGATACTCCCGTCGGCCCGATGCTGATTGTTCACCTGCTGATGGACACCCGCGACGCGATGGGCGCGAACACCATTAACACGGCGCTGGAACATATCGCGCCGCTCATCGAACAGGCCACCGGCGGGCGCGCCAACCTGCGTATCCTCAGCAACCTGGCCGACCATCGCCGCGCGCGTGCCGAGGGTATGATCCCGAAGGCGCAGTTGGCGACGGACAGGCTCAGTGGCGAGGATGCGGTGCAGGCCATCGTCGAAGCGGGTGTTTTTGCCGAGGTTGACCCCTACCGCGCCGCCACCCACAACAAGGGCATCATGAACGGCGTGGACGCAGTAGTCATCGCCACCGGCAACGACTGGCGCGCCATCGAAGCCGGGGCACACGCTTACGCGGCGCGCGGCGGACGTTATACCAGCCTGACGCAGTGGTGGCAGGACGACGAGGGCAATCTGCGCGGTTTCATCGAACTGCCGATGGCCGTTGGCACGGTTGGCGGCGCGACTCGCGTTCACCCGGCAGCGGGCGTGGCGCTCAAAATCCTGGGCGTTCAATCGGCGCGGGAACTGGCGGAAGTATGTGCCGCCGTCGGCCTGGCGCAGAACCTGGCCGCCATGCGCGCCTTGGCGACTGAAGGCATCCAGCGCGGCCATATGCGCCTTCACGCCCGACAGATTGCCGTCGCCGCCGGCGCGCCCACGCATCTCATCAACCGCGTCGTCCAGGCCATGATAACCGAAAACAACATTCGACTGGAACGCGCCCGCGAGATCGTACAGGAATTGAACAAGTAGGCATTTTCCCTTTTTATCTCAAACAGGCATATGGCAGCACAAATCTAAGGACAAGCGCATGGCTCTGAACGGAATCAACCCCCTCAACCAGAACTTTATGATGCACCCCGACCGGCAGGTGGGCATCGTCGGTTACGGCGCGTATGTGCCACGCTACCGGCTGCCGGGTGCGGAAATCGCCCGTGTGTGGACGAACGGTCTGGGCGGCAGCCCGGTCAAAGAAAAAGCCGTTGCCGGGCTGGATGAGGATGTAACCACCATGTCCATCGAAGCGGCGCGCAACGCCCTGGCACGCGCCCGCATCAATCCGCTCGACATCCGCGCTGTGTGGGTGGGCAGCGAAAGCCACCCTTACGCCGTTAAACCCACCAGCACGATTGTCGCCGAAAGCATCGGCACGTCGCCCAATATCGCCGCCGCCGACTGGGAATTTGCCTGTAAAGCCGGGACGGAAGCCGTGCAGGCTTCGATTGGTCTGGTCGGCAGCGGCATGGCCGGTTACACGCTGGCGATCGGCATGGATACAGCGCAGGGCCGCCCCGGTGACGCGCTGGAATACACGGCGGCCTCCGGCGGCGCGGCCTACATCCTCGGCCCGGCAGACGAAGCCTGCGCCGTTTACCAGGGCAGCTACAGCTTCGTGACCGATACACCTGATTTCTGGCGGCGTCCCGGCGAGGAATACCCCAGTCACGGCGACCGCTTCACCGGCGAACCGGCTTACTTCCATCACACGCTCTCGGCAGGGCAAACGCTTCTGGAACAGATGGGGACGACCGCCGCTGATTACACCTTCGCCGTGTTCCACCAGCCGAACGTGAAGTTCCCCTCGCGCGCGGCGGAGATGCTGGGCTTTAAACCGGAGCAGTACAAAACCGGCCTGCTGTGCGGCGAAGTCGGCAACGTTTATTCCGGCTCGTCCATGCTCGGCCTGACGGCCATCCTGGACATCGCCCAGCCCGGTGACCGGATTCTGATGGTCAGCTACGGCAGCGGCGCGGGGTCGGACGCTTTCGACATCCGCGTGACCGAACGCATCACTGAGGTGCAGAAACTCGCGCCGACCACCCGCGATTACATCAACCGCCGCACGCCGATTGATTACGCGACCTATGCCCGCTACCGGGGAAAGCTCAAGGATTAAACACAATCCGTAGGGGCGTCAATGCACGGCGCCCCTACGCCACAAAATAAATCACCCATCCTCAAGGACATGACACTATGCGAGATGTAGCAGTTATCGGGATTGGACAAACTCCCGTTGGCGAACACTGGACTTCCGGTCTGCGGCAGTTGGCCGCCGATGCCATTCATGATGCCCTTAACGACGCGGGGCTTAAACAGATAGACGCTTTGTACGTCGGCAATGCCTTCGGCGCGGCCTTCAGCAACCAGACCCACCTGGGCGCGTTGGTGGCCGATTATGCCGGACTGGGCGGGCCGGAAGCCTATACGATCGAAGCGGCGGACGCCTCCGGCGCGGCGGCGCTGCGAACCGGCTACCTGGCGGTTGCCTCCGGCGCAGTCGAAACGGCGCTGGTCGTCGGCGTCGAAAAATCAACCGACACCGTGGGCGAAGCCCGCACGCTGGCCCGCAATACCAGCCTGGACGCCGATTATGAAGCCGCGCACGGCGCAACCCAGACCGCCCTGGCGGCCATGCTGATGCGCCGCTACCTGCACGAATACGGCCTGGAATTGAGCGCGTTTGAAGGCTTCAGCATCAACGCCCATGCCAACGGCGCGCGCAGCCGCTATGCCATGTTCCGTAACACCCTTAAACCCGGCGGCTTCGCCAGAGCGCCCATGATTTCCGATCCGGTTAACCTGTTCGACAGCGCGCCGGATGCCGACGGCGCAGCCGCGGTAATTCTGACCACCTTTGAACGTGCAGTTGACCTGGTGCCGCAGCCGGTTCGTATTACCGGCAGCGCCGTCGCTACCGATGCATTGGCACTGCAAGATCGCGCTAACCTGCTGTACCTCGGCGCAGCCAACCGCTCGGCGCACAAAGCCTATGCTCAGGCCGGCATCACGCCCGACGCGGTTAACCTGTTCGAGCTGCACGACGAATACACCGTCATCGCGGCGCTGTCGCTGGAAGCAGCCGGCTTCGCTGCGCGTGGCGAGGGCTGGAAGCTGGCGCAGGAAGGCGCGCTGGCTTTAAACGGGCGGCTGCCCATCAGCACCTTCGGCGGGCTGAAGGCGCGCGGCAACCCCGCCGGGGCAACCGGCGTTTATCAGGCGGTGGAAGCCTGTTTACAACTGCGCGAACAGGCCGGAGACAACCAGGTTCCCGGCGCAAAGATCGCGCTCATTCAGAATCTCGGCGGGCTGGGCGGCACGGCCATCACGCATGTGCTGCAAATATAAGCCGCAAAAGCCCTGAAAAGGGTGGATTTGAGAGTCCATGATAGCTATCGGGCCGTCCCTGATAGGTTTTGATAGCTCACATCAGCTATTATGTCAGCATCTTCGTGCAGAAAAGCACAATCTTAAGATTTGATGAGGAGCAGTAAGAAATGCAGATCTCACGACACTGGCGACTGAACCCCCTGCGCTACCGCCTTCAGGGCGTGCGTTACGAAAACGGCACGGTAAGCCTTCAGGCTCGTCCGGCGCCTGCCGCCGAAGAAATTGATATGCGCGACGCCCGCAGCATTCGCTCGACGGTGGAAAAAGCGGCGCTGATGGCGGGGCGTTAAACCTATGGAAACGACGCGCAAGCCGGTCGAGTTCCAGCGCGAGCAGTTCACCTTTTCGGGAACGGGCGAGGTGTACAGTTTCACCACCTTGCAGCAAGCGCCCGAAGGTTTCGAGGAACAGGCCCCCTATGTCCTGGCGCTGGTGAAGCTGGATGAGGGGCCAATGGTCACTGCACAGCTAACCGACCTGGACGGCCCGGTAGCCATTGGCGATCGGGTAGAGATGGTGACTCGCAAACTGACGACCGAAGGCCGCCGGGGTGTCATCGTCTACGGCTATAAATTCCGCAAGATTCTACCCCGTGCGTGAGCCACTTTTTGGGGTGGCTCACGCTCCCCACTCCATGATTTAAGTTCTGAGTGCCAAGTTCTGAGTAAAAACAAGAGATCATCTGTGTCTGTCTGATGATCGCCAATAAAAACAGCGGCCTGTACGAGCGCCGCCGTTTTAGACTGCTGTGGCTGAACGCCGGGTTTACACCAGCGGCGTGTTCGCCAGCAGCGGCGCGATCACCAGCGCCACGATTGCCAGCAGCTTGAGCAGGATATTCAACGACGGCCCCGCGGTATCCTTAAACGGATCGCCCACTGTATCACCTACGACGGCAGCCTTATGCGCATCCGATCCCTTGCCACCGTAGTTGCCCGCCTCGATGTATTTTTTCGCGTTATCCCACGCGCCGCCGGCATTCGCCATCATCACCGCCAGCATGAAGGCCGATACCAGCGCACCGATCAACATGCCGACCAGCGTATTGGTGCCAACAAACTGGCCGATGACATTATCGCGCCCGACAACAGCCAGAAAGGCCAGCGCAACCGGCGTGACCACCGCGATAATGCCGGGTAGGATCATCTGCCGGATGGCGCTGTCGGTGCTGATACCTACACAGCGTTCGTAGTCCGGCTCGGCTACTCCTTCCAGAATGCCGCTGATTTCGGAAAACTGGCGGCGCACTTCTTTCACGATTTCCTGCGCCGCTCGACCGACGGCCAGCATTGCCAGGGCGCTGAACAAATACGGCAGCACAGCCCCCAAAAACAGGCCGGTGATAAAACGCGCGTCCAGCACATCAATCATCAGTATGTTCAGGCCGCTGCCGTTAGCTCCTTGCAGCGCCGTGATAAACGCGGCGTTCAGCGCCAGCGCCGTCATGGCCGCGCTGCCGATAGCAAATCCCTTGCCGGTTGCCGCCGTCGTATTACCCAGGCTGTCCAGTGCGTCGGTGCGCTGGCGCACCGTTTTATCCATGCGCGCCATTTCGGCAATGCCCCCGGCATTATCGGCCACCGGGCCGTAGGCGTCGGTCGCCAGTGTAATCCCCAGCGTCGCCAACATGCCAACCGCCGCCACTGCTACACCGTACAATCCGCTGGCTGCTGTCGCCAGCAGGGTGACGATTACGACAATTAAAACCGGCGCAACCGTGCTGAACATACCCAATGCCATACCGCGAATGACAACGATGCCTGCTCCACCCTGCGCACTGATCGAAAGCGCCCTCGTCGGGCTATAGCTGTCGGCAGTGAAATACTCTGTGAAATAACCGATCAGCACGCCACCGACCAAGCCACTCAGCGTCGCCAGGATCACGCCCCAACCTAGATCAAAGATTAAGCCCAGTACGACGACCGCTGCCGCCACCAGCAGGCTTGCCCCATAAACGCCGCGCCGCAGGCTGCCCAGCAGCATCTCCTGTGTCGCGCCCTCTTTGGTCGTCACCAGGAAGGTGCTGCCGATACCGATAATCAGCCCGACGGCGGCGACCAGGATGGGAAACACCTGCCCCACCAGCGTTTTATCCGGCGACAGGCCGGAGCCAAGCGCGGCCAGCGTGATCGCAGCGATGATCGAACTGGCATAACTCTCAAACAGATCGGAACCCATCCCGGCCACGTCGCCCACGTTATCACCCACGTTATCGGCAATCGTTGCCGGGTTGCGGGGGTCATCTTCCGGGATGCCTGCCTCGGTTTTGCCGACCAGATCGGCACCCACGTCCGCCGCTTTGGTGTAAATGCCGCCGCCCACACGGGCGAAAATGGCGATGGATGTGCCGCCAAAGCCAAAACCGGCCAGCGCGCTGACCGCCTCCAGCGGCGGCAGCAGGTTGCTGAACAGGATGAACAGGCCGCTAACCCCCAGCAGCGCCAGCGAAACTACAATCGTCCCCATCACCGTCCCGCTGGTGAAGGCTACGCGCAGCCCGCCGTTCAGGCTTTTCGACGCCGCCTGCGCGGTACGCACATTAGCGCGCACAGCGGTATACATGCCGACATAACCGGCCACGCCGGACGCCAGCGCGCCCGCGACAAACGCAACCGCCGTCCAGGCGCTCATCCGCGAGCCGGGGATAAAACTCAAAGCCACCAGGACAACGCTGACCACAACAACCAGAATGGAAACCGCGCGATACTCGCGCCGCAGAAAAGCCTGCGCGCCCTTTTGAATAGCCAGGGCAATTTTCTGCATTCGTTCATTACCGGCATCCTGGGTCAAAACCCAGCGCATCCGGTACAGAGCAAACAGCAGTCCAAGACCGCTGACGGCCAGCGCAATGACGTTTGCGTTGTCTCGAAGAAATTCCATACGCACGCTCCTGAACTCTGTAAATTGTTGAAAAGTGCCAAGTTGTTTAGGATAGCAACAAATTATTTTGTTTCATAGGAAGAATCTGATTAATCCTATCATCAGCAAATCGTCAATCTTTACCAAGAAGCGGCGATAGATACTGTCAATTTGCCTATATTTTTTGTGCTTTATGTAATACCACTAGCGAGAACCCATCCTCTACAATAAAATAGTTTGCGGAACTAATGCACCACTCACCTGTCGTCCTGGCGCGTGTCCACAATCCAGCCCTTGTATAACACTCATGACCGGACAGGATACAGGGGAGTGCTTTTTTAGTACGGCTTAGCTAAGGATTAGCATCATGCAGGCAATGCAAGGCATCCAATCGTTTGAGCAAGTCATGATCCTGATCGTGCTTGCGACTGCATTCGTCGCGCTGATTTACGCCTACTGGCTGGCTCGTCAGACATTTGCTGCTGAAAAAGGCAGCGAAGCTATGCAGCGTGTCTGGGGGTTCATCCGGGATGGCGCAAACGCTTACCTGCGTACCCAGTTGCGAACGATTGCCATTCTCATCGTCGTCCTGACGGTCGCCATGTTCCTCAGTGTGGCGCTCGTCCGACCCACCGGCGAAGCGAACGAGTTATTCTGCCCAGTAGAGGTTGAAACTGCCTTTGCCGAAGCAATCGCCGCCGGCGCAACCTCTGGCGCATCGGTCGAAGAAATTACCACGGCGCTGGAAGCCCGCACACAGACGGCCAAACAGGTCGCCATCGCCAACGGTTACGAAGACTTCAACCCGGAGCGCGTTTCGGCAGTGGTTGAGTGTCCCTCAGCCGTGACCGGGGTCGCTATCGGGCGCGCGCTGGCGTTTGCTATGGGCGCGTCGTTCTCCGCCATCGTCGGTTTCATCGGCATGAACATGGCCGTTCAGGGCAACGTGCGCGTAGCGGCGGCAGCGCGCAGCAACTTCAAGCGCGCGCTCACAATTGCCTACCGCTCCGGCACAATCACCGGTATGCTGACCGATGGTCTGGGGCTGCTCGGCGGTACCATGATCTTCATCATCTTTGGTAAGGCCGCGCCGGATGTGCTGCTCGGCTTTGGCTTCGGCGGTACACTGCTGGCGTTGTTCATGCGTGTTGGTGGCGGCATCTACACCAAAGCGGCGGATGTGGGCGCCGACCTGGTGGGTAAAGTCGAAGCTGGCATGGAAGAAGACGACCCGCGCAACGCCGCCGTCGTGGCCGACTTGGTGGGCGATAACGTGGGCGACTGCGCCGGTATGGCCGCCGACATCTTCGAGAGCTACGAAGTCACCATCGTGTCCAGCCTGATCCTCGGCCTGGCGCTGACATCCCTAACCGGCCAATTGTTCTGGATCGTGCTGCCGCTGCTGGTGCGCGGTATCGGTGTGGTCAGTTCAATTGTCGGCACGTACATGGTGTCGGTCTGGAAAGTGGACGACGCCGAAGAAGCCATGTACAAGAGCTACGAAATTTCGAGCGCCATCACCATCATTTCGACCTTCCTGCTGTCCATCTTCTATGCGGGCAATCAGGAACCCAGCGGCGATCTGCTCTCGCATCTGTCGCTCGGTGCGCTGGTGGCCGTCGGCGTGGCGCTGGCAGTGATCTTCAACCCCCTCACCTCTTATGCGACTTCGGCCAAAAGCAAGCGCGTTCACAACATCGCCAAAGCGACCGTTTTTGGCCCCGCGCTGGTCATCCTGGAAGGCATTTCGCTCGGTTATCAGTCGAGCGTATGGTCGGTGCTGGTGATCGTCGCCAGCCTGGGCGCGTCCATCCTGGTGTACAGCGTGACCTTCCCGGCGGAACTTTACCTGCCGGTGTTCCTCATCGGCGTGGTGATTTCGGTGCTGGCAATTGGTCGCGGCTACACGAAGAAAAACCTGATCGGCGGCATCTTCCAGGCACTGTGGATCATGGTCGCGGCACTGTTCCTCATCAGTATGCGTGAAGTCCCGGCGGCAGACCGTTTCGTGTACACGCTGTTCGGTGTATCGCTGATCGGCGTCGGGATGCTCTCGCACACCGGCAACAACGTCAGTATGGACACTTTTGGCCCGATCTCTGACAATGCCAACGGCATCGCCGAACTGGCCGGCGTCGAAGATTTTTCGCCAGAAGCGCGGCAAATCCTGGCCGACCTGGACGCCGCAGGCAACACCACCAAAGCCATCACCAAAGGTGTCGCTATCGGCTCGGCGGTGATCGCGGCGCTATCGCTGTTCGGTTCATTCTTCATTGACATCGAGCGCGTCATGCCGGCTGAACGGTTGGAAACGTTCAATCGTTCGATCAATCTGGCCGACCCGACCGTGTTTGTTGGCCTGCTCATCGGCGGCGCGCTGCCGCTGCTGTTCGGCGGACTGCTGATTAAGGCCGTTAATCGTGCCGCCGGGTACATCATGGCGGAAGTTCGCCGCCAGCTCCGTATCCCGGAAATCCAGAACAAACAGCGCCCGCCCGATTACGCCCAATGCGTGACCATCTCCACCCGTTCGGCGCAGGCGGAACTAATCCCGCTCGGTCTGATCGCTATCCTGTCGCCCATCGTCGTCGGCCTGCTGCTCAAGGAACAGGCGCTCGGCGGTTTCCTGGCGGGCGTGATTCTGTCCGGCCAACTTCAGGCCGTTTTCATGGCGAACTCCGGCGGCGCATGGGACAACGCCAAGAAATACATCGAAGATGGTAACATGGGTGGCAAAGGCACGGATAACCATAAAGCCAGCGTCGTCGGCGACACGGTTGGCGATCCCTTCAAGGATACTGCCGGCCCGGCGCTTAACCCGATGATTAAGGTTATGAACCTGGTGTCACTCATCATGGCACCCATCATCGTCCAGACGCAAACACCGGAAGCAACTGTGCCGGTGCTTATCACCATCATCATCGGCATCGT
The DNA here is from genome assembly GCA_013388735.1 of Chloroflexota bacterium. Lineage (GTDB taxonomy): Bacteria > Chloroflexota > Anaerolineae > Aggregatilineales > Phototrophicaceae > CFX2. The sequence goes on along the minus strand of JACAES010000031.1, from coordinate 88,170 downwards.
GCTGATTGTCTGGTCGGTGCGCCGCAGCGACCGTGATGAAGAGGCGGAAGGCGTCCAGCCGCCTGTACAGGCGGTCAGGTCGTAACGCTTGTTTCTGATGTACCCCGTCAGGGGCGAACGTGATGGTTCGCCCCTTTTTTGTTGGTTGTTTCCCGGCTGCGGTACATCTTCCCGAACACGTCTTTGGGAACAGCAGGATTTCGACTATACTTAACTACAAAATCCGCAAATCATTGAGATGGGGATCGCATGGCGTTACATCTATGGCACAATCTGTCGTCCGGCCCTAAAGCACCGGACATCATCTACGCAGTGGTTGAAGTACCCAAAGGCAGCCAGAATAAATACGAATACAGCAAAAGCGCCGGGGTCATCAAACTCGACCGCGTGCTGTACAGTCCCATCCACTATCCTGGCGACTACGGCTTTATCCCCCAGTCCTATTATGACGATGGCGACCCGCTCGATGTGCTGGTGATGATGGAAGAACCCACCTTCCCCGGCTGTGTGATCGAGGCGCGCCCCATCGGTATGCTGTGCCTGTTGGACAGGGGGCAGAACGACGATAAAATTCTGGCCGTACCTTCCACCGACCCGCACTACGAGGACTATCTCGATCTTGACGATCTGCCCAAACACTTCCCGCGCGCCGTCGAGCATTTTTTCATCACCTATAAACATCTTCAGGGCGCGGAGGTCATCAGCCAGGGCTGGGTAGGCGTCAAAGAAGCCAAAGAAGCAGTGCTGAAGGCCATGCAGCTTTATCGGGACATGTTTCCACCGCAGCGCATTTAAGGGATGAACGCGCCCCGATCTACACGCTCTTTCGGACAGCAGGGCGAACGGCTGGCCATCCGCTACCTGGAACAGCGTGGTTATACCATTATCGCCACCAACTGGCGCTGCCAGTACGGCGAAATTGATATTATCGCCCATCAGGGTGTTATGCTGGTGTTTGTCGAGGTTCGAGCGCGCCACACCGACCGGACAGATGCCGCCTTTGAGAGCGTTGGGGCGCGCAAACAGCGGCGCCTGGCGCGCGCCGTACAGAGCTATCTGGCGAGCCACCATCTGGAACAGGCCGCCTGGCGTGTGGATGTTATAGCCATTGCGATACCCCCATCGGGTGAAGCGATCATTGAACATGCTGAGGACGCGCTTGGCTGGTAAACCGCTTCTGGTCATCCTCGGCCCGACCGCCATCGGCAAAACCGGACTGGCGATTGAAATCGCGGAAGCCGTCGGCGGTGAAATCGTCAGTGCCGACAGCCGCCAGATTTATCGTTACATGGACATCGGCACCGCCAAACCCACGCCGGAACAGCGCGCGCGTGCTGCCCATCACCTGCTGGATTTGGTAGACCCCGACGGCGATCTCGCACTGGCGCAATACCAGAAAGCCGCCTACGAAACGATTGATGCCATTCATCAGCGCGGCAGCCTGCCCCTGCTGGTCGGTGGCACGGGGCAGTATCTCACCGCCGTGATCGAAGGCTGGACGGTGCCGGAAGTGCCGCCCAACCCCGTGCTGCGCGCCGAACTGGAAGCCTTCGCTGCCAAACAAGGGGCGGAAACCCTGCACCGGCGTCTTGCGCAGCTTGATCCGACCGCCGCTGCCGCTATCCACCATCGCAACGTGCGCCGAGTTATCCGGGCGCTGGAAGTCTGCCTGGAAGCCGGCGAGCCGATCAGCGCCCTTCAGCGCAAAAATCCACCCCCCTACACGATCCTTCAGTATGGACTGACGCTCGACCGTGCCGAGCTGTATGCCAGGGCCGACCGGCGCGTGGACGAGATGATGGCGGCGGGTTTTTTGGAAGAAGTCAAAGACCTGTTCGCCAGGGGCTACAGCCGGTGGCTGCCCTCAATGAGCGGCCTGGGCTACCGGCAGTTGGCGGCGCATGTGCTGGACGGTGCCACGCTGGACAGCAGCATTACCGCCACCAAACACGCCACGCATGATTTCATCCGGCGGCAGTACACCTGGTTTCGGGGCCACGATACAGGCATTTTGTGGCACAATATGGAAAAGACCAACACCGCTTTAATGATCGAAACCATCCGCCAATGGCTGCGGGAACAGGGTTGATGCTGTGTCTATCTTTCGCCGCGCAGGCAATCGAAACATCCTGGTCGGAATCTTTCTGCTGGTGATGCTGGCCGTATTCGCCGGCCCCGGCACGCTGCCGCGCCTGATTTCGTCGGTCGTGCCGAATGTGGACGAAAGTATCCCCTGTGCCTGGCTGCGCCAGGGTTTCAGCCGTGACCAGCATCAATCCTTAATCGGGCGCGCAGCCACCAATCCCATCTCGCTGCGCGTGCGCTCCTCGTCCGTGCCGACCACGCTGGATGGCGTGATTACCATTACCATCACCATCACCAATAACTCTATCGGCACAATTGCCCTTTATTACAACCCCGATCAGGTGCGGATTGGCGATGACGGCATAACCAGCGGCTTAGGATTGGTTTTTAACCCCAACAGCGCGCAGCCCGCCGGGGTAGCCCAGGGGAACGCTTTTTACCCGGAAAGCGACATCCGGCTGCTCGGCCCGCGCCAGAGCTGCGTCCATAAAGAAGAATTCCCCATGACGCAGCTTCCCGCGCCCAACATCGCTAACGGGACTGCTGTCGTCAAGGCGTACTACCGCAACACCTCGCGCGGGGCCGCCCGGCAAAGCAACCCGCAGGCCACACCGATTTACAGCGATCTGGGTTTGTGGGTCGGCATAACTGAATCCGCTCCCGTGCCGATTCCACTCACAGCCGGTACGTGATATATAATATGAAAATGGTGTAGAGGCCAGATCATCCGATAAGAGGTTGCAATGCCCAAACCCGAAACCGAACGTCCAATTCTCATGATCCGGCGGGAAAACCAACCCACGCAGCATGTGCCGATCACCCGTGACGAAATGATCGTGGGACGAGACGAATCCTGCGATGTCCCCCTGCCGGAGCGCCAGATTTCAAGACAGCACATTCGCATTTACCGGCAGAATGAGCGTTTTTATGTGCAGGATTTAGACAGTAAAAACGGCACCTGGATTAATGGACAGCAGCTAAAAGGCTCCAGCGAACTGCAGGACGGTGACGAAATCCAGCTTGCGCTGACGACCCGCATCCGCTTTGTCGGCATCGGCTCAACCGCGCCGTTAACCTCCGGTGTGCCGGCGTTCGCGCACATCCGGCTGCGGCTGGAACACGAATCGCGCCGTGTGTTCATCGGCGACCAGGAGCTTGACCCACCTTTGAGCCTGCCGCAGTACCGGCTGCTGGAGCTACTTTACAATAATATCGGCAGCATCTGCACCCGCGACATGGTGATCGAAACCGTCTGGCCGGAGGCGATGGGTGAAGGGGTCAGCGAGCAGGCCATTGACGCGCTGGTGCGCCGCCTGCGCGACCGCCTGGCCGAACTCGACCCCGACCGGCAGTACATCATCACCGTCCGGGGACATGGCTTCCGTCTTGAGAATCCGGTAGATCACGAATAGTCTTTAAAGTGTTTATAGTGGGATAATCACCGCTCAGGGATTCTATAAAAGCGCGCGTAATCGGCGCAAAGTGGATGTCACGATCCCATATCAGCCTTAATGTCCGTCGAAGGGGCTGCCCATCCAGTGTGACCACATGCAGCAGCCCCTGGTTGACTTCATCCCGCACCACGTAAGGCGGCAGCACAGCCAGGCACATCCCGGCGATGACGGCGCGTTTGATCGATTCCAGGTTATCGAACTCCGCACCGATGACCGGCTCGACCCCGTAAACGCGCAGTGTCTCATCCAGCCAAATACGCGACTGGCTGTTCGGCGGGCGGACGATAAATGACTGGCGGTGCAGTTCGTGGATGCCCGCCGATGACCGCTCCCACCAGGGATGTTTAAATCCAACAATAACCACCTGCTCGACTTCTTGCAACGCTAACGACTCCAGGCGCGGCTGGCGGAACGATTCCAGTTCGCCTTCGATGAAACCCACGTCAAGCCGGCGGGCCAGCACTTCGGCGACAATCTGCGCCGTCAAACCCGTTTGCAGAGCGACCGTGATCTGCGGGTAGCGGGCGCGGAAACGCTGTACCCAGTCCGGCGCGAGATAAATGGCCGCGCCAGGGGTCGCGCCGATGCTCACGCGCCCTCCGCTGACCTGCTCGATGTCGGTCAGGGCGTTTTCCGCCTCAGCCACCAGGGCAAAAATCTGGCGCGCGTAACGGTGCAGAATTTCGCCCTCCTGCGTGAGCGTGACACCCCGCCAGCCACGCTGGAAAAGCGGCCTGCCCAGGCTGGCTTCCAGGTCTTTAATGTGCTGGCTGACCGCGGACTGCGTGATGTACAGGCGCTCGCCCGCCGCGCTGAAACTGCCTTCCTGTACGACCGCTAAAAAAATCTGGAGTTTGTATAAGTCAAGCACGATGTCATCTCAGCAAGATATTAGCCGAATCTTATGTCACATTATAAGGGATTGCGCCTAACTGCATAAGGGCGATTTCCGCTATAGTCCGAACGTATAACGAGCTTTAAGGATACTGCCACCATGAGCCTGTTGAAATCGCTGTTCAGGACAGCCACCACCGCCATCAGCACCGCCGAAGCCAGAACGCGATTGGAAAGCGGCCAGCCGGTGTTTTTGCTGGATGTGCGCCAGCCGCAGGAATTTAAGGCCGGTTATATCCCCGGCGCAAAACTCATCCCCCTGCACGAATTAACTGCCCGCATGAACGAACTGCCCAAAGACCGCGAAATTCTCTGCATCTGCCGATCAGGGGCGCGCAGCGGCACGGCAGCCCGTCAGTTGCAGAATGCCGGGTTTAACGCGCTCAACATACGCGGCGGCATGATCGCCTGGGAACAGGCCGGTTATGCGATCAGGAAAGGCTGAAAATGGAGGTGCTGCTGCTTAACCTGGGATTGGGTTTCGGCATCGGCGCGTCGCTCGGTATGCTTGGCGGCGGCGGTTCGATCCTGACCGTCCCGGCGCTGGTGTATCTGGTCGGGCAAAGCCCGCAGGCCGCCATCACGACTTCGCTGGCGATTGTCGGCGCGAACAGCCTGCTGGGGGCGTTTTTCCACCGGATGCAGGGAACGCTCAACTGGCGGGTGGCGCTGATTTTTGGCAGCGCCGGCATGATCGTTTCGTACCTGTCTGCCGGGCTGTCGAAGCTGTTTTCGCCACCCATGCTGCTGGTGGCTTTCGCCGTGTTGATGTTAGCCGTCGGGGCGCTGCTGATCGCCCGTCGCCAACCGGAGCGGGACGCGCGCCAGCCGGCTGAACTGGCCGTCGGAAAAGTGGTTTTGAGCGGCGCGGCAGTCGGTCTGCTGACGGGAATACTAGGGGTCGGCGGCGGTTTTCTGATCGTCCCGGCGCTGGTGATGCTGGTCGGCCTGCCGTTTCATCAGGCGGTTGGCACATCGCTGGTGGTCATCGCCATGAACAGCCTGGCGGGTTTTCTCGGCCATGTCAGCGGCGTGCCGCTGGACATAACCCTGATTGCGATTTTCGTCCTGGCCGGGCTGGCCGGGACGTTCGCCGGAGCGCAGATGGCGAAACATCTGAACCCCGGCCACCTGCGCCGTGTTTTTGCTGTATTCGTGATCGCGCTGGCGATTTTTTTACTGTATGACAATTTACCTAAACTGGTATAGCGAGGTGAAAGACGATGTATATCCAGCAGTTTTTCATTGACGGCCTGGGCTGCGCTTCTTATCTGGTCGGCTGCGAGGGCGCGGGCACTGCCGCCGTTATAGACCCCGACCGTGACGTGCAGAAATACCTGGACGCCGCATCGGAACGCGGCCTGACGATCACCCATATCATCGAAACACATCTGCACGCCGACCACGTTTCCGGCAATACTGATCTGGCGCAGCGAACCGGCGCGGCCATCTGCCTGCACGAATCCGCCGGCGCGGAGTTTGAACATCAGACATTGAAGGATGGCGATGTGGTCGCTTTAGGAAACGTGCGGCTGCACGTGCGCCATACCCCCGGCCACACGCCAGAAAGCATTACCCTGCTGGTGGCCGACACCACCCGCTCGCAAGACCCCTGGATGGCGCTGACCGGCGACACGCTGTTCGTCGGCGATGTAGGGCGGCCTGACCTGGTGGGCATCGAAGCGGCACGCGAACTGGCCGGACACATGCACGACACCATTCACCACCAACTGCTGCCCCTCAATGATGGCATTCTGGTTTATCCGGGGCATGGCGCGGGGTCGCTGTGCGGCAAGGCGATGGGATCGGTGCGCGTCTCAACCATCGGCTTTGAGCGGCATAACAATCCGGCGCTGGCCCCACGCGAGCGGGAAGCGTTCGTCGAATACGCGACCAGCGATCTGCCGGAACAACCGGGCAACCACAAACGCATCAAACAGATCAACCGGCGCGGCCCGCGTCCGCTGGGCGACACTGCCCCGCGTCCGCTGACGGTGCAGGAAGCTGTTCGCCATTTCCGCCAGGGCGCGGCGCTGCTGGACACGCGCCCGAAAGCCGCTTACAAGGCCGAGCATATCCCCGGTTCGGTGCATCTGGAAGCCGACGACCAGTTGAGCAACCGTGTTGGTTTCGTGCTGCCGTCTGATCTGCCGGTGGTGCTGATGCTGGCCGACGTGACCGACTACCGCCGCGTGGTATATGCCCTGGCCCGCGTCGGCTACGACAATATTGCGGGCTATCTGGCCGATGGGCTGGCGACCTGGAAGGCGATGGGGCTGCCGGTGACTGCCGGCGACGTGCGCGACATCGAACCGCTGGAACTCAACGATCTGCTCCAGAACGGCAACGGCAGCCGCCCGGTCGTGATTGATGTACGCGAAACCTGGGAATACGCTCAGGGGCATGTTCCCGGCGCGCTGCTCATTCCGCTGGGCGATCTCAGCCGTCGGGTAGATGAACTTGACCCGGCCACACCAACCGCCATCATCTGCGCGACCGGTTCACGCAGCCAGTCGGCGGCGGCGCTGCTGGGGCAAAAGGGCTTCGAGACAATTTACAATATCCTGGGCGGCACGCTTGGCTGGATGCAGAGCGGCCTGCCCCTGGAACGCTGATAAGGATTTCGATCATGGAAAACACCACCCCAACCCTCGGCCTGAGTGTTCACCTCAAGGCAGACTTTGACACCGCGCTGGCGCGGGTGACGGACGCCCTCAAAAGCGAAGGTTTCGGCGTGCTGACCGAAATTGACGTCAAAGACACGATGAAGAAAAAACTCGACGTGGACTTTCGGCCATACAAAATCCTCGGCGCGTGCAACCCACCGCTGGCTCACCGTGCCTTAAGCGCCGTGCCGCAGATCGGGCTGCTGCTGCCATGCAACGTCACCGTCTCGCAGATGGATGATGAAACGATTGAAGTGGGCATCATTGACCCAATGATGATGGCAAGCGTGCTGCCTTACCCGGAATTGGACGCGGTGGCGGCTGAAGCCCGCCAGCGCCTCGAACGAGTCATCGCTAAACTTAAGGAGTAAACCTGAACCATGCCGATTTATGAATTTGACTGCCCCGGCTGTGGGCGGACGTTTGACAAGCGCGTAAAATTCAGCGAGGTTGAGTCGGTCGTTTGCCCCCTCTGCGGCAACCGACATGTCAAAAAACGCCTGCCGACCATCGCCGTCAAGGGCAGCGGAGGCAGCAGCGCCTCGTCGCTGCCGGTATCCTCCGGGGTCAGTCTTTGAGGGGGCGGTAAAAAGTGCTGACCGTGTGTCGGCGAAACGACCGGGCGCGGGCGAAATATCCCCGCGCCCGGTTTATTTTGACTAAAACCCGCGGCTCCAGGTTTTCGGCCAGCGTTCAATTAATCCACCCACTACCCGCTGATAAAGTCTACAATTTTCGCCGCCAGCGCACCATCCTCGAAATGTTTATACCTCAGCGATTTTCACCGGGCGGTTTTCCCGGTAAGACCGCAGCGCCGCTATAGCGATCACCACCGGCGCGCGGCCATCCGTTCCGCCAACAGGCATTGGCTTATCATCCAGCAGGGCACGGACGAACGCTTCCATTTCGGCCTGGTAGGACGGCAGGTAACGTTCCAGGAAAAAGTTCAGCGGCAGATCGCGTGAAACCGTCTGCGCCGTGCTGAAGGTGACGGCGTTGGGATACAGGTTATCGCTTCTGGCCGAACCCTTGCTGCCAAAAACTTCCACACGCTGATCGTAGCCATAAACCGCCTGGCGGCTGTTGTCAATCGTGCCGACAGCGCCGTTTTTAAACTTCAGCGTCACGACGGCGGTATCAATGTCCCCCGCTTCGCCGATGCGCGGGTCAACCATCACGCCCGCCGCCGCGTATACCTCATCCACCTCGCCCAGCAAAAAACGCGCCATATCAAAATCGTGGATGGTCATATCGAAGAACATGCCGCCGGAAACGCGAACATATTCCACCGGCGGCGGCGAGGGATCGCGGCTGATGATGTGCAGCAGATGCGGCGTGCCGATTTCGCCGCCTTCAATCGCCCGTTTAATGCGCTGGTGATTGGCGTCAAACCGGCGGTTAAAACCGAGCATCAGCTTCACGCCGGCTCGTTCGACGGCAGACAGCGCGGCGTCAATGATGTCCAGGTCGGCGGCGATGGGCTTTTCGCAGAAGATGTGTTTGCCCGCCTCCGCCGCCTGGGTGATGAACGGCGCATGGGTATCGGTGCTGGAACAGATCACGACCGCCTCAATGGTTTTGTCATCCAGCAGCCGGCGGTAATCGTCCGCCACCTGCCCGATGCCATAGGCCGCCGCGCACGACCGCGCCGAGTCCAGGTTCACATCGGTGACGGCAACCAGTTCGGCGCCGGGTACCGTCTGTTTGAGCGTCCGGGCGTGAATCTGCCCGATGCGCCCGGTCCCGACCAATCCTAAACGTATCGTCTTCGACATACTGTCCCCCTACAGTCCCAGGCTTTTCAGGTAATCCCGGTTGGCCTGGGAATATCGCTTCGGCAGGCCAGGGTCATCCGTCAGGACGTCCTGCTCGACAATCGCCCAGCCATCATAACCGAGCGCCTGCATCTCCCGAATGACGCCAGCGAAGTCCACTTCGCCCTGACCCAGCGGGCAGAAGACGCCGGCAGCCACCGCCTGGAAATAATCCTTGCTCTGCGCGCGGCAGTCGGCAGCAATCGGCGCGCTGCAATCCTTCAGATGCAGATAGCGTACACGCTCACCAAATTCTTGCACGCAGGCTACCGCGTCGCCGCCCGCGTAGTGCCAGTGGCCGGTATCCAGGCACAGGCCGACCAGCGCCGCGTCGGTGCGCGCCAGCAGTTCGCGCGTTTCATCCGGGGTTTCCACATAACCGGCGCAGTGATGGTGAAATACCACGCCCAGGCCCAGTTCCTCATGAATCCGCCGCGCGACCAGGTTCACCCCGGCGGCGAACACATCCCATTCCGCCGGGCCTAGCTTCGACCCGGAACGCTGGCCGGCGGTTTTCACCAGCGCATCCACGCTGCCGTTATCGTCGGCCAGCACCACATAACGCGCCCCCAGCGCGGCCAGCAGCCTGCCGACTTTCAACGCTTCCGCTGCGCCGGCCTCATGTGCGTTCGCGTCTACCAGCCGCACCGGAACAAACGCCGAAAGAAGCTGCAAGCCGCGTTTGTCCAGTTCCGCGCGCAGGACATCCGGTTCGGTCGGCAGATAGCCATACGGCCCCAGTTCCGTGCCGGTATAACCGGTTTCGGCGATCTCGTCCAAGACCTGTGCGTACTTAAATTTCGGCTCGATGCCCTCAAACTCATAGATGCCCCAGGAAACCGGGGCGCTGGCGATTTTGATGGTCATAAGCGGTTTTCCTTTTTGCGGGGACTAATACCCGCCTGTTGATTCAAAAAGGGCAACGACTCCCCCTGCCCCGTGTCAACCTTTACAGATAGTGGCGCTGCTTTTTCTTCCCCAGCTCATATTCCTGGCGCGCCCGCTGCACCGCCGGGTCGTCCGATACTTCTGGCACAGCCACATCCCACCACGACTCGTAACCGGGGACACGCTGCCGCCGATCTACTTCGGTCACGATGCACACGGGACGATTCTCGATGGATTGAGCCGCTTGCAGCGCCGCCATAAATTCCTCGCGTGTGTTCGCCCGGAACACACGTGCGCCCAGGCTTTCGCAGTTCTGGGCGAAGTCAACCGGCAGGATTTCGCCGTCCAGTTGGCCGCTGCCGGTGCGATAGCGATATTTCGTGCCAAAGCCTTCGCTGCCGATGCTCTTGGAAAGCCCGCCGATGCTGGCGAAGCCGTGATTATCCAGCACGATAATCACCACCTTAATGCCTTCCTGAACCATCGTCACGATTTCGCTGTTCAGCATCAGGTACGAGCCATCACCAACCATCACGTAGACTTCGCGCTCCGGGTCGGCCAGTTTGACGCCCATGCCGCCGGCGATCTCGTAACCCATACAGGAATATCCATACTCTAGGTGATAACCACGCGGGTCGCGCGTCCGCCACAGTTTATGCAGGTCGCCCGGCAGGCTGCCCGCCGCGCACAGCAGCACATCCCGCGGCTGGCTGAAGCCGTTCACCATGCCAATGACCTCGCCCTGGCTCAACAGCGGTTCGTGTTCCAGGTTGTAAATGCGATGTACTTCCGCATCCCACGCCAGGTTATACCGGTGGACGCGCTCCTGGTAAACCTCCGGCGTCCGGTAATCGCCGACAGCCGCCAGCAGTTCTTCCAGCGTCACTTTCGCATCGCCTACCAGCGGTACTGCCCCGCGTTTGTAGGCGTCAAACTCCGCCACGTTGATATTGATAAACCGCACATCGGGGTTCTGGAAGGCCGTGTTGGAAGCGGTCGTAAAATCGCTGTAGCGTGTGCCGATGCCGATAACCAGATCGGCCTCGCGCGCCAGGATGTTCGCGCCTTCGGTGCCGGTCGTGCCGACCGCGCCCAGGTTAAACGGATGATCGTAGTTCAGCGAGCCTTTGCCGGCCTGGGTTTCGCATACCGGGATGCCGGTTTTTTCGGCAAAAGCCCGCAGCGCCGCGTTGGCCTCGCTGTAATGCACGCCCCCGCCGGCGATGATAAGCGGCTGCCGGCTTTCCCGAACCCACGCAGCGGCCTTTTGCAGCAGCGTTACGTCCGGTCGGCTGCGCGGAATCACCCAGACACGCTTTTCAAACATCTCCGCCGGGTAATCGTATGCGTAGGTCTGCACGTCCTGGGGCAGTGCCAGCGTTACCGCGCCGGTATCCGCCGGTGAAGTCAGCACCCGCAGCGCCTCCGGCAGCGCCGTGATAAGCTGTTCTGGCCGGTACAGACGATCCCAGTAACGCGACACCGGCTTAAAACAGTCGTTCACGCTGATGTCCTGTGTATACGGCGACTCAAGCTGCTGAAGCACCGGCGACTGCACCCGTTCGGCGAAGATATCCCCCGGCAGCAGCAGCACCGGGATGCGGTTCACGGTCGCTACTGCCGCGCCGGTAATCATGTTGGTCGCGCCGGGGCCGATAGACGATGTGCAGACGAAGGTTTGCAGGCGGTTTTTATGTTTGGCGTAGGCTACCGCCGCATGAACCTGAGCCTGCTCGTTGCGGGACTGGTAGTAGCGGATTTTACTGCTGTACTGCTGAAGCGCCTGGCCGATGCCGGCGACCACACCATGCCCGAAGATGCCCCAGACGCCGGCGAAAAAAGGATTTTCCACGCCGTCGCGGGTTACATACTGGCGGGTCAGATACAAAATGAGCGCCTGCGCCATCGTCAGCCGCATGGTAGATTGATCGGTCATGCCACAACTCGCTTTCTAAAATTGACCTGGATGCGGCGGTTATTCGCGCTCCATATCATGAGAAACAACCGGCAGACGCGGGTCTTTTTCCAACCAGGTATCCTTCACCCAGGCATAAACCGGGTCATCGCTGTTCGCTAATGACTGCGCCGAACCGGCCAGGAAGTTGATGTAGTAAGTTGTGTAACCATGTGCGCTGACGACCGGATGATACCCCTCCGGCACGAGTACGGCGTCGTGATTCTGCGCTACCATCAGCGCGTCTATGTGTCGGTCGCCGGTATAAACACGCTGGTAAGCGTACCCTTCCGGCGGATTTATCTTGTAGAAATAAATTTCTTCCAGGTCAGCTTCCAGCACCTTACCGGCAGCGTCCACGCGATGCACATCATGTTTGTGCGGCGGGTAGCTTGACCAGTTGCCGGACGGCGTGAAGGCTTCCACGCACACCAGCCGGTGACAGTCGAAACCAGGCGGGATGATGCTGTTGATCTGGCGGGTGGCGTTGCCGCCGCCGCGAATTTCGATGGTGCTGTCCGCCGGGGTAATCAACTGCGCCGGGTGATCTTCGTCGGTCGGCACCCAGCACGAGACAACTTCCAGGTTATCGGTCAGGGCTTCGATCTCAAACGGCGTGCGGCGCGGCAGATACAGCGCCCAGGGCATCCCGCTGAATACGTTTGCGCGATGTCCCAGGTTCATAAATTCACCTTTGCCGGTGCGGATATGGCAGCGCCCGCCCAGGATGACCGTCACGTTTTCGTTTTCGCCGGTGACATCACCGTAGCGTTCGCCCAGGGGCAGACGCAGCGCCGCCATGTTCAGGTAGTCCCAACCGGCATCCGCCGCACGCACCCGCGCGAATAAACCCGGTTCGCCTTTATCCTGTGATTTGACGAGCAGATTTTCAGCCGTGTAGTGCATAAATACCCTCTTCTTTGCAGATTACTCCAGGCCGCCATACCCAGCAGCGAACGCTGTTACCTCGTCCATCGTCGGCATAAAATTGGCGCATCCGTGTTTGGTCACGACGATTGCGCCGCAGGCATTGCCCAGCCGCGCCGATTTGTGCCATCCCCAGCCGTTTACATAACCGTACAGGAAGCCCGCCCCAAAAGCATCCCCCGCGCCGAGGATATTGTAGATTTTTACCGGGAACCCCGGCGCATGGATCACTGCGCCGTCCGGCAGATGCACACGCGCCCCCTGCGCCCCCACTTTTTCAACCACCGCTTCCAGCCTGTAATCGAGCATGACTCGTATCGCACTCGCTGTGTCGCCTTCAACACGCGTATCGGAAACCTGTGAATGGGAGAGTTTCATCCTGGATGGGTCGGTGAGCACGGCCGCGTTGATCTCATCCGCCGTGCCGATGACCACATCCACCAGACGCAGCGCCGACCGCACGGCCACGCCGAAAGCGCGCACGTCAAACCATTGATCGGGGCGAAAATCCACGTCCAGGACGATTTTTGCCCCGGCCTGTTTCGCCGTTTCGGCGGCAAAAAGCGTGGCGCTCCGGCTGGGTTCTTTGCTCAGGTTCGTCCCGGCGAACTGGAATACCCGGCAGTCTGTTAGCGGTGCAGCCAGGGCATCATCGATCGTCAGGTTGATGTCGGCGCAGTTGTCGCGGTAATACACCAGCGGAAACTTGTCCGGTGGTTCGATGCCCAGCACAACGGCGCTGCTGCGGTGCTGCGGTTTGCGCGGGATAAATGTTGTCTCGACACCTTCGTTGTTGAGAAAATTCAGGATGAAATCGCCCACCGGGTCCTGGCCGACGGCGGTCAGCAGCGCGGTCTTCAGCCCCAGTCGCCGCGCGCCAACGCTGATATTGGTCGGCGAGCCACCGACGTAAGCGGCAAAACTGCTGATCTGTATGAACGGCGCGCCTACGTCGTTGGCATACAGGTCAATCGAACTGCGCCCCATATTTAACAGATCATAGGTCTTCATCGCCAGCTGCTTTCGCCCGCAGTTTAAATGAGGTGTGCATTATTCCAATAGTTACTTTAGACAAACAATAGTATAAGTAATCTTTATTCTATCACTGTGTTCCTGATAATACGGCGCGGCCAGTGTACTATGATTCTCTGGGCTTTAGCAAATTATTGGCATCGAATCGTTGTGTTTATGACTACAAGAAATACAGCTATCCACCTCCCCGTTGCAGCCGTTCCTCCGATAATCCCGGCACATAAGGCGCGTAATACAGCGCGAACTGTTCAGACGCCAGCAGCCCATAGGGGCTGAATTCCGGCGGGCGCAAGAAGAAGTGATCGTGCAGCAGGTTGATAAGGCGCGCGTCATCCACTTCGACGTAAAACGCATGGTCAACGCCGGGGGCCATCTGCTGCAAAACTGCCGGGGTTACATCGTCCGAAAGCAGGATGTCCAGTTGCAGACTGTCGTTCATGAAGTGCAGCAGCCCGCCGATGTAGTCCCCCGGCAGCAGCTCGCTGCTGATGATGTGAATCTGCGTGCTGGGCGGAAAACCCAGCGAGCGCAGCACTGCATCCTGCCCGTCCCGATAGCCTAACACCTCCCGGAACTGGCGGTTGTAAAACGGCAGATGATCGTTGAAATAGTAGTCCGCCTGGACAAAAGCCAGCCCTGCCGCCAACGTCACGATCAGCATGGCCTGTGGTTTTTGCCACCCCGGCACGATCACGGCGGCCAGGCGCGTGATGCCAATCGCCGCCAACAGCGCCACCGCCGGGAAGGACACCACGTAACGCGGTGACTGCCGACTGTCCAGCAGCAGGCTGTTCGCCAGCCAGACGCCGCCTACCCACAGCACGAGCAGCAAAAACCCCGGCTGGCGCGCCCGCCACAGCGCATAAAACAGACCCGATAAAAAAGCCGTCACCAGGGCCGGCAGCAGCAGCGCATCACGCCCTCCATAAAACAGAGAGGTATCCGGCAGCCGCACATTGATCAGGAAGGCGGGCAGGACATGATTTTCAAGGTGCGCTTGCAGCCCGCCAGGGGACATGACCGCGTTCCAGTAATCCGCATCCGGCAGCACGTAGCGCGTGTTCAACCGCGCCGCCGCCGGCGCGCCGGATACCCCCAGCATCAGATAAACCGGCAGCGCCACCAATCCGGCAGCCAGAGCGGTCACACCAACCCGGCGCAAATCCAGCCGGATGTAATGCCGCCTGAACAGACCGACGCCTACCAGCCATACGACGGCCAGCGCCGGGAACAGCAGCCGACCGCCCTCATAAAAATACTGCGTCAGGCCCAGCATCACTCCGCCCAGCGCGTAATCACTCCGCCGCCCGGACAGCATCCCCCGCCCCAGGAAAGCCAGCGCCAGCGCGCCGAATAAGGGGTCGGCGATATTGTTGATCCCGATGCGGCTGAAGTTCAGATGCGGCGGAAAAGCCGCCAGCAGCAGCGCCGCCACCAGTGCCGCCCGCCGGTCGAACAGCGACCGCCCCAGCACATACACCGCCGGGACGCTCAACGCCCCCACGATGGCGCTGACGGCGCGCAGTCCCACAAAACTGCGCCCGAACACCTCGACCGCCGACGCCTGCCAGTAAGGGAAAAGATAGGGAAATGCGGCGATGCTGCTGAATGGTTCAAGGAGTTTGACGTAAGGGTCAGCCCGAACATACTGGATGGCGGTGACGAAGTTTAACTCGTCCACCAGCACCCGCACCGCATCCAACTGCCAGAAACGCAGCCCCAGCGCTAGCATGGTGATCGCCCCGACGGCCAGCAGTTCGCCCCGATTAAGGTTCGCCCGGCGCAGTGGCAGGTCGAAGCCACCTAATCCCAGGGCGACCAGCGCCACGCCGGCACATAACAGCGCAAACTGGGCATGAGTCGTCACCGAATGGAAGATCGCCAATTCCGGCGGCGCGATATTGACCACCGCCAGCAGCGCCAGCAGCAGCGCCCCAACACCGGCCAGAAAATAATGCGTATCCTGCAGCGGATTGAAAAAAGCCGATGCCACGGCGGGAAGCGATTCGTTTTGCGGCAGCACCCGCAGCGATGCCGCCAACACCGCGCCGCCCGCCAGCATGAACAGAAAGCCATCCAATGCCGGGCAGTCGAACTGCCGGAATGTTTCGGCAGCAGCGATCATCAGGCCAACCGCCGTCAGCGCCAGAAGCCCGGCCAGACCGTTACGAAACCTTCTCTTTTCGATCCACAAGGCCATCATGGTGCGTGTGTAATTCCTCGAATTGGCGGTGATAAAGCTGTGCATAGATGCCATTCTGCGCCAATAACTGCTCGTGCGCGCCGTCCTCGACCACGCGCCCGCGCTGCATCACCAGGATACGGTCGGCATCGCGCACGGTGCTTAAACGATGGGCGATGATGAGGCTGGTTCGATCCTGAAGGACGCGCGCCAGGCCTTCCTGGATGAGCGCCTCGGTTTCGGTATCAATGCTGCTGGTGGCTTCGTCCAGCACCAGGATGCTGTTCGGGCTGTGAATCAAAGCGCGCGCCAGCGCCAGAAGCTGCCGCTGCCCCTGGGAAAGATTGGCCGCGCCCGGCAGCAGTTCATAATTGTAAGCGCCCGGCAGACGCTCGATGAAAGCCGCCGCCCGCGCCGCCCGCGCCGCCGCGATCATCTGTTCATCGGTCACACGCTCATCGAACAGGCGCAGATTATCGGCAATCGTGCCGTTAAAGCAGTAGGGGTTCTGCGGCACAACCGTCACATAACCGCGCAGATCGGCCAGGCCAAACTCGCGCACGTCCACCCCATCAATCAGCACACGCCCGCTGTTCACGTCATAAAAACGCGCCAGCAGCCCCGCCAGGGAAGTTTTACCCGCGCCGGTCGCGCCCACAATCGCCACCCGCTGCCCGGCGGGAATATGTATGTTCACGTCGCGCAGCACCGGCGCATTGGCTTCATAACTGAAGTCTACATGCTCCAGCGTAACGCAACCCTTAAAGTTCGTCAGCCGTTTCGGGTTTGCCGGGTCAACGATATGCGGTTCAACCTTCAGCATTCTGGCGATGCGTTCGCCTGCCGAAAGCGCCGTCTGAATCTGCGCAAACTGTTCGGTCAGTTGCAGGATCGGCTCAAAGCTGCGGCGCGTGTATTCGATGAACGAGATCAACATGCCCAGCGTCGCCCAACCCGCCAGCACCCCCTGGCCGCCGCCGTACAGAACAATCGCCAGACCAATCGTCGTCAGCAGTTGCAGCACCGATGCATAAACGGTGTATTCATCGCGCAGGTGCGAATGAATATCCCGGTACTGCTGGTTGATCGCGTCGAACTCGCTTCGGCTGAGTCCCTGCCTGCCGAACAACTGCACCACCAGAATGCCGCTAAACTGCTCGTTGATGAAAGCCAGATATTCGGCCACCAGCTTGTGAAAACGGCTTGACCAGATGCGAATTCTGCGCCGGAAGAAAATGGTCAGCACCGTCATCACCGGCATCAAGCACAGCCCCAGCAGTGCCATCCGCCAGTTCAGCGCGAACATCACGGCAATGATGCCGACCAGCGTCACCAGATTGCTGATGACGACTACGATGCTGGTCGAAAGCAGTTCGGTCAGCGCATCAATATCGTTCGACAGGCGCGAAACCAACTGGCCGACCGGCGTGGTATTAAAAAAGCGCATGTCCTGTTTCAGAATATGCTCGAACAAGGTCTGCCGCAGGCTCACCAGCGCATTCTGGCCGACCGTTTGCAGCAGATAGGTATGGGCAAAACGCAGCGCAAAGAGCGCGATCACCGACCCGAAATAAACCAGTCCGTAAGGGATGAGGCCGGCCAGGTTGCCTTCTGTGATCGGCCCATCTACCGCCTGCTGAATGAGATAGGGCGGCAGCAGCGAAAGCGCCGTCACCCCGGCCAGCATGGCAAACACCAGCAGCAGTTCTCGCCAGTACGGGACGACGAACCGTCCCAGCATTTGAATCAGATAACGGTCGCTGAACTTATCCTGCCGAAGATCAGCTTCACTTTGCAGCGAAACGGCCTCTTCAGCGACGGGTGTTTTATCTGCCTTATGCTTCAACATGGTTGGCAACCTCGTCCTCGCGCAGTTCGCGCTCGACCATGCGCGCATACAGGCCGTTCTGTTCAATCAATTCGGCGTGCGCGCCCTGCTCCACAATCCGCCCGTCGAACATCACCACGATAAAATCGGCGTCCTTTACGGTGGCGATACGGTGAGCGATGATTAAGCTGGTGCGGGTGCGCAGCACGCCGCGCAGATCGGCCAGGATGTCGGCGGCGGTGTGTGTATCCACGCTGGACAGCGCATCATCCAGCACCAGAATGGCCGGGTCGCGCACAATCGCCCGCGCGATGGCAACGCGCTGTTTTTGCCCGCCGGAAAGCATGACGCCTTTTTCGCCGACCAATGTATCCAGCCCGTGCGGAAGCTGCGGCAGATCATTGCTCACCCGCGAGATGTGGATGGCCTGGTTAAAATCCTCATCCCGGATGTTATCCATACCCATGCGCACATTCTGATGAAGCGGCTGGCTGAACAAAAACGTGGACTGCGGCACGTAAGCAATCGCCCGGCGCAGGTCTTCCAGCGCCAGCGCCCGCACGTCCACGCCGTCGATCAACACGCGCCCCTCGGTAGGGTCGAACACGCGCGCCAGCAGGTTCACCAGCAGCGTTTTGCCGCAGCCGGTCGGCCCGACCACCGCCACCACCGACCCGGCGGGGATACGCAGCGATACGTTCCGCAGTAGCCAGCTATCGCCAACTTTGACGCCCACATTCTCGATGCTAATTTCGCCGCGCGGGGCAGAGAGCGGCACGGCGTCAGATGTGCTGTGTATACGGGGCGGCTGGAGCAGCGGCGTCAGCCGGGACAGCGCGCCGCGCGTTTGCTGATACCGCTGGTAGATGGTGCCAAGCTGGAGCAGCACCGTCCCGATGACCGACAGATACACGAAAAACTGAACGAAGTTGCCGAGCGTCAGCGTCCCGTTCAGCGCCATCACACCGCCGAACAGCACTACCGTCGCGGCGGTCAGTTCGCTAATCATGTTCGGCAGCATCCCAACCGGCTCGTTGCGACGGCGGAAGTATAACCAGCGGCGGCGGTATTCCTGGTTTTCTTCTCGATACTTGGCCGCCGCGCCGGACTCTTTGCCAAAGGTTTTGATCGTCTGGATACCGCTGGCCGCGTCCTGCACCAGCGCCGCCAGCGTCCCGGCCTGCGCCTGCACTCTCTCAAAAACCGGGGACAGCACCCGCCCGGCGCGAAGCTGGAAAGTTGTCGAAACACTGAGGACGATAAATACCAGGATCGTCAGTGGAAAATTAATCGTCCCCAGCAGGATAAAGGCGGCGATCACGGTGAAAGCGGCGCTGCCGAAGCGCGTGAACCCAATCGCCAGCAAGCGCCAGACCATTTCGGTATCGGCGTGCATCCGGGAGATCAGGTCGCCGGTGGGGTAATGCTGGTAAAAGTCCTGATCGAGTGTGAGCAGGTTATCGAACAGCGTGCGTCGAATGTCAAAATTGACCGAATAGGCCACCTGGCCGCTGAAATACCGCTGGCCGAAAAAAGCCGTCACCGTCACGATTGACAGCCCGATCAGCGCCAGTGCGTCCATGCCGATCTGTTCAATCGGCACCTGCTGCCGGATATGATCCACGATCACACCCATCAGATAGGGCGACGCCGCCGAACTGATCCCCGCCACCATGCCGGACAGCAGCGCACCAACCGCCGCGCCCCGATGCCCCAGGATGTACCCCAGCAGCCATCGCATATTCGCCTGTGGACTGTTCATCTCCGCCGCCGCCATGTTTAACCCCCCGGACAACCGACAGGATTTTCTATCCTATCAACCGGCCCGGAGACCGTAAAGTACCAATCAGGTGGATTGGATTGTGGCGGGATAGGCTTAAGGCGCCGTCTGCATCTCCAGATATTCTTCGCGGATGATGTCCGCCTGCGTGATGCCCAGTATGCCCAGCATCTCCTGTATCCGGTCGGCCTTGTTCTCGGCGTCCGATTTGGACCAGGTGCGGCTCTTCAGTTCGATGAAGATCTGTGGCAGCGCGGGCGACAGCACCCGGTCTACATTGATATAAAACAGCACGCCCTGATAGTGAATGTGCCAGCGATGCCGGTCTTTCTGAAGCTCGCGTTCGGCCTCCGGTTGGAAGTATTCGCGGAAAAACCGCAGCGGCCTGTTCGCCTCGGAGATAAACCGCGAATGCGAGAGCAGAATCGCCTGGCTGAACTCGCGCTCTTTGGTCGGCAGCGTGTAGGTCAGCCGGGTGCGCACCGACACGACTTCGCCGCGTTCGTCTATCCGGTCATCTTCCCGGTAGCGCACGCGCCCCTTGGCAGCATCCTGGAACAGGAAATAGGTGTCGTACTGGCGGTAGTGATGGTGCGCCAATACCTGCACGTTGGGGTGTTTGAGGAGCTTCTGGATGATTTCGGCATCCGGGATGCTGGCCTTGACCTGCACCTCAAAACTTTCGCTCTGTTCCAGTCCGCCGATTGCCAGCAGTTTGCTGAGGATGTCTTCCTCCCGCGCCGCCAGAAAACGATCAATCTTCGCGGCATAGACATCGGCCTGTTCCAGCAGCGCCTTTTCGTCTATCGTCAGTAGTTGGCGGTCGCGCATCAGCCAGCGCCCGTTGCAGATCACGTGGCGCACGTCGCTGCTTTTGCCGGCGTAAACAATCCGCGAATATACCGCGTCCGGGTCACGCCTAAATCGCGGCACATTATGAACCGGATTCGCGTCCACCGTAATCACGTCGGCCAGCTTGCCCACTTCCAGGCTGCCGGTGACATCGCCCATGAACAGGGCTTGCGCGCCCATGCGTGTCGCCATCAGCAGCGCCTGCCGCGCCGGCAGCGCCATTGGGTCGTTGGCGGCGGTTTTCGCCAGAATAGCCGCCAGCCGCACTTCTTCAAACATATCCAGATCGTTATTGCTGGCCGTGCCATCCGTGCCGATACCGACGGTCAGATCATGTTCCAGCATGTGCGCCACCGGCGCGATTCCGGCGGCCAGTTTGAGGTTGCTGGTCGGACAGTGCGCCACCGTCGTATGATGGTCGTGCAGTATCCGCATTTCGCCGCTGTTGATATGCACGCAGTGCGCCGCCAGCACTTTCGCCTCCAGCAGCCCAACCGACTGCACCCAGGGAACAACCGTCGTGCCATACAGATCAATATTGTCATCCACTTCCAGCTTCGTCTCGGCGATGTGAATGAGGATCGGCACATCATAGGCTTTCGCCAGTTGGGCGCATTCCCGCAGAATATCGTCGGTCGTGGAATAGGGCGCGTGCGGCGCAATCGCCGGGGTAATCAGGGGATGGCCGCGCCAGGCTTCGATGAACTGCGCCGCATAGTCCAGGCTGAATTCATACGTTTCGGCGTCCGGCGCGGGGAACTTGAGAATGGTTTGTCCCAGCACGCCGCGCAGCCCGGCTTCCGCCGTCACCGCCGCTACCTCTGCCTCGTAATAATACATATCGGCGAAACAGGTAATCCCGCTGCGGATCATCTCCGCGCAGGCCAGGCCCGTCCCCACCCGGCAGAACTCCGGGTTGACGAATTCCCGCTCGGTCGGCATCATGTAACCCATCAGCCACACGTCCAGGCGCAGGTCATCGGCCAGCCCGCGCAGCAGCGTCATCGGCACGTGGGTGTGTGCATTCACCAGCCCCGGCATGATATACTGTCCGGCGCAGTCCACCATCGTATCTGCTTCATAAACGGCTGTGATCTCCGCACGGGTGCCGACGGCCACGATGCTGGTATCGCGGATCGCTACAGCCCCATCCGGTATCACGTCGAACCGGTCGTTCATGGTGATGACGGTGCCGCCGGCCAGAATAATCTCCACCCGTTCCACGGTCGCCTCCTCGTAAACTGGCTAAAATTGGCGGGATTATAACCCTGTTGTAAACTTTGTCCATAGACCCATCCACGCGGGAGTTATTATGCGCAACCGCTTACGTCTGCAATATGGCTATTTTCTCGAAGCCGTCCTGATCGGCGTTTTTTTCGTCCAGGCGCTTCGGTTTTTGATCGGCATGGTTTACAGCCGGGTCGGCGGCCTCTCGGTCGTCACCGTCCTCGACCCGGCGGCCATCCCCACCGGCACCCCCGGCATAGTTGACCCGGCAGTTGTCACCGGCGAACTTTCGTTTCTGGTTTATATGCTCGCCCTGCCCCTTCTGGCGCTGGTGTTCGGGCGGGCGCGCAGTTTATTCATCCCGGCGGCGGCGCTGACGGCGGCGGGGCGCGCGCTGATGGTGGCCGATCTACCGCTGACGCCAACAATGGGCGCGGCAATGGCCGTCGGCGGCGGGTTGTTTTATACGGCCCTGCTCGTTCGCCACCGCGCTTCCATTCTGCCCTATATGTTCGTCCTCGCCCTGGGCATTGACCAGGCGTTCCGCGCCCTGGGCAACACGCTCGACCCATCCTGGTCGCCGCGTTACCTTCAGGTACAGGTCGTACTGTCGCTGCTGGTGGTCGCCTTCAGCGTCCTCAGCGTTCTCGGCCAGCAGCGGGCGACCCGGCGCGAACAGACCGCCGTTTCATCCGATCACGGTCTGATGCCCTTCTGGGGCGGTGTGGGTTTCGGCGGGCTTCTGTTTCTGGAACTGTCGCTCCTCAGCCTGCCCAACGCCATCGCCGGGCGCGCCAACGTGGACTACACCACCTTCGCGCCTGCGGTGGCGCTGGCGACGCTTCTGCCGCTCATCCCCTGGGTGCGCCAGAGGGCGCGCAGCTTCATCGCCACTTTTGATGTCGGCGTGCGCGGCTGGCTGTGGATGCTGTTCACGGCCCTGCTGGTGACGGTCGGGACGCGCTTTCAGGGGTTAATCGCCGGCGCGGCGCTGGTGGTCGCTGCCTTCATCGCCAGCATGATGTGGTGGTGGCTGGCGCGCCCGCAAGCCGAAAAAGAACGCAACTTCGGCGGCCTGTGGATCATCGTTGGGATACTGCTTTTTTTCCTGCTGGTGGCAGGGGACAACTTCACCTACGAATACGCCTATGTCCGCAACCTCGCGCCGGAACTCGCCTTTTTGAACGATATCATCCCGCCGTTCCTGCGCGGTTTCCGGGGTATGGGACTGGGGCTGCTGCTGCTGGCTGTCTTTTTCGCTGCCCTGCCGATGGCCCAAACGCCGCGCCGCATCCCCTGGAGCGGCGGCGCATCGCTGCAATCGGTGCTGACGCTGCTGGTGGTGGCCGGTTTCGCCGGCGGCATCATCTATGCAGTGCGCCCGCCCGCCATTGTGGCCGTGCGCGATACACCGCAGACCCCGCTGGACAGCATCCGCGTCGGCACGTACAACATACATGGCGGTTTTAACGAGTTTTATCAGTTTGATCTCGAAGCCATTGCCCGCACCATCCAGCAAAGCGGCGCGAATGCCGTCCTGCTTCAGCAGGTGGAAGCCGGACGGCTGACCAGCTTTGGCGTAGACCAATCGTTATGGCTGGCGCGGCGGCTGCTCATGCCGGCGCGCTTTTTCCCCACCAACGAAGGCTTGCAGGGGCTTGCCATCCTGTCGAACGTCGAAATCGTCTACGATGATGGCGCACTGCTGACCAGCACCGGCAGCCCACAGACCGGCCTCCAGCGGGCGCAGATTCGCCCCGATGCCGGCGTGATTACGCTGTATAATACCTGGCTGGCGTTTTTGCTGGAAACCGGCGATGGCCGCAGCATCGAGCAGCAGGAGCAGGAGCAGCAGCGCCAGTTAAACGAAGCCTTCGCCGTCATCAGCGCCCAGCACCCGGACGGCAACCTGGGGCGTATGATAATCGGCGGCACGTTCAACAACGTAGCCGATTCGCCGCTGATTGCCCAGATGCGTTCCGCCGGGTTTAACGACCCCTTCGCCGGCCTGCCGCAGGAACTCACGGCGACACTGTGGCGCAGCGGTCTGCCCCGTGTGCGGCTGGATTATCTGTGGGTGCGTTCAATGCTGGCATTGGGCGCGGTGGTGATGGACAGCAGCGCGTCCGATCATCGCATGGCCGTGATCGAGGTGCAGATCAGCCGGGGCGGATAGGGTTTATCCACCCCACCGCCTGGTTCAGACCACCAGTTCGCCGCGCTCAACCGAGCGCAGCGCGTCGCGGGCGGCGGCCTGGGCAGCGATCTGTTTGCTGCGCCCCGTGCCGCGCCCGACGACTTTTTCGCCGATCAGCACTTCGATCACAAATTCCTTCAGGTGGTCTGGGCCGGTGGCGGACACTGTGCGATACGCCGGCGTTTTGTTGAGCTCGGCCTGGCTCCATTCCTGCAAGCGGCTGCGAGCATCCTTGTCTATAGCTTCTTCCAACACCTGGCCGATCAACGATTCCACGCGCGGCAGGATAAATGCCCGCACCGCCTCAAGCCCCTGATCGAGGTACAGCGCCCCCGTCACGGCTTCGAAAACCGCGCATAGATTGCTTAAGCGTTTGCGCCCGCCGCCGGCTTCTTCACCTTTACCCATACGCAGGTGGATGCCCAACCCGGCCTCCGCCGCCAGAAATGCCAGCGACTCGGTGCGCACCAGCGCGCTGCGTAATCGGGTGAGATGCCCCTCCGGCATATCCGGGAAACGCTGGAACAGCATATCGCCGACCAGGAAATCCAGCACCGCATCGCCCAGGAACTCCAACCGCTCGTTATCACCCTCGGCTTCGCCATGTTCGTTGATATACGAGCGGTGTGTCAGGGCTTGCCAAAGCAGCCGGTCATTCACGAATTGAACGCCGATCTGCTCCTGAACATCATCTATATCTGTCATCAATCCAATTGCTAACTGCTAATTAAACGCCTTAAAGATGAGCGACACGTTATGCCCCCCAAAGCCGAACGAATTGCTCATCACAATCTTAATCGGCAGTTCGCGCGCCGTGTTCGGCACATAGTCCAGGTCGCATTCCGGGTCAGGTTCATCGAGATTAGTGGTCGGCGGCGCGATCTGGTCACGAATCGCCAGAACCGAAAATGCCGCCTCCATCGCGGCGGTCGCGCCCATCCCATGCCCGGTCATGCTCTTGGTAGAACTCATCGGCACGTGATAGGCCTGTTCGCCAAAAACCATCTTCAGCGCCTTCGTTTCCATCACGTCATTCAGCGAAGTCGCCGTCCCATGCGCGTTGATGTAATGCACATCGGTCGGGTTCAGGCACGCATCGTCCAGCGCCGCGCGAATGGCTGCCGCCGCGCCTCTGGCTGCCGGGTCGGGCGCAGTAATATGGAACGCATCAGAGGTTGAGCCGTAACCGACCAGTTCCGCCAGGATGGACGCGCCGCGCGCCCTGGCGTGTTCCAGTTCTTCCAGCGCCAGCACCGCCGCCCCTTCGCTAAAGATCAGCCCGGTGCGGTTTTTATCAAACGGTCGAGAAGCATGTTCCGGGTCGTCATTCATGCGGGAGCAGGCACCCACCCGGTCGAAGGCCGCGATGCCCAGCGGGAAAATCGGCGCTTCGCCGCCGCCCGCCAGAGCCTGGTCAATCCGCCCAAAACGGATGAGGTCAAAAGCATGGCCGATGCACTCGGCCCCGGTCGCGCAGGCCGAGATGGGCGTGGCAGTCGGCCCCATCGCGCCGATTTCGATGCTAACCAGGTTGCTGCCGCCGTTCACGATCAGCATCGGGATGCCGAACGGCGTGATACGGCGCGGGTCGCCGGTGCGATAATAATCATTGGCGTACTCAAAATAACTTTCCACGCCCCCAACCGCCGAACCAATAACCACGCCGGTGCGGTGGCGGTTAGCGTCCGTCACCTCGAAACCCGCGTTGCGCACCGCCTCTGCCGTCGCAGCCACTACAAAGTGCTGGTAACGATCACGGCGGCGGATTTCTTTGGCCGGCATATAATCTGCCGGGTCCCAGTTTTTCACCTCCGCCGCAATTTTCACCTGATGTTTAGAAGCATCGAAGCGCGTGATCGGCCCGATGCCGCTCTTCCCCGCTTTGATAGCCTCCCAGGTTTCGGCAACCGTGTGTCCCAGAGGCGAGACAATCCCCAGGCCGGTCACGACCACTCGTCTCGTCATGCAAGCCCCCATCATTGAAGATAGTTTTAAACTCAGGCAGGAAACGCGCCGGTACGCGCCCTATGTAAACCTGTTTTTTAACACAGGCTTCCGGCATTCACCAATCCTCAGCGGCGATCTTGCGGCGTCGGGTGATAAGCCCCCTCCACCCAGGCCGCGCCATCCAGGCGCACCTCTTTCTTCCACACCGGCACGATCTCTTTCAGCCGATCAATGCCGTATCGCGCCGCCTCAAAGCAGCCCTGATCGCGGTGGCCGGACGAGCAGGCGATCAGGATGGTGTTCTGCCCGACTTCCAGCCGGCCAACCCGCTGCACAATGGCGATGCCCTGTACCAGCGGCCAGCGTTCGCGGATTTCCGCCGCGACCTGGCGCATCTTCGCCAGCGCCATTGGCTCGTAGGCTTCGTATTCCAGGTGTTCGGTCTTAAGCTGTTCGCCTGACCGGGCCGTTTCGCCCCGCACCATGCCGCTGAAGATGCAGACCGCGCCCGTCGCCGGGATGGTGACTGCCGCCATCAATTCGTCGGCGCTGACCGGTTCGCCTGCCAGACGGAAGATTTCCGGGTAGCTGCCGCTTCCGCCGCTGACCGGCGGGAAAAAGGCCACCTCGTCGCCATCCCGAACCGCATCCGAAGCAAAAGCATATTCCTGGTTCACGGCTGCAACGGCCACCGCGATGTGCGCTTCCAGAGCGGGATACAGCGCCGCCAGCGCATGTTTCACTTCCTCAACGGTCGCGTCATCTGGCAGCGTTATAGACAGCCGGTTTTGCCCGATTATATCTTTCAGGGTTGCAAATAACAGAACGTTAACACGCATCAGCCCTCCGCTTTATAATCTCCCCGCTGGCCGCCCTGTTTTTCCAGAAGCCGTATTTCGCTCAGACGCATCGCTCGATCAACGGCTTTTGCCATATCATAGATGGTCAGCGCCGCCACCGTCACGGCGGTGAGCGCCTCCATCTCAACACCCGTCTTACCTACCGTGCGCGCCGTCGCCGTGATCTGCACGGCGCTTTTCTCTGCGTCGAGCGTCAGTTCGACATCAATATGTGTCAGGTTCAGCGGGTGGCACAGCGGGATCAAATCGGCGGTCTTTTTGGCCGCCATGATGCCTGCCAGCCGCGCCACCATCAAAACATCCCCCTTTTTCAGCGCGCCATCACGGATTAACCGCAGCGTTTCCGGCTGCATATAGACCATTCCGCCGGCTATCGCGACACGCTCGGTATCCGGCTTCGCGCCCACATCCACCTGCCGCGCCATGCCGCTTTCGTCCAGATGCGTCAAACGTTCGTTCACCAGGTTGGTTCCCCGTTCACCGGCACATCTCTCCATTATAACTGAGGGGTAGGCTTGTTTTGCACCCCTGCCGCGTGTATACTGCACGAGAATTTTGTACAGATAGAAGCGCAGCCGGAGAACACATCTTTGGGCATCTTCCGCAGCGGCCTGGCGAAAACACGCCAGTCATTTTTCGGACGCATCTCGCAGTTGCTCGGCAATTCAGACCTGGACAACGACACCTGGGATGACATCGAAGCCGTCCTGATCCAGGCCGATGTCGGGGTTGCGGCCACCCACCGCATCATAGACGACCTGAAAGCGCGCGTCAAACGTGACGGCATCACACGCGCCGATCAATTAAACACCGCGCTCAAGGAAACGCTGCGCGGTCTTCTCACCACGCCGCCGCCGATGAACATCAGCGGACGCCCGCTTTCGATCATTCTGGTCGTCGGCGTCAACGGCAGTGGTAAAACCACCTCTATCGCCAAACTTGCCAACCGGCTGAACCGCGCCGGGCGCAAGGTGATGCTGGCCGCCGGAGACACGTTCCGCGCGGCAGCCATCGAGCAGTTGCAGACCTGGGGACAGCGGGTCGGCGTGCCGGTCATCGCCGGGCAGCCCGGTTCCGACCCCGCCGCCGTCGTCTACGACGCGACCGCCGCCGCCCACGCGCGCGGCCATGATATTCTGATCGTAGACACCGCCGGTCGCCTGCACACCAACTATAACCTGATGGAAGAACTCGCCAAAATCAAGGCCGTGTCCGGCAAAGTTGTGCCGGACGCGCCGCACGAAGTCCTGTTGGTGCTGGACGGCACAACCGGCCAGAATGCCTTGCAGCAGGCCCAGAAGTTCCGTGAGATGGTCGACGTCACCGGTGTTGTCGTCACCAAACTGGATGGCACGGCCAAAGGCGGTATGGTTTTTTCGGTCTTTAACGACTTGAAGCTGCCGGTACACTATATCGGCCTGGGTGAAGGGGTAAACGACCTCGTATTGTTCAGTCCCGAAAACTTTGTCAGCAGCCTGTTCGATGAAACTTAATCCGTAGGGGCGGGGCTGAAACCCGCCCCTTATCATGGTTGAACCAGGAGGATTCGGTACAAATTCGATGGAGAGTTTAATCAGCCTGTTGACTACCCTCAAAACTCGTATTGATGGGCTGATGGCGCAGTTGGACATCGCCGGCAAAATCCAGCGCATTCACCAGCTCGAAGAACAGTCCGCCGCGACCGAGTTCTGGAACGACCCCGAAGCCGCGCAAAAAACGATGCAGGAAATCGCCCGGCTGAAGGAAGAAGCTGATCGCTGGAACGGCCTTGCTCAACGCATCAACGATGCGCTGGAACTGGCCTTGATTGAAGACCGAAGCCTGCTGGACGACCTCACCAACGAAGTGAACACGCTGACCGAAATCGTAGATCGGATGGGGCTGCAAACGCTGCTTTCCGGCCCGTATGACCGTGACAACGCCATCCTCGCCATTCATGCCGGCGCGGGTGGCACAGACTCGCAGGATTGGGCGCAGATGCTCGAACGCATGTATCTGCGCTGGGCAGAGGAAAACGGCTATAAAGTCGAAATTCTGGAGCGCAGCGAAGGCGAAGAAGCCGGCATTAAAAGCGTGATGATGAGCGTCAAGGGCGAGTATGCCTACGGCTACCTGCAAAGCGAGCAGGGCGTCCACCGGCTGGTGCGCCTCAGCCCGTTTGATGCTTCCAACCGCCGCCACACATCCTTCGCCAAAGTCGAACTGTGGCCGGATATTCAGGGCCAGCTCGACATCGAAATCAACGAGAAAGACCTGCGTATAGATACCTATCGCGCCGGCGGCGCCGGCGGCCAGCACGTTCAAAAGAACGATACTGCCGTGCGGATCACCCACATTCCAACCGGCGTGGTCGTCCAGTGCCAGAACCAGCGCAGCCAGTTACAAAACCGCGAGCGCGCCCTGCAAATCCTCAAAGCGCGGCTGTTTGAGATGGAACGCAAAAAACAGGAAGCGCAGTTGGCCGCGCTCAAGGGCGAGAACATCAATGCCGAGTGGGGCAACCAGATTCGCTCCTACGTCCTGCATCCCTATCAACTCGTCAAGGATCACCGCACCGATTACGAAGTCGGCAATACGAGCGCAGTCCTGGATGGCCGCCTGAACGATTTTATGGACTCTTACCTTCGTTTCAGGGTCGCGCTAAAATCCACCACTTAATATTTAATTCCCCCCCTCTAAGGAGCAGCATGCCGTGAGTACCGAGAACCTGGGCCAAAAAGTCGCACAACTCAAGCAGCGTTACGAGGAGTTCCTCGACCGCGTCAACCTTTCCGGCCTGAGTAGCCGCATCAGCACGGTCACGACCGATCTCAACCGGCTGCCGGGTATGATCGAGGACATCCGCAGCCGAGGTTACGTCTACCGTGCCTTCCTGGAGAAAAAAGCGCAGGTGATGGCCGAGCAGTGGTCACAAACCCAGGGACGCATCCACCACACACTCAACCAGGAGGTTGAAGAACTTCGCCAGCACATGAAACATGTCGAAGCCGCCGTCCGGCAGATTGATTTCCGCCCTACCCTTCCGTCCATCACCAGCCTGGAAAGCACGCTGAATACCGTTCAGGAAAAAGTGGAAGCCGCCGAAAACCGCATCCGCAGCCTGTTCGAGCCGATTGAGCGCGAATTGCAAACCACCAAAGCACAGATCGAAGAAGCGAAATGGTTTATGCAGCAGAAGGAAGAGGCCAGCTTCAGTTTCTACCCCACCGAGGCGCTTTTCCTGGCGGCGAAAGCGGAATGGGTCGCCAGCGGTAAAGGCAAACAGGACCCGGACGGCATTCTGTTCCTGACCGACCAGCGCCTGATCTTCGAGCAAAAAGAGACGGTCGGCGGCGGCCTGTTTAAACGCGGCCAGAATGTCCAGGAAGTGGAATGGGAAGTGCCGCTGAGCGCGGTTGAGGATGTGACGCCGGAAAACAAAGGGCTGCTGGGTGGCAAGGATATGCTGCACTTCACGCTTGGGCAGGGTGCGCCCTATTCAAAAATCACGGTCGAAGTGAAGGGCGGCGTAGACTGCAAATACTGGACGCGGGAACTTAAACGAATGCTCAGCGGCGAAACCAAAAACGAACGCGCCAGCCAACCCGACCCAGAGCTGATCGAAAAACTGCGCAGCGCGCCGACCGCCTGCCATGTCTGCAACGGCCAGTTACCCCGGCTGGTGGCCGGGCAGACCGAGGTTGAATGCCCCTACTGCGGCACGGTAATCCGCATCTGACCTGATACCCAGAGGGGCAGGAAATTGCACCCCGCCCCTTCTTGATAAGAATCGCAAAGTGTGTTAGGCTGTTATACTGGGTTATTTTGTCAAACTGCCACTTGACAGTAGATTAAAAACCCCATACAATCTTTCCTACAAATGATCACATATATGCTCATCACGAACCTATAACAGCGATGGAAAATATCATCCATTCGCTGTTTCATCGTTGGTGGGTCTTTACAAACTCCACGTTCGGCTTGTTGGAAGTCAAACCGCCCACATTCTGAATAGCTTTTCAGCGCAGAGGAGGACACGCTTTGGAAGCGAAAGATTTCAGCGCACTGCGCATCAGTCTGGCCTCACCGGAGCAAATTCGTTCCTGGTCGTATGGTGAAGTCACCAAACCGGAAACCATCAACTACCGGCGGTTAAGGCCAGAAAAAGATGGTCTGTTCTGCGAGGCTATTTTCGGGCCGACCCGCGACTGGCAGTGTTACTGCGGTAAATATAAGAACGTCCGCTACCGCGGAATCGTCTGCGACAAGTGCGGCGTCGAAGTCACGCGTGCCTCAGTACGGCGCGAACGTATGGGGCATATCGAGCTGGCCGCGCCGGTGGCCCATGTCTGGTACACGCGGCGTGTACCCAGTTATCTCGGCCTGCTGCTGGACATCAGCCGCCGCAACCTTGACCGCGTGCTGTATTTCGCCCAGTATGTGATTACCCATGTGGACGAAGAAGCCCGGCAGAAAGCCCTGGGGCGCATCGAGCGTGAGTTAAGCCAGAAAGAAATGATGCTCGGCGACAATACCGAAGAACATCTGGAGACCATCCGCAGCGAACGCGACAGCGCGCTGGGCGGCTTTGAAACCCGCATCAGTGACATCAACGCCCACTATGATAACGAACTGAGCCGTCTGAGCGATGAAGTGATGCAGGAGGCCCAGACCATCCAGAGCCGAATCGAGGCGCTGATCGGGCAGGCTTCACCGACAGATATCAATTTCAGCACCACCAATGCCGTCATCGTCGCCAAAGGCGAGGTGATCGAAAACGACAGCATCTTGCGCATTCAGATGGCGGTCAACAACTATCTGAGCAACCTGCAAACCGAAATCGAGGACATGCGTCAGCAAGACCTCAACAACCTCGACCACGAGGCTGACAGCGTTTCCGGCGAGGCCGCGCAGGCCATTGACAACCAGCGCACCGAACTGGACAACCGCCTGACTCAGATTCGGCAGGCCGCCGAAAAAGCCCGCTCTGAATTGCAGGATTTGCACGTCCTGCAGTTCCTTTCGGAAATGCGCTATCGGGAACTGAAGAGCCGTTACGGCCAGGTCTTCCAGGCCGATATGGGCGCGGAAGCCTTCTACAAAATTCTGCAAAATATGGATATGGAGCGGCTGGCAGTAGAACTGTGGCACGAAGTCCGCACGACCCGCTCCAAACAGCGCAAGAAAAAAGCCACCAAACGCCTGCGCGTGGTGGAAAGTCTGCGTAAAAGCAACAACCGGCCAGAGTGGATGATCCTGACGGTGCTGCCGGTCATCCCGCCTGACCTGCGCCCGATGGTGCAGCTCGATGGCGGGCGCTTCGCCACCAGCGATCTGAATGACCTCTACCGCCGCGTCATCAACCGCAACAACCGGCTTAAACATCTGCTCGAACTTGGCGCGCCGGATGTGATCGTGCGCAACGAAAAGCGGATGCTTCAGGAAGCCGTAGACAGCCTGATTGACAACAGTCAGCGCGGCAAGGCGCTCAGCCGCCGGGGCCGCCGTGAGCTGAAGTCCCTCAGCGATATGCTCAAGGGCAAGAAGGGGCGCTTCCGCCGTAACCTGCTTGGCAAGCGTGTGGACTATTCCGGGCGCTCGGTCATCGTCATCGGCCCAAAACTCAAGCTGCACCAGTGCGGCCTGCCCAAGACGATGGCGCTGGAACTTTACCGCCCGTTCGTCATCAGCCGGCTGGTGCGTCACAACTACGCCAGTAACGTCAAGGGCGCTAAACGTATCATCGAACGCGAAAAACCGGAAGTCTGGGAAGTCCTGGAAGAGGTCATCAAAGAGCGTCCGGTGCTGCTCAACCGCGCCCCTACCCTGCACCGCTTGGGCATCCAGGCGTTCGAGCCGCAGTTGGTGGAAGGCAAGGCGATTCAGATTCACCCGCTGGTGTGCGCGGCCTTTAACGCCGACTTCGATGGCGACCAGATGGCCGTTCATGTCCCCCTCAGCGACAAAGCCGTCCAGGAAGCGCGGGACCTGATGCTAAGTACCCGCAACCTGCTCAAGCCCGCCGATGGGCAGCCTATCGTTGGCCCGTCTAAAGACATGGTGCTGGGCAACTACTACCTGACGATGGACCCAACGGTCGAGATCATCGCCCGCAAAGACCGCGCTGCCGAATTCCGCGCCATGCGCGCCCTGAAGGAAGGCTCGTACCGGGTCGGCATCGCGTTCCGCTCCAACGGCTACTACTATGCCCAGAATCACGAAATCCCCGGCATGGTGATGTTCTACGATGTGACCGAAACCGACGCCAACGGGCGCACCAAAACCATCGAAAAGGCGATTGACCGCACCATCCGCGCCGTCATCGAGGGCGAAGTGGATTGTATGCTCGCCAACGCCTATGAGATGAAAAAGCTGATGAACAAGCGCGGGCTGAACGAAACACTGGAAATCGCCAACCTGCACGAACGCCGCCATGTGGTAGACATGGATGAGGTGGAATACCTCTACAACCTGGGGATGGTGAATCTGCACACACCGATCCTGCTCGGCAACGTATATGATACGCGCAGCCCGCAGGCCGAACCGGAAATCACAACCGTTGGACGCGCGGTGTTTAACCGCATTCTGCCGGACGAGATGCGCTTCGTGCAGGAAACGATGGGCAAAAAGCAGCTTCAGGAACTGGTCGCCAAATGTTACCAGCGTCTCGGCGCTGACCGCACCACCGACATCGTGGACGCGATCAAAAACCTCGGCTTCCACTATGCCACCATCTCCGGCACAACCATCGCCGTCGCCGACCTGACCATTCCTGACGAGCGCAAGGACATCCTGGCCGAAGCGGAAGGCGTCGTCGAACGCGCCGAGCGTGACTTCCGGCGCGGCCTGCTGACCGAAGAAGAACGCTACCAGATCACGATTGACGAATGGAACCGCGCCAAAGACCGGCTGCAAGATCTCATCAAACAGACGCTCGACCCCTACGGTCCGATTGCCATCATGGCGATCTCCGGCTCGACCAAAGGCGGCTTCGGGCCGATCACGCAGCTTGCCGGTATGCGCGGCCTGATGGCCGACCCCTCTGGACGCATCATTGACCTGCCCATCCGCAGCCACTTCCGCGAAGGGCTGACCGCGTTGGAATACTTCATTTCCACGCATGGCGCGCGTAAAGGTCTGGCCGATACGGCGCTGCGTACCGCCGACGCCGGTTATCTCACCCGCCGTCTGGTGGATGTCGCCCAGGATGTGATTGTGAACCGTGTGGACTGCGGCACGGAAGCCGGCATGTGGATTCGCCGGGCAGACGATGTGGCCGGGCAAACGCTCTACGAACGCATTGTGGGCCGCTGCGCCGCCAGCGACACTTACGACCCGGAAACGCGCCAGTTGATCGTCGCGCGTAACGAGATGATTGACGAGGACATTGCCGAGGCCCTCCAGAACAGCAAAATCGAAATGGTGCATGTCCGCAGCCCGATGACCTGCGCGCTCATTCATGGCATTTGCGCGCTCTGTTACGGGCGCGACCTGGGACGCGGTGAGATGGTCGAGATCGGCGCGGCGGTCGGCATCATCGCCGCTCAGTCCATCGGCGAGCCTGGCACACAGCTTACCCTGCGAACGTTCCATACCGGCGGCACGGCGGAAGCGCGCGGCGACATCACCACCGGTCTGCCCCGCGTGGAAGAGCTGTTCGAGGCGCGCAAGAAGCCGAAAGGCGAGGCGGTTGTCAGCGACATCGCCGGCATCGTGCGGCTGACCAAACGCGAAGGCGTGCGCATGGCGACCGTCATCAACAGCGAAGCCTTCAGCGAACAACACCAGATTCCGGTGGGCTGGGACCTGGATGTCGAGGATGAACAGGAAGTCAAAGAAGGCCAAATCATCGCCCACGAAGTTGAGGGCGAAGGCCGGATTATCGCCAAGATGCACGGCCTTGTTCATCTGGAAGGCCACCAGGTTTACATTCGCTACGAGCGCCGCCAGGAATTGGAATACGAAATTCCCTCCAGCGCGCGTCTGATGCCGGAAGTGTTCGACGGCGCGGAGGTCTACGCCGGACAGCAGTTGACGGAAGGCTCCAAGAACCCGCACCGCATCCTGCGCATCCTGGGCAGCGAGGCCACTCAGCTTTATCTGCTGTCAGAAGTGCAGAAAGTGTACCGCAACCAGGGCGTGAACATCGCGGACAAACACTTTGAGATCATGATCCGCAAGATGCTCTCCAAAGTACAGATCACTCGCAGCGGCGACAGCGCCCTGCTGCCGGGGGAATTGATTGACCGCCTGCAACTGCTGGATATCAACGAAAAGCTGATCGGCGAGGGGCGCGAGCCGGCATCCGGCGCGCCGGTGCTGCTCGGTATCACCAAGTGTGCGCTCAGCACAGACAGCTTCCTGTCGGCCTCCAGCTTCCAGCACACTATCAAGGTGCTGGCCGGCGCGGCCATCGAGGGCAAGGTGGACAACCTCTACGGCCTGAAGGAAAACGTCATTATCGGCAAGCTGATTCCGGCAGGCACGGGCTTCCATACCTATCAGGATCGCGAAATGGTAGCGCCCAACGTCACGCTCGAATCCCAGGGCGCGTTCGATACCGATGCGGACGGCCTGGACGATGGCGACAATATGGAAGAAATCAACATCAACGCCTGAGCGCGGTTTCCTGTCAGGAAGGTTGAATCGCCGGGGCGGGTTTGAAACCCGCCCCGTTCGTTTTTAAATACCCGCCGGTCTACTCACCGCCAGAACCGGGGCAGACAGAATAGGACTCCAACTGCGGAATATCGGTGCTGATGGCATCGTAGAGCATCCAGTAGGCAGCGCGCTCACGGATGCCGCGCGGGATAATCAGGCTGTAGCCGGCGCGTTCGTCTCCGCTTTCGACCAACCCGGCCAGCATGCCGAAGTTCAGATTCCATAGAATCATCGGCCCGATGTAATCCTGCTCCTGTGCAAACTTAAATGCACGCACGATGTAATCGCCCTGCTGACATTCGTCCACATAGTCTGATTCCATCCAGCGTTCAGGCGCGCTGCCCGGCAGGTCAGCCCAGGTCGCCCACCCGAATTCGGTCGCCCACAGGCGCGCGCTGGCGTGGCCGTTGTTCACCATCAGGGCGCGGTAATCTTCCAGGTTATTCAGGAAGAAAAAGTGTGGATCATCATCCCAGCCGGGTTCAGGATTAAGGTCACAGCAGCGCGCATCCGGCGCATTCCCCCATCCATAGGGATGTATCCCGACGGCGACATCGCCATAACTCGCCAGCCCAGCATTGTACATCTGCTGCAAATACGTCCGGTCATCCACCGAACCGGTATTGTCGCCCGTCGGCGCAAGCCCGGCGGTGATAATGGTGATGTCTGCCGAATACCGCCGGATGGCTTCGTAAGCCGGGCGGAACAGGTTCATATACTCGCCGCCGTTCATCGGTTTGCCCTGCCACTCGCGCTGAAGATTCGGCTCGTTCCACACCTCAACTGCGTCCACCGCCGTACCAAACTCGCGCAGCATCAGGCTCATGAAAGCGGCCAGCGCGTTCGGGTCACGCGGGGGGCCGTCTTCGGCCTGCGTATCGCGCGCCCAGGCAGGCGCTTTCGCCACACTGACCAGGATGTTCAAGCCGTCGTTGCTGGCCGTCTCCAGATAAATTTCCAGCCGCCGAAAGTCCTCGCTGATTTCGTCCGCGCCGTTGGGTTGCAGCATCGCCCATGCTACCTGAACCTTCAGCCATTTAACGCCCAGGCGGCGGATGTCCTGCATCGCCAGATTCCAGTCATCCTGATTCAGCGTTGGGTCAAGCTGGATGCCCATGAGGTTCGGGTCAAGGCCCGGCAGCGGCGTCGAAGTCGGGCCATGTGGAGTCGCGCTGGGCCCGATCGTCGGTGCGCTGGTAGCCGAAGGCGTGCTGGTCGGCGGCAGCGTATAACCCGGCTCGAATACCGCCCCCAGAACAGTCGGCGTGGGGTCGCCGGGGCTGGACACCGAGGCAGATGTCGGCGTAGGCGTCGGCGCCGGGTTATCTGACAGAACCAACACCGTCAGCGCTTCCGTCGCCTCAACGGTTGGAACGGGCGTCCCCGGCTCCGGCGTCGGCGTGATATAGATGTAGATTGGCTCTTGCGGCAGACAGGCCGCCAGCAAAAGAGCCAGACCGATGATGAGAACCGTTCGTTGTCTCTGGTTTATCATAGGGAAGCCATACTACCACACACCCTCGCTTCAGGCTATGAAAAAGCGATCAGAAGTCGGCCAAGCGTAGGTTACAATCCTGTGGTACAATAGAACAGAAGTTCAACGTTTGACAGTCAACCCGCGTACCCCTAGAATGAGCAGCATAAAATCATGGTCAATCACAAACCAAATGATGCTTCTAAGGAATTTTCTATGACCAACGGCACAGTACGCCAGGTGAACATCGGCCAGGAAATGCGCGATGCTTACCTGGATTACGCAATGAGCGTCATCGTGGCGCGTGCGCTGCCCGATGCGCGGGACGGCCTCAAACCCGTCCACCGGCGCATTTTGTACGCCATGCACGACATGGGTATCCGCGCCGACACACCGTATAAAAAAAGCGCCCGTATCGTCGGTGAGGTGCTGGGCAAATATCACCCGCATGGTGATGCCGCCGTCTACGAGGCGATGGTGCGTCTGGCGCAGGACTTCTCCATGCGCTACGGGTTGATTGATGGACAGGGCAACTTCGGCAGTATTGATGGCGACGGCCCGGCGGCCATGCGTTACACCGAGGCGCGCATGGAGCAGATCGGCGAGGAACTGTTGGTTGATATTGACAAAAACACGGTGGATTTCGTCGAAAACTTCGACGGCAGCCTCAAAGAGCCGGTTTTGCTGCCGTCCAGCTTTCCCAATCTGTTGGTCAACGGCTCGTCCGGCATCGCCGTCGGCATGTCTACCAATATCCCGCCGCATAACCTGGGCGAAGTCTGCGACGCGCTGGTTTTCATGCTGAACAACTGGAACAAACTCGATGAAATCGGCGTGGAAGACCTGATGCGCTTCATCAAAGGGCCGGACTTCCCGACTGGCGGCCTGGTCTACCGGCACATTGACGGGCAGGAAAACGGCGAAGACACGCTGGCATCGGCCTACGCCACCGGACGCGGCAAAATTACCGTCCGCGCCAAAGTCCATGTCGAGGATATGGGACGCGGCAAATCGCGCATTATCGTCAGCGAACTACCCTACCAGACTAACAAAGCATCGCTGATCGAGCGGGTGGCCTCGCTGGTGCGCGAAGGAAAGCTGGAAGGAATCGCCGACCTGCGTGACGAATCCGACCGGCAGGGTTTGCGTCTGGTGATCGAACTTCAGCGCGGGGCGGAGGCCACGCCTATCCTGGCGCGGCTGTTCCAGCTTACCCCACTTCAGGAAACCTTCAGCATCATCATGCTGGCGCTGGTGGACAATGAACCGCGTCTGCTCACGCTCAAACAGGCGCTCAAGGTTTATCTCGATCACCGTCTGGAAGTGGTGCGCCGGCGCAGCGAATATGAACTTCAACGCGCCAGGGATCGCGCCCACATCCTGGAAGGGCTGCTCAAAGCCATGGACGCGCTTGATGATGTGATTGCGACGATTCGTAAATCGCAGACCGTCGAAACTGCCCGCGCCAACCTTAAAAAGCTGCTGCACATAGACGACATCCAGGCGCAAGCCATCCTGGACATGCAGCTTCGTCGGCTGGCCGCGCTGGAACGTAAGAAAATCGAAGAGGAATACAAGGAAAAACTCAAACTCATCAAGTATCTGGAGGGGCTGCTCAAGAGTCCGCAGAAGATGCGGGATGTCATCGCTGAAGAACTGGGCCTCATCAAAAACGCCTACAACGATCCCCGCCGCACTATCATCGTGGACGACACAGCCTCGGCGGACAGCGTGACGGAATTCCTGATGCCTGCCGATGACACCTGGGTGACGCTTACAGTCGAGGGCAAATTAGGCCGCAGCTTTGAAAATGTGCCGCCGAAAGTTACGGCGGATGTAACAGAGCCGCCGCGTCTTGTGCTGGCGAGTAATACGACACATGCACTGTATCTGTTTACCGCCGACGGCCAGTGCGCGACAATCCCCGTTCACCAACTTCCGCAGGTCAACGACCCCGCCGAAGGGGTGTCTTTCAGCAGCCTGTCTCCCCTCAACAGCAGCCAGCAGATCACGGCTGCCCTCAGTCTGCCCAGCGGCCTGGAAACGGGTTTCCTGCTGATGGCAACCGACGCCGGAGAAGTCAAGCGACTGAGGCTGGAAGACCTGCCCGGCTTGAGCGCCAACGCCTTCACCGTGATGGACGTTGAAGAAGAAGACCGCCTGGGCTGGGTGCTGCTGACTTCGGGTGAAAATGAAATCATCCTGGTCACTGCCCAGGGGCAGGCCATTCGTTTCAGCGAAAACGATGTGCGCCCGACTACCCTGCCGGCAGGCGGGATGCGCGGCATCAAATTATCCGGGCAGCGCGACCGTGTGGTCGGCGCCATGATCGCGGCTGACAATCAGTATGTATGGACGATCACCGACGACGGCGTGGCAAAAATCTCGCCGGCGGCGGAATATCCATCCCAGGGGCGAGCCGGCAGCGGCGTGATCGCCATGCGCCTGCCCAAAGACAGCCTGGAGATCGCGGCGGCGGCAATCGGTCGTCAGGATGATAATATCATCGTCCTGACCAACCGGAACAAACCGCTATATATGCGACTGGGGCGCGCGCCCCAGGTTGGGCGCGGCAAGCCTGGCGGGGACATTATAATCTCACTGCGTTCAAAAGAACGTGTAGCAGCAGTGGTCAACTACCAACCGCGCATTACCGAAGTGAAAGACGCGACCTGATGCCGCGACAAAGGCAGAGCAGCCTGGCCGCGCGGCGTTTAATGTACACGCTCGGTTTCAGCCTGGATTTCCGCCAGAAGTTCCTGAAGCGTTGGCGCGGGAGACACTCCCAGCGCGCTTTCAAGTTCGGATTCCAGCCGCCGATACGTGGCGATGGCATCTTCATGCCAACCCAGATTCCGGTACAGCATCATAATGCTGCGTGCCAGGTCTTCACGATGGCGGTTGGTGGCCGAAGCACGCACGTACAAACCCAACGCCTCGCGTGATTTTCCGGCCTGCTCCATCAGTTTGCCCAGGCCGATCAACGCCTCACCATACATCTGCTGCATTTCCTGACGGCGGCGTTTGACCCAATCCGCCTCGACCGTCCTCAGAAAATCACCCTGGTACAGCGACAACGCGTAAGTCAGCAGGCGCGATGCTTCCTCCGGCTCGGCGATGGCGCTGTTCTGCACCATTTCGGTGAATAGAAACACGTCGTACTGAAGATCAATATTCGAGGCGATGCGGTAAAATCCCGACCAATAGGTCGTCAGGTCCACGCCCAGCACTTCGCTGATTTTGCGTTTGGTGACATGGAAAACGTTGGTCGCCTCGCGGGTGCTGAGGTTCGGCCAGAATGTCTCAAAAATCTGGCTGCGGGTGGTCATGCCCCGGTCAACCAGATAGTAAAACAGGGCGCGCGGCAGCGTGCCGTCCCAATCATCTATGCTGCGACCGTTCAGCGTCACCCGACCGCTGCCCAGCGCGCGCACTTCCAGGAACGCCGTCTTTTCGTCCAGACGCGCGTAGTCGGAAAGCATCAGTTGTTTATTCACCGGGACGAAACAGGTCTGCTTGCGAATCTCGGCAGAGTCCAGCACGAAGCCCGGCACTTCCCGCGTAACAAGCACGATGCGCCCCGTTTGCATCCGGCCCAGCAGCTCCAGCACGAACGCCCCCAGGCTGTCCGACGATGCCCGGTCGCCCTCATCCAGCACAATGGTTTCGGCTTTTTCAACGCTGGCTTCCTGCCTTGCCAGGGCATCCTTTAACTGATCCCTAAGCTGTTCGTGCGTGAGGCCGCTCTTGTCAAAACGCATGTATATGGATTTGTCGTTTTGAAACAATATGTTGAAGAGGTGATGCTGGCCGACGCAATTTGGATGGACGATGACCAGCCGGACATTTTGATCGAACTCTCGAATTTGTTGAGCTGCGATGCTCCATAACAAATTTACCATTCTTGGCACCTTATTCAGTTGAAAACAAACCCGGCGGCAGCAAACCTAATCTAAACTATGTATTATAATCTCATCATTAGCATCCCGCAAATGAAAGATAAAATACTATGGAGAGATTATAGATAACTTAACACGGAAGAGAGAATTAAGACATATAACGACGATGCGCTTCAATTACGTTGGGAACATGGGAAAGGCGGCTTAAAATGCGCGTTAGCTGCTGATGATTGGCGATTTCCATCGTAATCTGAAACGTGGCAACATTCTGGCGCGTGAACACCTGCACTTTCGTCATACTCACCTTTTCGTCAGCAATGATGGTGCTGATGTCCCGCATCAAACCATCGCGGTCATAAGCGACGATCTCCAGTGGAACAGCATACCGCTGCTCGGTCGTCGGCACGCCCCACTTCACCTGGATCAAACGATCCGGCTCGGATACCGACCGTATGTTGGCGCAGTCCTGCCGGTGAACCTTCAGCCCATGCCGGCGCGTCACGTACCCAACAATCGGATCGCCGTACACAGGATTGCAGCAGGGAGCCAGATTCAGGTGAATGCCTGCCATGCCCATCACATCCACGCCGTTGGCTTTATCCGGCGTAAGCTGCGATGGCGCCTCCACCAGCCGGTCGGCTTGCGCTTCCAATGCCTGCTGCTGGCGGCGTTCGTTCTCCAGGATGCGCCCGGAAATCTGCGCGCCGGTGATGTCCCCTGACCCAACAGCCGCCAGAAAATCGTCCGACTTTTCATAGCCGAACAACTGCGCCACCACATCGAAGGCCGTCTGCTCCACGCCCAGGCGTTTGAGTTCCCGCTCCAGCACCTCGCGCCCGTTAATAATGTGTTTCTCGCGGTCAAGCTTGCGAAAATACTGGCGGATTTTGTCACGCGCC
Organism: Chloroflexota bacterium; assembly: GCA_013388735.1. GTDB lineage: Bacteria > Chloroflexota > Anaerolineae > Aggregatilineales > Phototrophicaceae > CFX2. Next base: position 46,671 of record JACAES010000031.1, on the reverse strand, counting down.
CGCGCCGTCTTGACATATCCCTGATCGGGATTCAGCCAGTCCAGGCTGGGGCCGCCGCGTTTGGACGTAAGAATTTCAACCTGGTCGCCGGTATGCAGCGTATGGGTCAGGTTCACCAGCCGTCCCTGCACCTTCGCGCCCCGGCAGCGGTGGCCGATTTCCGTATGGATGTGATAGGCGAAGTCAATGGGGGTTGCGCCATTCGGCAGGTCTACGATGTCCCCCTTAGGTGTGAAGACGTAAACACGATCCTGGAATACCTCGGCCTTCATTGTGTCTATGAATTCCGCCGCCGTCTGGTTTTCCATGTCCGGCCCGAACTCCATCAGGCGGCGCAGATAGCTCAAACGCCGCTCAAACGATTCGTCCCGGCTGTTGGTTTTTCCCTCTTTGTAGCGCCAGTGTGCCGCGATACCATACTCGGCATCTTCGTGCATCTCCCAGGTGCGAATCTGCACTTCCAGCGTTTTACCCTGGTTGTCCAGCACAGCGGTATGCAGGCTGCTGTAGAAATTATCCTTCGGCGAAGCGATATAATCATCGAATTCACCGGGTATGGGCCGCCACAGATTATGCACCACACCCAAAACCTGATAACACTGGATGACCGTATCCACGATCACTCGAACGGCGCGCACGTCGTATATCTGGGAAAGCGGACGCTGCTTGCGCTCCATCTTTTTATAGATGCCATAGATATGTTTAGGGCGTCCGGCAATGGCCGCTTTTTCAATGCCCTGTGCTTTAAGCGCCTCGCGCAGCGTTTGCGTCACCTGAGCGATATAAGCCTCACGGTCGGGACGGCGTTCATCCAGGCTTTTGGCGATTGCCTTATAAGTTTCCGGCTGCAAATAGCGAAAACTTAGATCTTCCAGTTCCCATTTAATCTGCCAGATGCCCAGACGGTTCGCCAGCGGCGCAAAGATGTCCAGCGTTTCCTGCGCTTTCTCGCGCTGCTTTTCCGGCTTCATATAACCCAACGTGCGCATATTGTGCAGACGGTCGGCCAGTTTGACCAGCACGACCCGCACGTCATCGCCCATTGCCAGCAGCATCTTGCGGATGTATTCCATCTCGCGGTCGGCAGTACGGCTGCGTTTATCTTTCTCCATCTTGATAGGGAGATTCTTTAACTTGCTCACGCTGTCTACGATAGTCGCCACGCTCGGCCCAAACTCGTTACGCAGTTCTTCAAACGTCACATTCGTATCTTCAATCACGTCATGCAGCAGCGCCGCGCTGATCGTCTCCGCATCCAGTTTCATCTCCGCCAGGATGTATGCTACCGCCAGGCAGTGCGTGAAGTAGGGTTCACCGGACTGCCGATACTGTCCGGCATGGGACATCTCCGCCCGCCGGTAGGCGCGTTCGATCATCAGCTGATCGTTTGGCGACAGATCAGAAAGCAGATCAAACAGCGATTGCAGATTCATCGCCACCACTTGCTGCATAAAACACCTCAGAATCTCACCACATCTTAATTATAGATCAGAGTTACAAAGCGTAACAGACCATCAGGGTTGTTATAATAGAAGTTTACCAGTCCTAGCGTGAGATGTTTCAAGACATGAGCGATTTATGGAATGTTGATGTTGCGTTAGACCGCATCCTGCAGGGGATAACGCCGCTGCCCGCCGAGCGTATCAGCCTGCCGGACAGCCTGGATCGGGTACTGGCCGAGGGCATCTATGCCCAGGCCAACCTGCCGCCTTTCGCTAATTCCAGCATGGACGGTTATGCCGTGCGATCATCCGACACAACCGATGCCAGGCGCGATCATCCGGTCTCGCTCCGGGTCAATATGGACATTCCCGCCGGCACAGCCGCCGACTGCGGCGTCGGCCAGGGCGAAGCCGCCCGCATTATGACCGGCGCGCCGATGCCACCGGGCGCAGACGCTGTGATACCCGTCGAATACACCGACGCCAGTTGGTGTCCCGCCGGCCATGTGGCGCTGCCGTCTACCGTGCGAATCTATCGAAACGCCCAGCCCGGCGAAAATGTGCGCCAGATCGGTGAGGACATACGGGCCGGCCAGCTTGTTCTGCCTGTCGGGACGCTGCTGCGGGCGCAGGAAATCGGCGTCCTCGCTTCGCTGGGATACATGTACGTGCCGGTCAGCCGGCAGCCACGAGTCGCCATCCTGTCTACCGGGGACGAGCTGGCAGACCTGGATGAACCGCTGACCCCTGGCAAAATCCATGACAGCAACAGCTATACGCTGGCCGCCCTGGTCAAAACCTTTCATGGCATCCCGATTCGCCTGCCCATCGCCCGTGATAATCTGGACGACGTGCGCCGCCGCTTCAACGAGGCATTGGCGCAGCGCCCCGATGTGATTTTGAGTTCTGCGGGCGTATCCGTCGGCGCGTTTGATGTCGTGCGCGCCGTCCTGGAAGAGATAGGGAAAATCGAGTTCTGGCGTATCAATCTGCGCCCCGGCAAACCGCTGGCTTACGGCAGCATCCGGGGCGTGCCGTTTTTCGGCCTGCCGGGCAACCCCGTATCGGCGATGGTTACGTTCGATGTTTTTGTGCGTCCGGTTCTGTGCCGGATGGGCAGCCGTCCCGAATCAACGGCGATGATCGGCGTCCTGACCGGCGAGGACATTCACTCTGATGGACGCCGCAGCTACCTGCGCGTAAAACTGTCGAATGAGGACGGACAGCTTATCGCGCGTTTAACCGGCACGCAGAGTTCCGGCGTGCTAAGCTCGATGGTGCTGGCAGACGGCCTGCTGATCGTGCCGGAAGGCGCAACCCACGTCCCCGCCGGAAGCCAGCTTCAGGTTCGTTTACTTCGGTATATCAATCAATAGGTGAAGTTATGTCAACGGTCGAAACAACAACGCAACTCTATCCACGCGCGCGCGTGACCCTACGGGCCGCGTTCCTGGCTCTGGTCGTGATTGGGGTTTTCATCTCCGGCTACCTGAGTTATATCAAACTGACGGAAACAGCGATCATCTGCGTGGAGGGCAGTTCTTTCAACTGCGACAGCGTGACGGGCAGCGTCTACGGCAAAGTAGCGGGGATTCCGATTGCCTATCTGGGGTTAGCAACTTACCTGGCGCTCGGCGCGCTGGTGCTGCTGGAAAACCGCGTGTCGCTCCTGCGGAACTACGGGATCACGCTGGTGTTCGGCATCACTCTGTTTGGTTTCATCTATTCGATGTTCCTGGTTTATGTCCAGGCTTCCATCTTAAAGGCCTTTTGCAGCTGGTGTCTCGCCCACGAAGTTGTGATGACGCTGCTGTTTATCGTGTCCGGCGCGCGCCTGTTTAAGAGTTTGCGGGCGTAACAAACCATCACAGGGGCGAATCAAAGCGCTAATTCGCCCCTGTAGAATTCGCCTGGCTATTTTGAATGGCTGCGCAGGGTACGGCTCAGAATGTCTTCCTGTTCCAGCGCGTACCGGCGATCCTTATCCCGCTTACGGCCTCTGTCGCGGCGAGACGGCTGTTTATCATCCATCGCGCGGCGCAGCGCCAGCTCCATCGCCGTCGGCAGGTCGCCATCGTCCTCATCGCTGTCGGCCACCATAGGGGCAGCTTTCGGCTGCTCGGCGGCTTTCAGGCTCATATCAATCTGGCGCTTTTTGCGGTTCACCTTGATGACACGGCCTTCCACCGTATCACCAACCTTGACCACATCCGACGGCGAATTGACATAACCGCTGGACAGCTCCGACACATGCACCATCGCGTCACGCTCCGCGCCCACATCAATGAAAGCGCCGTAGCTCTCCAGCCGTGTGACCGTGCCATTAAGTACCATGCCTTCTTTGATCTCTTCCCAGGTCAAAGCCGGCGGGCGCATCAGCGACAGCGCGACGCGCTTGGTTTCCAGGTCTACTTTCAGGACATAGGCGGTGATTTCATCGCCCACCTTGACGACATCTTCCACGTTGCGGACGTTTGGCTTACCCAGTTGGGAGATGTGTAACAAGGCATCCTGACCAATGCCAATGTCTACAAAAGCGCCGTACAGTTCCAGGCGCTTCACGGTGCCTTTGATCTCCTGCCTCGGCACCAGATCACCCAGCGACTTGGGCGCGTTTGTACCGATCTGTTCACTCATAACGATGCCTTGCTCCTTCTAACCTCTGGTTTCGGCGTTTATACTTACCCGATTTGACCGGCTTAACCACCGGGCGTCGGTGTCAACGTCACTTCCGGCGTCACCTCAAATGCCTCTTCGGGGGCATCGGCACTGTAGGTGCTAAAGGCCGCGTACCCTTCCCAGGCATGAAGCTTGCTCGTTTTGACGGTTAAATCCATATCTTTTGGCGTGGCGTACAGCGCGCCGATCACTTCGCTGGTTGGCAGCAGTTCGGCATCTGCTCCGGCCACAAACGCAACCACGATAAAAGATCGCTCCGGGTAAAACAGGTAAACAACGGCCTGATCCTCCGTCACCGGTGCGCCTAGCGCATAGACCGGTTCGCCTTGCGCATCCAACACCCCCTCGACGGTCATCTCCGGCGCCAGACTCAACGAGATGAAGCTGACGGTTTCGCCATCCTCGCTGACCATCTGGCAACACATCTCGCCATCAACCCTGCTCCACTGCGCGCCGATGGCCGTGCCTTGCTCCGCCGTGCGCGTTTCCGGGTCGGTCATACGCACATCATCTTCGACGATAGTCAGCGCCTCAGTCCAGCTCGTTTCACCCGGTGTAATGCCATTCCAGCACGGCGCTACACAAGGATCATCCGTCACCAGGCTGATGTCGTTAAGCAGTTTCTCGTTTCGTAAAACGGGGGGAGGAGCGCACGCAGCAATAAATAGAACCAGGACAAGCAGACCTGGGACGAGTTGACGATATTTCATTCGCTTATTCGCTTTCAATTCGATTTGTGGCTGCCAATTGTACTCACAATAAAGGGCAAACCGTTACAGCTTGCCCCCCATTGTAACGCTTTTTTAGCCTAATTCAACCGTAAGGTTAACCTGTAGTCTCCGGCAGTCACGCCGTAACGTGCGCCGAAGTGCGTGGCTATGATAATGTATTGCCCCGATTCTGGCAAGGTGAACTCGCTGATTAATGAGTTGGTCGTGTCGCGGTTGGCGTCGTCATTCTGTGCGATCTGCACATTGTTCGGGTCAATCAGGAATACCACCGGGTCAAGCGTTCCGTTTAGGCCTTCCATACTGATCGTCGCCACATCCCCGGCTTCTCCTTCAAACGCATACACGTCGAACTTCTTGTTCAGACGGATGCTGCCCGTCACCGTTTCGCCGCTAGAAACCACCCGCGCACTCGCAATCTGCTCGATAAATTCCAGCGAAGCGGCGAACGGTTGCAAACTGGTGCCGAAGATGCCGCCCTCCCCTGCCGTAATCGTACCATCGGTATTGATGAAGAAGCTGGTCAGATAGCGTTCGGTTGACTGAAGTTGCAGCGTGACCGACTGCACAAGCTGGTTGTTCGCCACCACATTCAGGACAAACTGCGCCGGTCGCGGGTCGCCGCATTCGTTTTGATACCACACTTCCACTTCATATGGCCCGGCGCTGGGCAGGCGGCCTTCCGGCCAGTAAATGTAGGAAATCGGGCTGCCGTCAGAGGCGCGGCAGTTCACGTTGCCGTCCGCCGCTAACTGCCCGCCGGTCGCCAGCAGGCGCGGGTTATCATCAAAAATCGAGTTGCCCTGCGGGTCGCGCACCAGCAGTTGCAGGTCGGCGGCAGTCGCCCACTGCAAGCTGACTTCGACCGAACCGCTCGGCAGATCGGGGAAGTCCGGCACAATACCCTGTGTCACCGCGCCGGTGAGCGTCAGTTCGTAATCACCCTCTGTGCCGCCGATCTCCTGCCCATAGCGCGTAGCGACAATTGTATACTGGCCGCTTAACACCAGCGACACGTTTGCGACCAGCGAATTGGTCACACCATCAGCAGAGTCATCGTTGAAAGCGATCAGACTGCCGTTAGGGTCTACCAATAGCAGCAGCGGGTCAAGGCTGCCCGAAGTTGCGTTCATCGTGATCGAAACGATGTCGCCCGCCTGACCGGTAAAGCTGTAGGTCCGGTACGGCTGGGCGCTGATGATAAAACCCGTAACCGGCGTGCCAAAATTCGCCGGCAGCGGCGTCCCTTGCAGGCTTCCGGCCTGGAGAACCGGCGGGTCCTGGCGGACACCGCTCACCCCGGCGGCAGCCGTGCCATCGGCATTCACGCGGAAACTGCTCAAAAACACTTCGTTGGGGCGCAGCGTGCCTTGAATGGCCGGGACTGCCAGGCCGTCCACGATCACGCTGATGGTAAACGAAGCCGGGTCGGTGGTCGGGCAGTCCTGAAGCGGCTGATAATACACCAGCACTTCATAACTGCCGGTCGGTATCACACCCGCCGTCCACGAAGCCGTTTCGGTCGGGGACTCGGCTGTCAGGGTGGCGCACACGCTGTTCACGTTGACGCCAAACTGCCCGCCGCTGGTGACGGTCGGCGTATTAAAGAACAAACTGCCGCCTACCGGGTCGCGCACTTCCAGATCAAGGTTGGCCGTCGAGTTCCAGGTCAGCGCCACTTGCAGCCCCGTCACCGTCAGCAGGTCGCCCGGCAGGGTGAAGCCCGCCGGCGCGGCGGTTGCCTCGACCGTCGCTTCCGCCATCGGCAGGGCAGCAGTCGGCGTGGGCAAACCAGCCGCCAGCGCCAGCGAAAGCCGGAACGAGGCGGCTTCGGTCGCCTGGCCTACACGGAATACGGTTACATAATACGTGCCAGACGCCGCCAGCGTCACATCGGCCAGCGCCACCGTTTCGTTGGCGGTCACCGCCTGCGCTAACGGAGCGCCGGTCGAATCGGTCAGCAGCAGCGCCAACCCCAGCGCGCCGGTGGCGCTCAGTTTAATCGTCTGATCGGCAGCGCCTTCAAAGGTATACACTTGCGCCAGGTTATCGGCATCCAGCGCGCCCTCAACCACCACGCCCGGCGTCAGCGACCGTCCGGCGACAGGCTGCGCTAACGCCGTCGGAGCGGACATCAGCAGGATCAACAGCAGCGGCACAAAGCGCCGCAGACTATTTTTTATCGGTTGAGAGGACATAACATGGTCGCTCCTGATTAAGGTCAAAATAACGGTCAGGCAAGTTTAGCCCATTCCCTACCGGCCTGCCATACGGCATTCCAACGGCTCGCCCACGTTACGGCGTGCCGACCGGCTGGGGAGTCGCGGGTTCGAGGGAGGTAAGTTCGACAAAACTGGTCATGCCTTCGACCACATCTATGATTTTAGATACCCGCTGGCCGTCCACGCTGGTGATAACCTCGTAACGACCTGCCGGGACATCGGCCACCACGAAGTTTTCCTGCCACAGCGGGTCGGCGTTCACATCTGACGGCGTATCCTCGTAGATATAAGTCGTAACCGAATCGGTCACCAGGCCCGTTCGCCAATCGCGCACCGTCACCAGATGGTCGTCAATCAGGCTGCCGCGCCCATCCATCACGCGCCCGGCGATGACGCCATGCCCCACATAGGACACCATCCACAGCAGTGGATTATAGGTATCGCCGTAGCGTTCACCCCCCATACGAACTTCAAAATGCACGTGCGGCCCGCTCACCCGCCCGGTATTGCCGATCAGACCAATCGGGTCGCCGGAATTGACGATCTGCCCCGGCGCGACCAGCACCGCCGACAGATGTGCGTACAACGTGTACAGCACCTGGCCGCGATAACCAAAATCGTGTTTGATGAAAACCGCATTGCCATAGCTGAACGTATTCTGAAAACCGCTGCTTGCCCACAGCACTGTACCCGAACCCGCCGCCCGCACCGTCTGGCCGATGGGATTGGGCATATCAATGCCGTTGTGGATACGCCAGGGGTTATCCTTCTGCGGCCCGCGCGAGCCGTAAGGGTATGAAAAGAGCGCGAAGTTGGTGGCGTTCGAGTCGACCGGGCGCGAAAACCAGTAATGGTCGCGCCCCAATGCGTCGCGCGAAATCGGCGGCACGAGCGGCGGCGGCTGCCAGACCGCCGGAGGCCGCGTCACCGATTGGGCGGTAATCTCCACACTGGTCGCCGCCGGCGAAGGCGTCGGCGCGGGGCGTGTGGGCGTGACAATGGCATTAATCGTTGGCCGCAGATCACCGCTGACTTCCACCGGCGGGATGGCGATTACGTCGGTATCGCCGCTGATGACCAGTGTGGGCGGCACGAACGGCGTCAGCAGCGGTTGGACGGTCGGCAGCGGCGTGCTGTTGCTGCCAAAACCGGCCTGCAAAATCGCCTGCCAGCCGCCGGACGAATCTTCAGTCGGCTGCCGCTCGGTCGGGATGATCGTCCGCAGCGAGGGGGTAGGCTGCGCGTTCATCCAGACCATGAAGCCAAAGCCCGTAACTGCCGCTACGACGAGTAAAAATGCCGGTAAACCCTGCCTACGCATGTGGATAATCCATTAAATCGCCTACGATTCCGGGGTGGCTTCCGCGCCCGGCGTGGCCGTCGGGGTGGGTGCAAAGCCGCCAAGCTGCCCGACCGTGTACAGTTCGCGCATCGCGTCGTACCAGGCCAGGCCGTCTGTTTTACGGAACAGCCAGTAGTTCACGCTGTTGATATTAGCGCGCCAGTCATTCCCGGCGGGAACTCGTCCCCAGCCAAAATCCGCCGCAAGCTGCGTGAAGTCCACATAATAGCCTGCCGGCACGTCGGACTTCAGCCGTCCGCCTGCGTCGTAAGCCTCGACATCACCCAGATTGCGGCTGGCGATGTCCCAGGGGATGCGGCGCAGCGGCTCGCCAAGCTGCCCGGACTGAGCATCATCAACCACGCGAATGTAAACGCGCCAGAGGGTATTCACGCCCAGGTCTTCGCGCGCGATCTCCATGCGGGCCGGGAATCCGACGATCAGGTTACGATTCAGCCCAAACTGCCGACCGGCCATGTACCAGTTGCGGCGCTCCTCACCCGGCTGTGGGGGGCGATCAATCGCCCAGAAGGCATCTTCCAGTTCGCCCATTACGTCCCATCCCACCACTTCCAGCGTGTGCTGGCGCAGCGCGTTAAACGAGTCATTCACCCGTTCGCTGAGGTAGGCACTGGGGGCGCGCACGCTCAACAGTGTATCCAGCTTATACAGGCCATCGGCATCCGGCACGTTTTCCTGTTCAATATATAACGGCTGTGGCACGCCCAGCCCCAGCCCGCCGGAATTCACCAGCGCGGCGGGCAGCGGCGTCCCGCTCCAGACCGGGCCGGTTGACCCCGGCGCGACTTGCAGCACCAGTGTGGAAATTCCCGTTTCGGTGAAGGGGGTGACGATCAACTGCGTGCTTTCAAACGAGTCCACCGCAAAAACCAGGCTTGACCCATCCGGGGACCAGGCAGGCGCGCGTCCCCGTTCCAACACCTGCGCTTCAGCCTGTGGGTCGCCGGCGGGTTTGACAAAGACTTTTTCCGCCCCTTCGTCCAGCGCACTGAAGGCCAGTAGTTCGCCGTCAGGACTCCATCGGGGGCGATCTTCCTGGCGCAACGGGGTGCCGGTCAGGTTAACCGAAAACTCGTCGCTGGGGTTATCCAGCGAGAAGATGTAGATGTCAGCATTGTTTTCACGTAACGAAACGAAGGCGATGCGCCGGCCATCCGGCGACCAGGCCGGCGAGAAGTCCGGCGCGGCATGGCTGGTCACGCGCTGCGCCGGCTGAGAGCCGTCCACCGGCGCGACGTATACATCCAGATTGTTGCCCTGATAGCTTTCATAGACCAGCCACAACCCATCAGGACTCCAACTAGGCGCGGCCTGGAAGGACAGATCATAGGTCAGGCGTGTGGTCGCCCCCGACGCCAGATCATAAACATAGATTTCCCAGTTGCCGTCCTGGTTCGAGGCATAAGCCAGCCGGCGGCCATCCGGCGACCAGGCCGGGTCGCGCTCGTCGGCGGGGCTGTTCGTCAGCCGCAGCGGCGTCCGGCTGCCCACGTTCACCGCCCAGATGTCGGTCTGTCCACGTTCGCGGGTGGTATACGCCAGGCTGCCCTGCACCTCAAGGACGGAAGGCAGCGCCGTCGCCGTCGGAACCGGCGTGGCCGGCAGGCCGGGCGCGGTGGCCGCTGTCCCCGGCGTCGTATCGGCGAAGTTCGGCACTCCACCAACGAACGGGCCGGATGGCGTGATACCGGCGCGCTTGCCCGGCGTGGTCGCCCACCACACGACGACCAGCAGCGCCGCCAGCGCCACCACCATCATGCCGCTTAATATGCGATTCTGCGTCCGCAGCGGGTCTTCCGTCAGGCCGACTTCCAGTTCGGCGCGTGCTGCCCGGCGCGCCATCGTGCCGGAAACCGCTGCTCCGGCGGATCGCGCAGCGCGGTTTGAGGTTCGCCGCCCCAGGTTAAGGATAAAGAGCGCGATGCCGCCGACGAAACCCAGTACAGCCCGAATGACAGACCAGATCGCCAGCACCAGCCTGCGCAGTAGATTGAAAAAAAAGCGCGCAGCCGCCACAATCAACCCGAACAGGCCGCCGGCGGCCGCCGTTCCGCCGCGCTGCACCGCCCCGGTGACGGAACTCACGCCTGCCAGCGTGCCATGCGCCAGTGCTGCGCTGCTTTTCAGGATGACCACGCCGACCTTATCGGTCAGACGATAGAAGCGTACCAGCATTCAAAAACCGATCTCAGCGTCATAATCCACGCCGTTCATTGTACTGGCAAACGGCCATCGCAGCAATCCGGTCAAAATTGCGCTGCCGAATAAAACAGCTGCTTGCCAGCAAAATTGACCTGTAATACATATTGATGTAATGTTATGGCATCGCTCGTCAGTCAGGAGGACACCGGATGTTGCCCAGGAAATGGATCTTGCTCGCCTTCGCCCTTGTTTTCCTCACATTGATGGTCGCGCCTGTTTCGGCACAGCAAACCGTCCATGTCGTCCAGCCCGGCGAAAACCTGTTCCGCATCGCGCTGCGCTACGGCGTGGGCATGGAGGCCATCGCCCAGGCTAACGGCATCACCGACCTGCGCCGCGTCCTGGCCGGCCAGCAGCTTATCATCCCGAACTTCGACCCAACACCGGCGGTGGTCGAAAATCCGCTGGTCGCCAGCACCCCCAGCTATCACGTCGTTCAGCGCGGCGAAAACCTGGACGCCATCGCCCGCCTGTATGGGCTGACCCGCGATCAACTCCTGCAAAGCAACAATATCGCCAATCCGAATGTGATTTATCCCGGCCAGCAGCTTCTCGTGTGGCCGGCTGCCGCCGAGCCGATCCCCGTCGAAAGCGCCCCGGTTATTCCGGTCGAAGCTGCGCCGATTCCCGCCGAGACGACCTACGTCGTCCAACCCGGCGAACATCTGGCACAGATTGCCCGGCGCTTCGGCCTTAACTGGACGATCATCGCCCAGGCCAACAACCTCGGCAATCCTAACCACATTTACAGCGGGCAAACGCTCATCATCCCATCAGCGCCCAGCGCCGGAGAGGTATCCTCCGGGGGCGATTATGTGCCATCCTACAGCCCCGCTTCCCCGACTATCTGGAGCGGCAAACAGGTGGTCGTTGATTTGAGCGATTCGCGGGTGTATGCCTTTCAGGATGGGGTGCTGCTGCGGGACGTGCTGATTTCGCCGGGGCTTCCGGCTACACCAACCGTCGTGGGCGATTTTTCGGTTTATGCCAAATATACGGCGCAGACGATGAGCGGACCGGGTTATTACCTGCCGGATGTCCCCTACGTGATGTATTTTTACCAGGGATATTCCCTGCACGGCACATACTGGCACAGCAATTGGGGACAGCCGATGAGTCACGGCTGTGTCAATATGCCGACCCCGGAAGCCGAATGGTTCTTTAACTATTTCGTAGATGTCGGCACGCCGGTGCGCGTACAATATTAATTAATCACGCCCAATAAACAGGCATGGTGTTTGTCAGGCGCTGTGCCTGTTTTTCAATTCCTCGCACACGAAACGCGCTCACAGACCCAGGGCCGGCGCGCCGGCTTTCATCGCATCCAGCACAATCTGGATATGCTCATCCAGCGGCACACCCAGACGTTCCGCCGCGTGTTCGATTTCCTGCCGGTTGACGGGCGCGGCGAACAGCTTGTCTTTCCACTTCTTTTTTACCGATGACAGCTGCACATCCCCGATGCTTTTCGAGGGGCGCACCAGGGTGACAGCGATCAAAAACCCGGTCAGTTCGTCCACCGCTACCAGCGTCTTTTCCATGTCCGATTCCGGCTGCACGCCGGTGATTTCTTCTGCGTGGGACAGGATGGCGCGCACGATTTCTTCCGGTACACCCCGCTCCCGCAGGATGCGCGAACCCACCACCGGATGTCCCTCAACGGCCACGTCGGGATAGCGTTCGTAGTCAAAATCGTGCAGCAGGCCGGTGATACCCCAGGTTTCCACATCACCACCAAAACGCGGCGCATAGGCGCGCATAGCGGCCTCTACCGCCAGCATATGCCGCCGCAGCGACTCGCTGGCCGTGAACTCGGTCACGATAGCCCAGGCTTGTTCGCGGTTCATCAGCCGCCCTCATAAACGCGGATTCTAATTTCTATCGGCTCACCGATTTTCCGCTGGTTCGGCGTGCGCAGTTCCCAGATGCCGGTATAATCCGCGCCGCGCACCGGCGTTTTACCGACAAAATTCAGTTCAACCTGCTCGCCGACCGGTACGCGCTCCTGAATAAAGATGCGTGGTCCGGCGTTGTAACTTTCGCCTTCCACATAATTCAGAAACGTATTCGGCTCCCAGTCGCAGATACCCGTATTTTGCAGCAGAATTTTGCGCTCGTAGGGCCGGTTGGCCGGATAAATCTCGTTGTCCGGCGGGTCCTGTTCCAGGATAGCGTAGTCGAACCGGCAGGCTGTGGCGGTCGCGCTTTGAATTGCGGCCAGCGCGGCTGCCGTCGCGGTGATGTTCGGCGAAGGCGTCCAGGTCGGCGTGCGCGAGGGCGTCTCACTTGGCGCGGGCGTGCGCGACGGTGTAGGTGTCGCAGTCCGGGTGGGCGCGCGGGTAGGCGTATTGCTGGGCGCGGGGGACTGCGTGGGACGAACTGTCGGCGTGTTTGTAGCGGTCGGAGAGTGATCCGTCGGCACGCGAACCGGTGTATCAGAAGGCACAGCGGCAGCGACGGTATCGCTTGGCGCGCCGACGACCACTTCGGATGTTGTTTCTGCCGTCGTCGTAGGCGTCGGAGTCGGCGTCCCACCGCCAAAGGTTGAGAATACGCCGCTGGCTGCGCCGACGATCACCAGCGCCACCAGCACAATCACCAGCCCACCCCATCCCCACCAGGGAAGCCCGCTGCGCCTGACCTGCTGCGGTGCTGCGATTTCCTGCGTTGGGGTATCGTCACGCGGGATGCGCACCGTTTCCTGATCGGGGGATTGCAGCAGCGCCGGACGATCATCCTTCGCGCCGGCCTCGACCGGCTCACCGCGCTCGGCGCGTTCCAGGTCAAGGATAAAGTCGGCTGCTGACTGATAACGATCATCCGATTCTTTGGAGATGGCTTTAGCAATGATACGATCCACCGAGTCCGGCAGGTCGGGTTTAAAGGCCCGCGCCAGCGGTGTCGGCGTGTTCAGGTGTTTCAGAATGATCGCCAGCGGCGTTTCGGCGTCATACGGCAGTTTGCCGGTGACGAGCTGGAACAGGATGATACCCAGCGAATACAGATCGGAGCGTTCGTCGCCTGCCTCGCCCAAGCCCTGCTCCGGGGCCATGTAGGCCGGCGTGCCGACCATGCCGCCGCTGGCGGTGAACTGCGCGCCGGTCACGATTTTGGCGATGCCAAAATCGGTCAGCACGACCCGGTTATCATGATCGAGCATCAGGTTAGCCGGCTTCACGTCGCGGTGAATCATGCTTCGGCTGTGCGCGTAAGCCAGCGCCCCCGCCGCTTCCCGGATGATTCGTAGCGACTCCGCCAGGGTCATCTGGTTCCCCTGATCGGAAAGACTCTGCAAACGGTCTTTCAGCGTCGGCCCTTCGACCAACTCCATGACCATATAGTAGCTTTCGCTGGGTGGATCGAAATCGAAGTCGTATACCTGGACAATGTTAGGATGTTTGAGCTTAGCGACGTTCTGCGCCTCGCGCTCAAAACGGCCCTTGAACTCCGGGTCATCGGCAAGAAAAGCATGTAGAACCTTGATCGCAACGTAACGATCAAGGCTGGCGTGGTAGGCGCGAAACACTTCCGCCATACCGCCGCGCCCCAGGCGCTCGATAATGTCGTATTTGCCTATTTTTCGATTCAACACGCGCCCGCCTTACGATTGTGAGAATGTGGTTGAGTATACTTGATCTTAACCACATCCTCAACCAATCCTAACCCAAGTAGGCCGCCTTAGCCACCCCCGCTGACGCCCTGGATGCCGCCTTCCGTCATCTGGTAAGCATCCAATACCCGATCGGCTTCTTCTGCCGACAGATACCCCAGATCAACCACGATGTCGCGCACGCTGCGGCCTTCCTCCAGCGATTTCATGGCGACCTCTTTGCCCTTGTTATACCCGATAATCGGATTGAGCGCCGTCACCAGGATGGGATTACGCGCCAACCAGCCCTCCGCCTGCTTACGATTGGCGATCAGACCGACGATGCACTTATCGGTGAAGGCGCGCACCGCGCCGATCATGACGTGCATCATCTCGAACAGGTTATGGGCAATGATCGGCATCATCACGTTCAGCTCAAGCTGCCCGGCCTGTCCGGCCAGCAGAACCGTCGTGTCGTCGCCGATGATATGGAACATCGCCATATTCAGCATTTCGGCCAGCACCGGGTTCACCTTGCCCGGCATGATCGAAGACCCCGGCTGCACCGTCGGGCAGGTCAGTTCCGCCAGCCCGGTAGTCGGGCCGCTGGCGAGCAGGCGAATGTCGTTAGCGATGCGAATCAGGTCCTGCGCCATCGTCCGCAGCGCCCCGGAGAAGAACACCGCATCCTGCATGGACTGCATGGACTCGAACAGATCGTCAGACTCGTAGAGTTTCAGACCGCTCAGTTGGCTCAGTTTGGCGACCATCCGCCGGTGATATTCGGGATGGGCGTTCAAGGCGCTGCCAACTGCCGTACCGCCGATACCCAACCGGCGCAGCCCTTCGGCGGCCTGCTCGATCTTCTGAATGTCGCGCTCGATGGCCTTCGCCCACGCGCCGACTTCCTGCCCCAGCCGCACCGGAACGGCGTCCTGCAAGTGCGTGCGCCCGCTTTTGACGATACCATCCCACTCCGCTGCCTTCGCACGGAGAGCATATTCCAGCGTTCGCAGGGTGTTAACCAGTTCTTCCAGCCGCCACAGCGCGCCTAACCGGATCGCCGTCGGGATTGTGTCGTTGGTACTCTGCGCCATATTCACATGGTCATTGGGGTTAACCGGCTTCTTTGGATCGCCCAGCTCAAAACCCAGAATTTCGTTGGCGCGGTTGGCGATCACTTCATTAACGTTCATGTTATGGCTGGTTCCCGCCCCGGCCTGGAACACATCTACCACAAAATGATCGTTGAATTTGCCCGCCAGTACCTCGTCCGCCGCCTGCATGATAGCGCGCGCCATCGGCTCTTCCAGCAGCCCCAGGTCAAGATGCACTTCTGCCGCAGCCCGCTTGATAAGCGCCATCGACCAGACAAAAGCCGGATATGGCTTCAGGCCGCTGACCGGGAAATTCTCGACGGCGCGCTGGGTCTGAGCGCCATAATAGGCAGTCGCCGGTACGTTCACTGGCCCTAAAGAATCTTTTTCGGTACGAAACTCGGTCATAGTAAATGTTTGACTCCTGGCAAATTCCAAACAAAAAAGGCGGTCATATTGTACCGCCTTTTATACTGTCTGGCGACGAAACGATTATTTTGCAGCGGCGTAACGGCGCGCCACTTCCGCCCAGTTCACAACATTCCACCAGGCCGCCACATAATCGGCGCGGCGATTCTGGTAATTCAGGTAGTAGGCATGTTCCCACACGTCCAGCCCCAGAATCGGCGTTTTGCCTTCCATCAGCGGCGTATCCTGATTCGGCGTGGACGTAATGCTCAACCCGTCGGGGCCGGCCACCAGCCAGGCCCAACCGGAGCCAAAACGCCCCATCGCCGCCGCCGCAAACTGTTCCTTAAACGCGACAAAACTGCCAAACGCCGCACTGATAGCAGCGCCCAGGTCGCCGGTCGGCTCTCCGCCCGCGCCGGGGGCCATAATCTCCCAGAATAGACAGTGGTTGGCGTAACCACCGCCGTTATTACGAACCGTCGCCCGGATGTCCTCAGGGATGCTGTCCAGCGACCCCAGCAGTTCTTCAATGGATTTCGACTGGAGATCAGGATATTTCTCCAGCGCCTTATTCAGATTGGTCGTGTATGCGCCATGATGTTTACCATGATGAATTTCCATCGTGCGTGCGTCAATATGCGGTTCAAGTGCGTTAAACGCATATGGTAAGGATGGCAGTTCAAAAGCCATAATTCCGCAATCTCCTTCTGTTGATCCACAACCAGCACAAAAACATCCTATCATAATTCCAGCAGGTTGTCGAAATAAAACGGGCAAAAGTAAAGAACTCTAACGCGATTCTGATATGTCCATTCGCGGCCTGGCACTTTGACCCGCGTCCGCGCCCGGTGTTACGATTTATACATTATCGGTGACCAGAGCGTGTTACTATGCGTTCTGTTGTTTATCTACCCGAGACTATCCGAAGGAACATCATGTCCGAAGCGCAAACCCTGGGTCTGCCGCGCCCGCAGGCAAATCTGCGGGCTTATCTGGTAATCGTGGTCGGCATCGCCGCCATCTCGATGGGTTCCATCTTCATCCGGCTGGCACAGCAGGAGGGGATGCCTTCGCTGATGATCGCCGCCGGGCGACTGGGGATCGCTTCGCTCATCCTGACGCCGCTCACACTGCGCCGCCACGCCGACGAAATCCGCCATCTACAGGGCAGCGACCTGGTGTTTGCCGCCATCGCCGGGCTGTTCCTAGCCGCGCATTTCGCCACCTGGGTGCTGTCGCTGGAATACACCAGTGTGTTAATCAGCGTCGTGTTGGTCAACACCCACCCGCTGTGGGTGGCGCTGCTGGAAGTGTTTTTCCTCAAGGCGCGGCTGGCGCGCCCCGTCATTGCCGGTTTGGTGATCGGCATCGCCGGCAGCGCAGTGGTAGCCGGGCTGCTTAATGGCCCACTCGCCAGCCTGGGAGGCGTCATCCCGGTAGAAGGCATCGTCACCGTCGGCGACAATCCGCTGTTGGGCAGCCTGCTCGCCCTAGCCGGAGCGGTGACAGTGGCCGTATACTTCACCATCGGACGCAAGCTGCGGCGCGGGCTGTCGCTGCTGGTTTACATCTGGTTGGTGTACAGCTGCGCGGCCATCGCCCTGCTGCTGGCGGTGCTGCTGATGGGCATCCCGCTGATCGGCTACAGCTTACAGGGATATCTCTGGTTGGTGAGCATGGCGCTCATCCCGCAGTTGATGGGGCATACCTCGTTCAACTATGTGCTGAAGTTCTTCCCGGCCACTTATGTCAGCATCGCTACCCAGCTTGAACCGGCCACCAGCGCGGCGATTGCCTATTTTCTGTTCCAGGAAACCCCTCTTCCCTTCCAGATTGTCGGCAGCGTCGTCATCCTGTTCGGAATCATCCTGGCGACGCTGGGACAGTCTCGCTCGACCTGAGTGCTTTCTACGCACCTGGAGCGCACAAACTATGTTGAGTACTCCAAAACGCTGGCACCTTCAGTTGGTCATGCTTGTAAGTGTTCTGACCGGCTCGACCGCCCTCATCTTCGGAAGGCTTGCCCAGCAGCAGGATATACCGACCTTTTATCTGGTCGCTTTCCGGCTGGCATTCAGTTCACTGGTGTTCGCCCCGCTGGTCTTCATGCGTTATGGCGAACAGATGCGCCACCTCAGCCGGCGCGCGCTGATTTTCGGCGGGCTGGGCGGCCTGTGGATGGCGCTGCACTTCAACGCCGTTTTCGTCTCCATCGAGTTCACCAGCATCCTGGTCGGCAACGTGCTGATCGGGACTGCGCCGCTGTGGGTAGCGCTGGCCGAAGCGTACCTGCTCAAAGTTTCGCTCAACAAATGGATATGGGCGGGGCTGTTCTGCACGCTGATCGGGTCGGTAGTGGTCGCGCTGTCCGCCGACAGCGGCTTCAACCTGGGCGAAAATCCGTTGGTCGGGGTCGCGCTGGCGCTGGCAGGAGCGCTGGCGGCGGCGCTGTATACCCTGTTTGGCCGGCAGGCGCGCGGACAGATGGCCTTCATTCCCTATCTGTGGTTGATTTATACATTCGGCGCGGTGTTTTCGCTGCTGCTGGTGATCTTCAGCGGCACGCCTTTAGTGGGTTACAGCCCCGCCGGCTACACCTATCTGGCGCTGCTGACACTCATCCCGCAGCTTATCGGCCACTCGACTTATAATTACGCGCTGCGGCATCTGCCCGCCACGTATGTCAGCATTTTCGGCCAGTTGGGACTGGTGCTGGGGGCGGTGCTGGCCTTCCTGGTCTTTCACGAAATCCCCGGCGCATTGCAGATTCCCGGCAGCGCGGCCATTCTGATCGGCATCACACTCGTCAATCTCGGCCAGGGACGCAGCCCCAACTGATGCTCCTACCCGGCCAAGGCCTCATCTAGGTTGAAGCCCAGATAGCTCGACGGCCCCGGCCAGATTTCCAGCGCAGGAATATCCTCCGGCAGCATCATGGCAGATACCAGGCTGCGCCACACGCCATCCCGCGCCAGTTCTTGCAGGGTATAGTCCACCAACAGCCGGAAATCCAGATCATTACGCGGCACGGCCAGCGCCCGATAGGTGCGGCTGTACCAGGGGTCGGGGGCTTCGCCTCGCGTGGTGATGCGCATCAGCCCCGGATTGGCCTCTAACTGCGGGATCAGTTTGAGGCTGTCACCAAAAATCACGTCGGCATTTTCCTCCACCAGCATATTAAAAGCCGCGTCCTGCTCCCGCAGAATGGTGAAGATACGAACACTGGTGTTTACGGTTTCGGCCAGCGCGTTCACCCGGTCGGCAGCGCCTGGCTCGCTGGCAAAAACACCTACCCACCGCCCGCGAATGTCATTAAAGGTTTCATAGGGCGCGTTCTGTTCGACCATCAATCGCTCGCCGTGCAGCAGGTAAAACCCGGTCAGATCAACCCGGTCGGTCAACGTCCAATCCAGCGGCACGCCTACCGCCAGGTCGGCCTGCCCCGCCGCCACCAGATCAACCGCGTTGGCCGCGCTGTTGGGGATAAACTCCACCGCCGCGCCCCAGCGGGCGGCCATCGCCTCTACCAGCGCCCGGTTCACCGCATCCAGATTTTTTTCGCTGTCCGGCGAATCCGCCTGGAGGTCGGCAAAACCGGCTACACGTACCACCCGAGACGCCTGTAAACGCGGCACGATATACTGCGCCGGGTACGGCACATCCCCGCCGAACTGCGCCGGGGTGGGCGCTTCTTCGCCCAGGTTCGCCCACAGCGGCAGGGCGTTTTCCGGGTAGTTCGCGCCTTCAAAATAGGTCTGGTGGATTTCGTTCAGGCGGCCTGTTTTACGAAGATATTGCAGCGTGCGGTTCACCAGATTGCGGAAGTTGACATCCTGCCGGCGCACGACGACCGCGTAAGGCTCCGGCGAAACCGGCTCGTCCAGCAGGCGCACCTGGCTGAGATCGGGGACAACGCGCGTGAGCTGCACGCGATTTTCGACCACGCCGTCTACTTCACCGACCAGCAGTGCGACCACAGCCCGGTCAAGCGTCAGATAGGTCGTCACCGTCACGCTGATGCCGCTGCGCTGCTGCCAGATGGCGGCGGCCTGCTCTCCCGGATAGCCCATCACAACGCCGACTCGCCGCCCGGTCATGTCCGCAAGTACAGCCGCCCCGTCATCGGCGCGAACCAGCATCGTCTGAGCGGTCGGGAAATACGTTTGACTGAATTCGACCATCCCGTCCAGTTCCCGCCGATGAACCTGCGCCGCGATGACCATATCCACATCGCCGTTCCGCAGCGCATCCAGCGCTATCTGGCGCGTGATCTGCACCGGCTCAAACGTCAGCCCCCAGGTTTCGACCAGGCTGCGCGCCAGATCAGCATCAAACCCGGCCACCTGACCACGAACGTTCAACTCGCCAAAAGGCGGCAGATTGTACAGCAGGCCAACGCGCACCTTGCCCTCGCGCTGAATACGCGCGATGGTGGATTCGGCCAGCAGCGCGTCGCTCACACCGGCTGCGTCCGCCATCGGCGCAGGCGTTGGCGGCACCAGCGTCGGAACGGGGTCATCCTGCGCCACCAGCGCCGGCAGCGAAGCCGCGCCCAACAGCAGGGCGACCAGCGGCAAAACCAAGAACGATCTATAAGACATCATCATTCGCTACCGTAAACGTCATTTGCCAGAATATAATCCAGGACGGCATCCGGGACGAGGTAACGCACGCTCAAACCCCGCCGCAGCCGTTCCACAATCTCGGTCGAGGAGATGCCGATCAGCGGCGCTTCGATCATCGTCACGCGCTCGGCCAGCCCCGGCAACACTGCCTCGTGCATTTCAGGATCAACCGCATCCCCAGGGCGGCGCATCACCCCCAGGCGACACAGGCGAATCAACGCCTCCGGGCGAAACCAGCGTGGCAAGTCACGCAGCGAATCGCCGCCCATCAGGAAAAACAGTTCGTCGCCGGGGTGCAGCCCGCGCACGATTTCGACCATATCCAGCGAGTAATGCGGACCAGGACGGTCTACGTCCACCCGTGAAAGCGCAAAACGCGGGTTGTCGCCAATCGCCTGTTCGAGCATCGCCAGCCGGTGACGAACGTCGGTTTTATGTTCATCCTGTTTATGGGGCGGGTCCGCCGCCGGGACAAATAACAGGCGAGACAGGTCTAAACCTTCGACAGCAAACTCCGCCAGGATCAGATGCCCGATATGGGGCGGATCAAATGTGCCGCCCAGGATGCCAATCCGCTGCATTATTCCGACCACTCAAGTTCGTGTTCGCCGATATAAACAGTATCCCCCGGCTGCACCCCGGCGGCCTCCAGCGCGGCAGAAATGCCCAGCGCCTCCAGGATGTTCTGGAAGCGCATCACAGCTTCGTCATAATCCCAGTACGTCATGGCCGCCGCGCGCTCGATGCGCCTGCCGGATACACGGAACACACCCTCTTCCTCGCGGGTGATGCTGAACGCCTCTTCTTCCGGCAGTTCGTAAACCGGCATTTCCTCGACCGGGATTCTGATCTCCTGCGGCAGCGACTCGACCGCCTGGAAGATGTGCTGCACCAGCGTTCGCACGTTTTCCTGTGTAGCGGCAGAAATCGCCATCGGCTGCACGCCGCGCGCCTTCAACGCCTTTTCGACTTCCGGCCAGCGTTCGCGCGCTTCGGGGATATCCATCTTGTTGTAGACCACAAGCTGTGGTTTTTGCCCCAGCTTTTCATCATACAGCGCCAGTTCCGAATTGATCTGGCTGTAATCCGCCAGTGGGTTTTCACCGCCGCCATCCAGCAGATGTATCAGGACGCGCGTCCGCTGGACATGCCGCAGAAAGGCGTGTCCAAGCCCGACGCCCAGGTGCGCGCCTTCGATCAGACCGGGGATGTCCGCCACCACCAGATCGCGGTCGTCGTAAATCACCACGCCCAGGTTCGGCTCCAGCGTGGTGAAAGGATAATCGGCGATTTTCGGTCTGGCATTGCTGATGACCGACAGCAGCGTGGATTTGCCGGCGTTCGGCACGCCGACGATGCCCACGTCGGCAATCAGACGCAGTTCAAGCAGCAGCCAGCGTTCCTGTCCGGGTTCGCCTTTTTCCGCCACGTGTGGGGCCTGGTTGGACGACGTGGCGAATCGGGCATTACCGCGCCCGCCCCGCCCGCCGCTGACCACCGTCACCCGGTCGGACGGGCGCACCAGATCGGCGATCAGCGCGCCGGTTTCGGCATCGCGGACGATAGTGCCGGGCGGCACTTCGACTTCCAGATGATCGGCGCTGGCACCGGTCTGGTTTTTGTTCCGTCCCCGCCCGCCATGACCGGCCTTAAAGTGAATCCCCCTCTGGAACGACGCCAGTGTGTTCAGCCTGGGGTTGACTTTCAGGATCACGTCGCCACCACGACCGCCATCACCACCGGATGGGCCGCCGCGCGGCACGAACTTTTCGCGGTGGAAGGCAATCGCGCCATCCCCTCCATCCCCGCTGCGAACATAGATTTTAACTTCATCGAGCATAACAAGCCGTCTCGGTCATCTTATGTTGAGCACATGAACTCAGGCAGATCGTCTGGCTGTCCGGCGCGATACCAGGCGATTGTTTTTCGCGCGCCCTCACGGAAATCGGTCGGCACAAAACCCAGTTCCCGCCGGGCCTTGTCATTGGAGACACGCCAGTTATTATAAACATAAGAACGCAGATTGAGCGGCCAGAACGGCTCCTGCCGCGTAACCAGCGCCAGGGCTTCCAGGGCGCGCGCGGTGGTGATATCCAGCCAATCCGGGATCGGCAGGCGCGGCCAGCGAATATTCGCCTCCTGGCAGATGATATCGAAGGCGTCCCGGTGCGAAATCCAGTCCCCGCAGATGTTATACACCTCACCCACGCGCCCGCACTCCAGAGCCTTCATCACACCCTGCACCACATCGGCAATATAAGCCGGAAAGATGACGTAGCGCCCACCGTTGATCTGCATGATGATGCCGCGCATGGGGTCTTTGAAGAACAGCCGGTTAAAAGCATACTGGCCCAGCGGCCCGTAGTATGCCCCAGGCCGCAGCACAATCACCGGCACCTTCTGTTCCTGGCAGGCGCGCATGGCAATCTGTTCCGCCTGCCATTTGCTGCGCTGGTAAGCGTCCGCCGGACGCGGCGGGTACGTCTCGTCAATCACGTGCGCCGGATCGGGATAGCCGATGACGGCGATAGTCGAAATATGGATGAACCGCTCGACCCCGGTTTGCGCCGCTGCGTTCAGCGCGTTTTCCGTCCCGCGCGCATTGGTCGCCTCAAAAGCGCGCTCGTCGCCCCAGAAGCGGAACATGCCCCCGGCGTGAATGACATACCGGCAGCCATCTGCCGCTTTCAACAGCGTATCGCCATCCAGAAGATCGCCCTCGACGACCGTCAAACGGGGATAACGCTTCAGCCAGGGATGTTGCGCCGGACGGCGGGTCAGCACCCGCAGGGCAAAACCCGCCCGGCATAATTCGGGGATAAGATGCCGCCCCAGGAATCCGGTCCCGCCGGTGACAAAAATCATGCCTGTACCGCCTGTGTTGAAAACGCATCGCGCAGTAAACCCTGGTCAGGGTTCGGGTTTAATTGTCCCGACCACCGGCATCCGGCAGGTGGAGCGAAAGCAGCACGCGCCCCGGCGTTGTGGAATATCCCCAGCCTGGGGGTAACTCCTGGATGAAGGCTTCGAGCTTCCAGCGGTGAAGGTTGCTGTCATAAACCATCTGGAAAATCATCATGCCGTCGCCCAAATCCTGTGTATGCAACCGGACACCCGCGCGGCGATCATACGTCGCCATACGCCGCTGAGTCTGGTGGTCAATCACCAGGCAGCGGCGGCCATCTTCCGAAAAATACCGCACCTGCACCTGATGGTCGGCACGCAGTACGCCGGCAAAACGCCCCTGGCTGTACAATATTCGGGCGTGTTTGAGATAAGCGCCGGCCAGATAAAACGCTTCGTCACCAGGGCAGCGCGGCGATCCTTTTATCATGCGCTCCTGCATCCACTGAACGATTTCGAGATAGTGCGCGCATACCTGCGCCACCACTTCTTCAGGAGCCATCCACTCCGCTTTGTGGGCAGCCCCACCATGAAGCCGCCGCAGTTTGTGCAACCAGGGGATTGGTTCGGAGTTATTCAAAGCCGCCGCCATCACACAACCAGCTAAACCAAAACGAGCGCCCGTAAATTTGCGCTGTCACCTGACCCTCGATCCGATTGTGACGACTCTACCAGCAGGCCGGAGAAAACGCAACCGTCAGCGGGTGCGCTCTTTCAGCGCCATCCAGATGTTCTGGCGCAGTTTCGCCATGCTCACCGGCTTCACCAGATACACATCAACCTTCGCTACGGAGAGCGCAAAAGACTGCTGGTTAGGCGAAGAAGTCGGCTCGGCCATCACAATGATCGGCAGTTCGCGCAGGCTGGCGATTTCCTTGACTTTTCCCAGCATCTCCCAGCCGTGCATATCAGCCAGTTCAATGTCCATGATGAGCAGATGCGGCGGCGCATCCTCTAAAAGTTGAAGCCCCGCCGCCCCCGTCTCCGCCATCCGAACGCTCATGCCCATTTCCCGGCACAAATCGTTGATAGCAGTGCGATCAGCGGCGGTGCGAATCACCAGCACCACGCATTTGCCCTGTGTGACAGACGTATCGGTCTGGCTGGCTATCACGGTCGCCAGATCATCCGGCTCCATGCCATGTTCATCCTGAGGGTGTGGGTTTTCGCTGTGGCTGCTTTCACTAAATGCCACTGCCGTTTCCTTAAAAACATCTGGAGCGCGGCTGACCAACCGCCGCTGTACGCCCTCGGCTTCTGTAAAATGGCGGAACGGCGCGCCCTTTTTCCCCAGGACGGCTACCAGACCACCGCGTTCCTGCACAGACAGTTCATCGGCCAGGCCGAGCGTGTGCAGCAGCACCCCAACCGATTCGAGTTCCGATTTTGGCAGGGTGGTGTTCAGATAATACGTGCGCACCCGGTGGCGCATCCGCTGCATCGTTTTCAATTCAATATCAAAACGTTTGCCTTCCGGCAGCGCGTACAACCAGACGTAATGGCGACTGAAGTGTTCTACCCGTCCGGCTGCCTTCAACTGATTGAGTTCGTAATCGGTGATCGGGTGGCCGAAACCATCACGATCAAAGAGCCGGTACTTCCCGGTCAGCAAATCCTGCACGCGCGTTTCGTCCCATTGAACAACGAACGCTCCGTCCGCCATGATAAATACATACTGGCGCGGCACCGGCGAGCCGCTGTAAACCTTGCTCATCCGTTCCTCCAGCGCTCGCCTGCTGCGGAAGGCAAGGCGCTGCTGGCATGTACAACCACCACAACCGAAGCCCTTTTTACAATTTGACGAAATACGACGCTGCCGCCCGATCTATCAACTCTTTAGTCAGCGCAGGCGGCTGGTTCACATACGTCGCAATATCAACCAACTGGGCAATCAGGTCGCGCGGATGCACTGCCCGCAGAGGGCGATCATGATTGATGTACCATTCTTTGAGCAGGTAAGCCAGAACGTTTTCATCGTATTTGACTCGTTTGGCCTCGCACACGCGCTTGAAGATGTCGCGGAACTGCTCGTAGGTCGGGTCGCCGATTTCAATCTTGTGGCGAATCCGGCGCAGGAACGCCTCATCCACCAGGTCGCGCGGGTCGAGATTGGTCGAAAACACGATCAGCACAAAAAACGGGATTTCGATCTTTCGCCCGGTATGCAGGGTCAGGAAGTCCACGCCCTTTTCCAGCGGCACAATCCAACGGTTGAGCAGGTCGCGCGGACGCACCTGCTGGCGGCCAAAGTCGTCAATCAGGAACATGCCGCCGTTGGCCTTCATCTGGAAGGGCGCCTCATAAAACTTGTTCGTGTCGTCATAAACCAGGTCAAGGCCGGCCAGCGTCAGCTCGCCACCGACCATAATCATCGGGCGGCGCACGCGCACCCAGCGCGGGTCGGTAATCAGCCCCGTACCGTGTTTAACACGGGCTTCCTTATCTGAAAGCTGATGGTTCACGCTGTCAAAAACGCGAATCACCTGGCCGTCTATGTCTATCGCATAGGGAATCCACAGGTCATCACCCAGGATCATGCGCCCGATGGTTTCGGCTACCGTCGTTTTACCGTTGCCGGGCGGCCCGTACAAAAAGATCGAACGCCCGGAATTCACCGCCGGGCCGATGCGCCCCAGCATCTCATCCGAGATGACCAGGTGCTGCATCACGCCGCGCAGTTCTTCCTCATGAACGATCAATCGTTCCCGGTTCTGCGCCCGCTGAGAAGACACATAGGTGTTCAGCGTCACCGGCGCAGGCCCGGCGTATTGCGAGCGTTCCATCGCCTCGCGCGCTTTTTCCGACCCCTTGCTGGAAATCACGTACTGGTACGACGATTCGCCAAAGCCACCCGAACCGCGCACTTCTACGTATTTCTCACGTTTCAAAAACTCCATGATCGTTTCAAGGATGCCCACATAGGGCAGCTTGATGATCTCGCTGATTTCATGCCCGGCCATCACCCCGCCCAGATACAACACCTTCAGCGCCAGGTCGGCCAGGTTGAGCAGGTTTAACCCGGTATCTTCCAGCTTGTTCAGCGGCGGTGGCGTCCAGGCCAGGGGGTCGCTCGGCGGCTGCCCCAGCGACGAAGTCTGGCTCAGTTTTTTGATTGTCGGCTGCCCCGGACGCGGCAGATTACGTGTTGGTTGATCGGACATAAGTGGTGTTCCTTAAAGTCGCTTGATTACGTTCATTATATAGGATGCTGCTTTACACGCACAAGCAGGATTGAGTTGAAACACTTTTTCAGGTATAGTCAAATCAGTATTCCTGAAGGATAGACCATCAGAAATCAAATTACACGATGATAGACCGTATCCAATGGTTGGGGCATGGTGGTTTCTTTATCCAGGGCCCGCCCCTGATCTATATCAATCCCTGGCGCATCGCCCGCCATACGTTCCTGGCAGACGTTATTCTCATCGGTCACGATCACTACGATCACTGTTCACTGGCCGATATTGACAAGCTGCGCGGCTCGGAAACGCTGGTCATCGGCAACGAGCGCGTCGCCCGCGAAGTCTCTGGCTGCACTGTGCTGCGTCCCTGGCAGAGCCTCGCCGTTGACCGGGCCAGCATTAAAGCCGTCCCGGCTTATTCCCCGCAAAGCTGGCAGCACCCTCTCAACGAAGGCGGTCTGGGATTTATTATTTCCATCAACTACTTTGACATCTATTACGCAGGGGATACGCAGATCATCCCGGAGATGGATCGTATTCACCCCGATATTGCTATCCTGCCAATTGACGGCACCGGCACGCTCACCGTCAGCGAAGCGGCGGAAGTTGTCAAAAAGATGCGTCCTCGCTGGGTCATCCCCAGCAATTGGGGGCCGCTGACGGAGGGCGCTTCACAGCTCGACGTATTGCAATTCAAGCGCGAAGTCGGTGGCCGCGCAGAGGTCATCATCCCCACCGCCCCACTGCGAATTACCGCTCTCGAAACCGAGTAACGACGGGGATTAAAACCCCACCCATTCGTTCCTGTTTTAAACCAACGGAGGCACGACTTGTTCGTGCCTCAGCAGTTCTGCCTATGCTTGTTCGGCTCAGGCCGCCGGGTTCAGCTTGCCGTTATCGGCCCACTTGAGTTCCGTGTTGCCTTCGCCATAAATACGCGGACGGCTTTTGTTGTTGATAACGTCAGCGTCAATGATAACCTTGCAGATGTCTTCCCGCCCCGGTACTTCAAACATCACATCCAGCAGGCGGCTTTCAATGATTGAGCGCAGACCGCGCGCCCCTGTGCCGCGCTGCAAAGCCAGGTCAGCCGCCGCGCCCAGCGCCGATTCTTCAAAAACCAGTTCGACATCATCCAGCGCCAGCAGATGCTGGTATTGTTTGGTGAGTGCGTTTTTCGGCTCAACCAGGATACGCATGAGGGCTTCCCGGTTCAGCGGTTCGACGTTCACCAGCACCGGCATTCGCCCGACGAATTCCGGGATCATGCCATACGCCATCAGGTCTTCTGGGCTAACCTCGCGCAGGAGCGCGCCTTCATCACGGTCGAGCGCGCGTTCATCATCAGTATGGAAGCCCAACCGACCTTTCAGGCCAACACGCTTGCGGATGTAATCCTCAATACCGTCGAACATGCCCCCGCAGATGAACAGGATTTCCCGCGTGTCTATCTGCAAGAACTCCTGATGCGGGTGCTTGCGACCGCCCTGCGGCGGCACGTTCGCCAGTGTGCCTTCAACGATTTTTAAAAGCGCCTGCTGCACCCCTTCGCCGGATACATCACGGGTGATCGAGGGGTTATCATTCGACTTGCGGGCAATTTTGTCAATCTCGTCAATATAGATGATGCCCTTCTCCGCGCGGGCGATGTCTCCGTCCGCTGCCTGAATCAGGCGCAGCAGGATATTCTCGACATCCTCACCCACGTACCCCGCTTCGGTAAGCGAGGTTGCGTCGGCGATGCAGAACGGCACATCCAGAACGCGCGCCAGGGTTTGCGCCAGCAGCGTTTTGCCGCTTCCTGTCGGCCCGATGATGAGGATGTTACTCTTTTCAAGTTCCACCTCATCCTCGCCGGTCCCGGCCTGAATGCGCTTATAGTGATTGTAGACCGCAACGCTCAGAACCCGTTTGGCATGTTCCTGGCCGACCACATACTCATCCAGGTGCGCCATGATCTCGCGCGGCGAAAGCAGCCGCTCGACCTCGAAACGGTCTTGCGGAAGACGATAGGCATTTGCCATACTGTGTTCCAGCAGTTTAAGCTGGCAGCGTTCCACACAGTAATTGCAGATATAGACGCCATCCGGGCCACCGATGAGGTGTTCCACCTCCATCGCGCTGCGACCACAGAACGAACACCGTTGGCTCCCGGCAAGGTAGCTCACTTCTTCTGATCTCCATTCGGGGATTTTAGTACCGAGTCGATTAGACCATACTCGACAGCCTGCTGCGCGCTCAGATAAATATCGCGGTCGGTATCGCGCTCGATAACGTCGCGCTCCTGCTTGGTATGTTTGACGAAAATATCCAGCAGGCGTTCCTTCAGGCGCATGATTTCGTTGGCCGCGATGACAATATCCGAGGCCTGCCCCTGCGCGCCGCCAAGTGGCTGATGCATGTGAATGGTAGAGTTGGGCAGCGCGTAGCGCATACCGTGTTCCCCGGCGGCCAGCAGCACCGTGCCAAAACTGGCCGTCAATCCCAGCGCCACCGTACTCACCGGCGCGGAAATCTGCTGCATCGCGTCATAAATCGCCAGACCGGCATACACGCCTCCGCCGGGCGAGTTGATATACATATTGATCTGGCGGTCGGGGTCCTCGCGCTGAAGATACAGCAGTTGCGCAACGGTCAGATTTGCAATCTGATCGTTAATCGGCGTACCTAACAAAACGATTCGGTCGCGGAGCAGGAGCGAATAAATATCGTAGGCGCGTTCTCCACGACTACCTTGTTCAATCACCATCGGGATCACGTTGTGGAAGTCCATCTACTCCTCTTTTCCTTGTGTTGTTTCTGCCGCTGTCTCATCCACTACAGATTCCACAGGCGCGGCCTCCGGCGCTTCGCCTTTGGCAATCGCCACAATACGATCAAAAACACCCTGTTCCAGCAGTTCGCTCCGAACGCTGTCCCGCATCCTTGCATCCTTAAAAATGGAACTCAGTCCCTCGCGCTGCGGGCCATACTGTTCCAGGATACGCTCGATCTGCTCATCAACAGCCTGCTCGCCGACGGTGACGGCCTCCGCCTGTATAAGCTGGCGCAAAACCAGCAGCCGCTTCAGATTTGACGTGACCACTTCACGATAATCATTGTGCAGGTCTTCGCGGCTCTTGCTCGTGATACGCATATAATCTTCCAGCGTCAGGCCGCGCCGCCGAAGATCGTTGTCCAGCCGCCCCAGATAATCCTCGGTAAAATCATACAGTTCCGCTTCGGAAAAACTGACCACAGCCTGTTCAACAATTTTGTCCAGCGCCTCCTCAGCATACTGTGATTTGGCCTGTTCACCGGCGTACTTTTGCAGATTTTCGCGCACCCGCATCCGCAATTCCAGCAGCGTCAGCGGTTTTTCTTCTTCGGCTGTCACCCGCGCGGCAAAATCATCGTTCAAAGACGGCAGCGTGATGGTTTCGATCTTTTTTACCGTCACATGAAACTTCACCTTCTGCCCGGCTATTTCGCCATAATCATCCTCGTCATCCGGCAGGGTCAGCTCAAATTCGCGGTTTTCACCAACGTTCGCGCCAACCAGCGCATCTCGAAAACCAGGTGCGGGTTCGTCGTAGTCCTCGCTCAGAATATAGGCAGCGTCATGCTCGTGGAGGAACGGCTCACCCGCCGGCATGTGATCGTGAGCATGGTCGTGTTCGTCTGTCTCTGTTTCGGCCTGGTCGTTTGTTTCAGGCTTTTCGTCCGCCACATCAGCATCTGCGTCCGCCGATGAGGTGGGCGGTACTACTGCATGAATGTCGAGCGTCACGCGGTTGCCGAGCGCCACCGGTTTGTGGCTTTCCTCCACCAGGGCGTGCTGTTCCCGAAGCATCTTCAGCGAACGGTTAACGTCTTCATCTTCAACCACCGGCTCAGTATAATCCAACCGCACCGAGCGATAATCCTTCAGGTCTACTTCAGACTGAAGCGGCACGATAAACTTAAAAGTCGGCTGCGGCTCGGTCTGGAAATCCTCGATCTCGCCCGGCCCATAGGGTGCGATGCCCGACTGATCGAGCGCCTGTTTATAAACCTCGTTGCCCAGGATGTCCAGTGCTTCTTCCAGCACCGCCCCCTCCCCCACGTAATTCACCAGAATGCGGTAAGGGGCTTTACCTTTACGAAAGCCGGGCACATTGACCCGCTGCGCCAGCTTGCGCGCGGCGGTCTGTTTGGCCTGCTCCAGGCGTTCGTTATCCAGTTCGATGGTAAAACGGGCGGTATGGTTTTCGAGTCGTTCAGTTTGAATATTCAAGGCACATCCCTTAGCAGAGGTGAACTCTAGCTCGTTCTATTATAGCATCAGGATAGGGTGGCAAGCATAAGTTTTTCGTTAGATAGACAGCAGTCTATCTTCGCAGCATTTTGATGGGGAAGGCGGGACTTGAACCCGCACGGTATACACCACATGATCCTAAGTCATGCGCGTCTGCCAATTCCGCCACTCCCCCAACCGGGCGTTGACATTATAGGAGACTCAGAAGTGCATCACAAGGGCTAATCGTTTGAGCCGAGTTTTGCCAAAGTGGTGAGGTCTACATTCTGCGCCTGCGCCAGCACAGTCGTGATGATGAGCTGCGCCAGCCGGAACAACCCCTGCATCTGCTGGAAACGTTCGATGTACAGTTCCGCCAGGCGGCGATCTTCCTCGTCCATCTGCGGCAGCGCCCCGGAAAGCCGTTCCAGGTTATCGTCCATCACATGCAGCGCGCGCTCGACATCACGCAGTTCCCGCCCGCTCAGGATATTCGAGATGATCTGCCAGAAGTCAGTTTCGGCTTCGTAATATTTGCGCCGACCGCCGCGCCCGCGCACCCACACCTGCCGCACCATGCCCAAATGTTCCAGCGTGTGCAGATTCATGCTCACGCTGGCTTTAGAAATATCCAGCAGTTCCATCAGATCGTCCAGGCTGAGCGGCTCGGCGCTCAGCAGCAGCGCGCCATAAAGCTGTCCCATCACCTTGCTAAAACCAAAATAGCCGGATAACTGACCCAGCCCATCCAGCATACTATCCTGGGCGGCCTGCAAATTGGCGTCTCCGGGACGATGCCCGTTGTCCTCTGGCTCGCTTCCCGACATAGGACTTCCCCTCAATACATCTTGAACACTCTGACTTTAAAGAATTTTGTGAATGTTTTAATACAATCGTAGCACTATTGCCGCCCGCTGACAACTCTCATTCGTAACGCAGCGCGTCAATCGGGTTCAGGGATGCAGCACGATTCGCCGGATAGATGCCAAAAAACACGCCGATAGCCACCGAGATCGCCGTTGCCAGCAGCACGCTGGAAAACTGCACGACAGCAGACAGTTCCGGCAGCGCCAGGCGCAGTGCGCTCATGCCGCCGGCGGCGATCAGCACCCCCATGATACCGCCAATGACGGCCAGCGTGGTTGCTTCGGTCAGGAATTGGAGTAGAATATCGCCTTTTTGCGCCCCAACTGCTTTCCGCAGCCCAATCTCGCGCGTGCGCTCCGTCACCGTCACCAGCATGATATTCATGATGCCAATGCCGCCCACCAGCAGCGAAATCCCGGCGATGATCCCCAGGAAAATCGTCAGCAGGCCGGTAATGTCGCCCAGGCTGTCCAGGAGTTCGGTCTGCGTGAAGACATCAAAACTGTCTTCATCTCGAAAGCTGATATTACGTTCTTCGCGCAGCGTCTCGCGCACCTGTTGCGCCGTCAGGGCCACCGTCTCGGCGCTGCGGGCCTGGATGACGATATTGGTCAGCGGGCGCTCGCCGCTCAGGCTGCGCTCGCCGCTCAGGCGCGCCTGCACAGTCGTGATCGGGGCGACGATTATATCATCTTCGTTCGGGCCAAAACCGCCTCGGCTGCCGACGCGGTTGAGCAAACCTTCCACCCGGAACGTCACGCCGTTGATGCGAATGTTCTGCCCAATCGGGTACTCGCCGGGCAGCAGACGTTCGGCCATCTCCACCCCCAGAACGGCCACCCGCGCCTGGCCTTCCACTTCCAGCGGCGTAAAAAACCGTCCCGCCACAATCTCTCGGCTGCGGACTGTAAGAAAATCCGCCGTCACACCCTGCACGCGAGCCGTGATCTCGCGCCCGTCGTAAGTCGCCGTCCGGTTGACGATGTACTGCGGCATCACATACAGCGCATCCGGCACACGAAAGGGGTCGGCCAGCGCCCGCGCTTCGTCCGGCGTCAGTCGGCGCGTCTGGCCGCTGTCGTCCTGGGCAGCCAGAACAATCAGCAGATTCGTGCCGATGCCCAGGAATTGGTCGCGGACATAGTTTTCAACCGCCTGCCCCAGCGATACCAGCACGATGACTGCCGCCACGCCAATAGTGATCCCCAGCATGGTCAGCGCCGAGCGTAGTTTGTTGCTGCGCAGGCCGATCATCGCCACCCGGAAATTCTCAAACATCCGCCCATGCTCCCGCCTGCTTGTAAAACGCGCTACTCAAACCGCAGCGCCTCAATCGGGCGCATCCGCGCCGCGCGGCTGGCCGGGTACAGCCCGAAGAATACCCCGACAAAACTGCTGACCGCCGTCGCCAGCAGCACCGCGTCCAGGCTGACCGACAGCGTAAGATCGGGAATCAGCGCCGTGCCGATCTGCGCCGCCGCCCAGCCCAGGCCCAGGCCAATCGCGCCGCCCAGGATGGACAGCACCACGCTCTCGATCAGGAATTGCAGCAGGATGTCACCCCCGCGCGCACCGCCCGCTTTTCGCAGCCCAATCTCCTGCGTGCGCTCTGTCACCGATACCAGCATGATATTCATGATGCCGATGCCACCCACCAGCAGCGAAATCCCGGCGATCAAACCCAGGAAGACCGTCAGGATGCCGGTGATCTGCCCCAGCGTATCCAACAGATCGGCTTGATTGATGACGCTGAAATCCTGTTCGCCCTGAAAGGTGATGCCATGCGCCTCGCTCAGATAGGCTTCAATCTCGCGCGCGGCGGAATCCATCCGCGTTTCCGAAACAGCTTCGACGTAAAACACATCCACCCGGTAGCCGCCGTCGCGGGTCCGGGCGCGGCCCAGCCGCGTCTGGGCGGTGCTGAGTGGAATGAACACCACGTCGTTTTCATCGCCCAAAAAACCGGCGGAACGTTCTTCCATGACGCCAATTACCGTGAAGGTGCGGTCGTTGATGCGAATCGTCCGCCCTACAGGGTCGAAGTTTTTGTCACCGAACAGCCGGTCAACAATGGTCGTCCCCAGCACTGCCACCCGCGCCGCGCCTTCGACATCGGCCAAACTGATGAACGCGCCGCCGGGGCGTGGCCGCCAGTTTCGCACTTCCTGGAAATTCGGCGTCACACCACCGACCGCCAGCGTCGCGCGTTTCGAGCCGTACACCACCGTACTCCATACCTGGAACTCCATCGCCACCTGCCGGATGCTGGGCGCAACCGATGGGTCTTCCAGCGCCGCGCCTTCAACCGTCGTCAGTGGTTCGATGGTTGTGCGCGTCCCGGTAGTGGGCGCGGATGGAAACACGAACAGTATATTCGACCCCAAGGCCTGAAATTCTCCGGCGATGAAAGCTTCGACACCGCGCCCCAGGCTGACCAGCGATACCACCGCCCCTACCCCGATCATGATACCCAGCGTGGTTAACACAGCGCGCAGACGGTTGGTCGCCAGGCCGACGAATGCGATGCGAAATGATTCTAGTACGTCTACATCCACGATCTACCTCCAAGCCGCCGCGCCGATACCCCCGGCGTCAGCAGCCAGGCTAACACCGCCGCTCGAAAAACAAGCCCGGCCATCTCACATCAAGCGCGAAGCTCCCCGGTGTAACGCTCAGGTGTATTCTTCCTGCGCCCCGCCGTAATAAGCGTCCCGGAACAACGACTCCATCTCCGCCGCTTCTGAAGGCCGCTCCTGCTCCCCGGCCACCAGCGGTTCGGCCACCTGCCGGTCGGCGATGATGCGCCCATCCCGCAGCATAATCACACGCTGCGTGTGCCGGGCAATCCAGGGGTCATGGGTGACAAACACGGTCGTGATACCCTGCTCCCGGTTCAACCGCTGGAAAATCTGCATGACCTCCGTGCCGCTCCGGGAGTCCAGGTTGCCAGTCGGTTCATCGGCCAGAATCATCGCCGGTTCGGTCACCAGCGCCCGCGCGATTGCCACACGCTGCTGCTGGCCACCGGACAGTTCACTGGGCAGATGATGAAGGCGCTGCCCCAGTCCAACCGACTCCAGCGCGGCGCGCGCCTTCTTTGAGCGTCCCGATGTCCGGCTGTAAATCAGGGGCAGTTCCACCTGGCGAAGCGCCGTCGTCCGTTTAAGCAGGTTAAAGTTCTGGAACACAAAACCGATTTTTTTATTTCGTATTCGCGCCAGGTCACTCTCGCTTAAGGCGCTTACGTCTACGCCGTCCAGATAATAGGTGCCGGACGTGGGCTGATCGAGACAGCCCAGGATGTTCATCAGTGTGCTTTTGCCGGAACCTGACGGCCCCATAATCGAAACCACTTCGCCCTCGTAAATCTGAAGGCTGACGCCCCGCAGCGCCCGGACTTCGACCTCGCCCATCTGGTACACTTTGGTGATGTCCCGCACATCAATTACGGCGCGCCTGCCCTGTTCGTCGCGGGCGATTTCCGGCTGGCTGCCGTTGCGTTTAAACCACTTCAACATAGGCGGCTGCTCTAAAGTCTCCGAAGTGTTTACGTTCCCGGTATCGGGTTAAACGTCGCGCGCGGCAGCAGCACGACACGCTGGCCGGCTTCCAGGCCATTCACGATCTGGCTGTCGGTGTCGTTGCGCAGCCCCAGTTGAACCGGAACTTCCTCAAACCCGCCGGGGCGTTCCACCGTGACATAAGCCTGCTGCGTGGCGCGGTCAATACGGACGAAACGATTGGGCAGCACCAGGATGTTCTGAAGCTCGCTCACCAGGATGGTCGCCGTCGCCGTCATGCCGGCGCGCACTGGCTCGTTCGTCAGGTCGAGCGTCACACGGACGACGTAGGCCACCAACTGCCCGGCGCGCGCCGGCGTCGCTGCCACGCGCGTCACCCGCCCGGTGATTACTGCGCCCGGCAGTGCGTCCAGCAGCAGCGTGGTCCGCTGCCCTTCGCGCACATCCACAATGTCGGTTTCATCCACCGACACATCCACATAATAACCGGACAGATCGGCTAACTGAATGGCCGCGCCCTGTGGGGGCATCTCACCAACCACCAGGTTGTTTTCCGCCACCACACCTGCGAACGGCGCGGTTAACACAGCGCGGCTGCGATTGGCCTCGGCCTGCTCCAGCGCCAGTTGCGCGACCTGAAGCTGGATGCCGGCGATCTGCAAATCCATCTCCGAAGGGCCGTTCAGCAGCCGTTCAAGCTGGGACTGCGCGGCGGCGATCTGCGCGTAGGCCGCCGAAAGCCCAGCCACGTCCGCGCCCTCATTCTGGAGCGCGGCCAAATTCGCATCGGCGATCAACACTTCGTAATCGGCGCGGTTTAGCTCCGGCCTCACATCGTCTTTGGCGGCCTGCGAATTATCCGGCACTTCCTGGCCGGTGGCTTCCAGATAATCGCGCACGACCGGCGGAACGGCATAGGCCAGATCGCGCTGAAGCTGGGACTGCCAGAGCTGGTTGCGGGCGATTTCCGCCTGTATACGCGCGATTTCAAGCTGCGTGCTTTCCGCCCCCAGCGCCACCGTCCCCGACTGCGCCCGCGCCACGTTCAGCGCCGCCTGCGCGACGGCAATATCCACCTCACGCGGCGGCGCGGTCAGCGCATCATAGGCGACCTGCTGCGCGTCCAGGCTGACGCGGGCATTCTCCAGCGCGATGTCCAGGTCGCGCGTATCCAGCCGCGCTAGAACTTGCCCCGCTGCAACCCGCTGGCCTTCCGTCACCAGCACCTCGGCGACCGGCGCGGAAAACTCAAACACCAGCCCCACCTGCCGAATCGGCGTGATTGTGCCGGTGGCGCTGACCGTCACGGCCAGATCGCCGACTTCCAAAATCGTTTCGTCCTGGATCGGTGTTTCATCCTGGCTTTCGGCGCTTTCACCCGGTTGAGCGACCTGCCTAAAAAGTATTGCCGCAACCGCCAGGATGGCCGCGCCCAGCAGTATCTTTTTCACCTGCTACCCTCCCAGGAATTCAAAACCCGGCGAGGCCAGATCAATCACGATGATATCGCCGGCTGCCAGCCCGGAAACAATCTCGCTGGTTTCCTGCCCGCGCAGACCCAGCGTAATCGCTTTCTCATCTAACGTTCCGTCCGGGGCCAGCACGTTAACAAAAGCCTGATCGGTATCCCGATCGAGCCGGATATAGTTATTCGGCACAACCAGCACATCCTGGCGATCTTCAACGATGATCGAAGCCTCGGCGGTCATGCCCACGCGCACGCGCGGGTCGGGCGCTTCCAGCAGCAGTCGGACATCATAACTGATGATGCCTTCTTCATTCCGTCCCAGCAGCGCAATCT
Source organism: Chloroflexota bacterium (assembly GCA_013388735.1). Classification (GTDB taxonomy): domain Bacteria; phylum Chloroflexota; class Anaerolineae; order Aggregatilineales; family Phototrophicaceae; genus CFX2. The sequence continues at coordinate 9,783 of JACAES010000031.1, read as the reverse complement.
GCTCTAAAGTAGCCGGGAACGCCAGACCGGGCAGCGCGTCGAGTTCGATGTCCGCCGGCATACCCGTTTGAATCTGCCGGATATCAATCTCGTCCACCTGCACCGTCAGCCGCAAGGGCGCAGCGTCCACCAGTTCGATCACCGGCTGCCCGGCCACGATCAGCACCCCTTCCTCAAGGTTCACCACCGAAACCAGCCCGCTGAACGGGGCGGTCAGCGCACGGCGGTTCAGCGCCAACTCAGCCTGCTCCACCTGCACCTGCGCCTGCCGGATGGCGACATCGGCGCGGTCAATCTCGGTCGGACTCGGCCCGGCTTTCAGCCGTTCCAGTTCACGCTGCGCCTGGGCGATGCGCGCTCCCGCCAGCCCTAGCTGGTCATCATTGTCCGGGTTACGAAGCGCCTCCAACTGTAAGCGAGCGATCTCCACATTAAACGCCGCCGCGCCGATCTGCGCATCAAGTATCTGATAATATTCGTCAGGGTAGCCGCCATCTGCTTCCACCCGCGCGCTCCGGGCATCCGCTTCAGCCGTCAAAGCCTGCTGGTAGCGCAGTTCTGCCGCGCGGATTTCGTCATCAGAGATGGCGGTCAGGATGCTGGTATACGCGGCCTGGGCGCTGGCGACGTTCGCTTCCGCCGCCCGAATCTCCCATTCCTCCGGCGGTTCGAGAAGCGCCTGTTTTTGCAATTCCGCCAGCCGCAGCGACAGCACGGCCTGTTCGTAAGCGATGCGCTGATTATCGTCGGCCAGCCGTGCCAAGATGTCCCCTGCTTCCACTACTTCGCCCGGCTGCACCAGCACTTCTGCCACCCGCCCCATCTCGACGAAGCTGAGCTTAACGGTAGTGTCGGCTTCAATCACACCAATTGCCGTGACGGTCACGGCTACAGTGCCGCGCTGGATCGAATGGATCTGCCAGTTGCGAACCGGATCGCCACGACGCAGCGTATTTGTCCGAAAGGCAAAAGCGAGCGCCGGCAGCGAGAACATCAACAGTGCCAGAAGAATTAACGAGCGACGTACCGACATGCACTTTTCACCGATGGTTGTTGTCTCTTCACATCATATCACAGCTTATGACGGCTTTCAGTTGTAGACGGCGCCGACCGATCAAAAGCTAATCTGGCATTAAGAAGATTAAAATGGTAATATTAAAATGCGTGGTTTTTCACAAGCTCGTGCCTTCGATAAGGAGACAGGTTCATGCCTCCCACTATCCCTGATATTGTTATCAGTCGTCTCCCGATCTATCTGCGGGCGCTGACTCGCCTAGCTCAGGAAGGGCAAACCGTCACCTCATCCCACGAATTAGGGAAGCGACTGGGCATCAGTTCCGCTCAGATTCGCAAGGATTTGTCTCACTTCGGCGGTTTTGGAAAACAAGGCACCGGATACCAGATTTCTTATCTCATTGACCAGCTTAAACAGGTGCTTAAGATAAACCGCGAGTGGGAGGTCGCGCTGGTCGGCGCGGGCGACCTGGGCAGCGCGCTGGCGCATTATCGCGGGTTTGCCAATCGCGGCTTCCGAATCGCCTGCGTGTTCGACAATGCGCCGGCAAAAATTGGCGCCCGGGTGGGGGACTTCACCATCGAGCCGACCGAACACATGGCCGACATTATCCGGCAGCGCGGTATCAAAATCGCCATGCTGGCCGTCCCTGCCGAACACGCTCAGGAAGTCGCCAATGCGCTCATCGCCGCCGGGATAAACGGTATTCTTAACTATGCGCCCATCAACCTCAACGTCCCTGAGCATGTGCGGGTGCAGTACATTGATCCGGTCGTCCAGTTGCAGCGCATGACGTATTACATCCCTTAAACCTGAATGATGCGGCGCAGGATCGCCGGGTCATCCAAAGCCCGGCCCGCGCCCACCGCCACAGCGATCATCGCATTATCCGCACGATAACACGGCACGCCGGTTTCACGGGTCAGGAATTGATCCATGCCCCGCAGCAGCGCGCCACCGCCGGTTAACACAATTCCCCGATCAATGATGTCTGAGGCCAGTTCGGGCGGGGTCGTACCCAGGACGGCTTTCGCCACGTCGGCGATCATCGAAAGCGGCTCCTGCAAGGCCTCGACCACCTCGCCGGTGCTGATGCTGATAGTCTTGGGCAGGCCGCTGACGTTATCGCGCCCCTGTACTTCCATCGTCATTTCTTCCGGCAGATTGACCGCCGCGCCGACCTGGATTTTGATCGATTCTGCCGTCGGCTGCCCGACCGTCAGATTGTACTTGCGGCGCACATAGTTGATAATCGCGTCGTCCTGGCGCAGGCCGCCCACGCGCCCGCTCTCCGCCCGCACGATGTTGTTCATGGTGACGACCGCCGCCTCGGTGATGCCGCCGCCAACATTCACGACCATATCACCCGCCGGCGTCCCTACCGGCAGCCCCGCGCCGATAGCCGCTGCCAGCGGCTCCCAGATCAGGTGCGCCTCACGCGCGCCGGCAGCCAGAGCGGCCTCGTGTACGGCGCGCTTTTCGACGCTGGTTACGCCATACGGCACGGACATCATCACCGTTGGTTTGAACAGCCGAATGCGCCCCGCGATTTTGTCAAAAAAATGACGCAGCATGGCCTCGGTCACTTCATAATCGGCGATCACTCCATCACGAAGCGGGCGAACAATCTGTATATCCTCATCGTCCACCCGCCCCAGCATCTCCCGCGCGGGCTGACCGATCTCCACGATACGTTCATCTTCTGCCGTAAGCGCCACCAGCGACGGCTCTTGCAGCACAATCTGACCGTTTTCATAAATCAGTACGTTGACCGTTCCCAGGTCAACGCCGAGTCTTTTATCAAACAGTGCCATAGGCTGAATACCATTGTGTTGGCTGATAAAAACAACGGTGAGTATACCACACAACCCACCTTTAAATCCTGACCGATAAAGTCGAAGGACAGGTTATGGCTCTTTATAGTTAACCATCATGGCTGTTAACTGCGGGTTAAAGCCGTTTTTTCGATGTGATAATGCGTGACATTTAGTATCGAATGCCGGTAAGGGCTTTGCCACAGGCGCGCCTCGCCCCTACTCAAACCTAAGTTCAGGGCTAGAAAAAGGAGATTTACGCATGTTTCGTCCGTTTGCAGGTCGTGTAATTTCCGTTTGCCTGATCGTCGTCGTTTTCGGCATCCTCGGCCTGGCGACCGTCCAGTCCCAGGATGAAGCCGCGCTGTACGGCATTCCCGTACTGGAAGGTTTCGCCGTGCTGCCTGCCGACACCTTCGCCGAAGGCCCCGCTTCCGGCGCCGCTGAAGAGGATCCAACAACCGACTACTTTGGCCGCATGTTCCCGTTCGAGAGCCAACCCGTGCAGGGCATGAGTGCCGTTCTGCCCACCGACAACGGCACCTACCTGGTCATGTCCGATAACGGTTTCGGTGACAAATCGAACAGCGCCGATTATCTGCTGCGCTTCTACGAAGTGCGTGTTGATTTCGCAGACGGTTCGGTGGAAGTCCTCGGTTTCACCCAACTGAGCGACCCGAACAAGGTTATTCCGTTCCCGATTGTTAACGAAGATACCCCCGAACGTCTGCTGACCGGTGCCGATTTCGACCTTGAGTCGTTCCGCCAGTCGCCGGATGGCACCTTCTGGTTTGGTGAGGAATTCGGCCCCTTCCTGCTGCATGTGGATGCTGAAGGTGTTCTGCTCGATGCCCCCATCCCCACCCCCTATCCCGATGTTCTGGCCGAGTTCGCGCGCGGCCTAGAGTATGTTCAGTCCCCGGATCACCCGGACTTCGTTGGTCTGGCCGACAACGAAGCACGTTTTGCCGCCGCCAATCTGCCGCGCAGCCGTGGCTTTGAAGGTATGGCGATCAACACCAGCGGCACGATGCTCTACCCGCTGATGGAGGGCGTGATGTTCGACGATACGGTGCGTACACGCCTGCTGATTCAGGAATTTGATCTGGCCGCCGGTGAGTATACGGGCAAGTTCTGGTTCTACCCCATGAGCTACCCGACTCACGCCATTGGCGAAATGACCGCCATCAACGACACCGAATTCCTCGTCATTGAGCGCGATCCCGCCCAGGGCAAGGAAGCGGCCTTCAAACGTGTCTACCGCATCAATCTGAACGAAGTCCGCGATGACGGCCAAACGCTGGTCAAAACCCTGGTAGCCGACCTGATGGCGATCTATGACCGCGATGGCCTGACGCAGCCGGAAGAAGGCGCTATCGGGTTCGGCCCGATCTTCCGCTTCCCGTTCGTAACCATCGAATCGGTCTACCCGATTGATGAAGATACGCTGCTGGTCATCAACGACAATAACTTCCCCTTCAGTTCAGGCCGCCGGCCCGGGGTTGAGGTGGATAATACCGAATTCATCCTCATCAACCTGCCGGAAAAACTGAACGTCGGAAAATAGTCGCTTTTTCCTTCCGGTTCTCAGAATCAAACGAGGGGTGTGTGGTCAACCCACACCCCTCGCCCATTTTGCCTGCTGTGCGTTTTATTCGTCGTTTTCCTGCTGGTCTACAATCCGCAGCACCGCGCCGCGCGCTTGCAGGCGGCTTTTGATCTTCAGCGCCAGTTCGGCTCGCCGCAGTTCCAGGGCGGCCTGCCGGTTTAACTCCGGCGGAACACCTTCCGTCAGCAGTCTGGCAGCCCGCTCACGCGCGGATTCAATTGCCTGCATGTCGAGTTCAAACGACGACTCGGCCAGATCGGCCAACACGACCACTTTATCCGGGCGAACATCCACCACGCCGCCATAAACGGCGAAACGCTCCTCAGCGCCGCCCTTGCGAATGACAACTTCGCCAAATCCGAGCGTCGTCAGCACCGGCGCGTGATGCGGCAGAACACCCATTTCGCCTTCGCTGGCCGGTATCAGCACCATATCGGCTTTCGGCTCCTCGAAGACCTTCTTTTCTTGGGTCACCACTTCAACGTGAATAGGCATCAGAATAATCCTCCGTAGAGGGCCGGTTTCGCAACCATCCTCTACTGCGCCTGCTCGTAACGCTGCAACACGTCCTCAATCGGCCCGGCCATATAAAACATCTGCTCCGGCACATAGTCGAGTTGGCCGTCAAGAATCATGCGGAAGCCGCGCACCGTGTCTTTCACCGTGACGTAACGGCCTTCGCGCCCGGTGAACTGCGTCGCCACAAAAAACGGCTGGCTGAGGAACAGTTCGATTTTACGGGCGCGCGCCACCAGCAGCTTGTCATCATCCGATAGTTCATCAATACCCAGGATGGCGATGATGTCCTGCAGGTCTTTGTAACGCTGCAACACCTGCTGAACCTCGCGTGCCGTCCGGTAATGCTCCTCACCGACCACGTTGGGGTCCAACACCTTGCTGGTGCTTGCCAGCGGGTCTACCGCCGGGAAGATGGCGCGGGCAGCAATCGAACGCTCCAGGGCAATCGTCCCGTCCAAGTGCGTGAACACGGCCACTGGCGCGGGGTCGGAGTAGTCGTCCGCTGGCACGTATACCGCCTGCATCGAGGTGATCGAGCCGCGCCGGGTAGAGGTGATACGCTCCTGAAGCTGCCCCATCTCGTCGGCCAGCGTGGGCTGGTAGCCGACTGCCGAGGGCATACGTCCCAGCAGCGCCGACACTTCCGAACCGGCCAGCGAATAGCGGAAGATGTTATCAATGAACAGCAGCACATCTTTGCCCTGATCGCGGAAGTGTTCCGCCATCGTCAGGCCGGAAAGCGCCACGCGCAACCGCACGCCCGGCGGCTCATTCATCTGACCGAAAACCATCGCCAGTTTGTCCAGCACGCCGCCTTCTTTCATTTCGCCGTAAAGCTGCGTGCCTTCGCGGGTGCGCTCGCCCACACCGGCGAACACCGACAGGCCGGCGTGCTGGGTGGCAATCGAGTTAATCAGCTCCATGATCGTCACGGTTTTGCCCACGCCAGCGCCGCCGAAGATGCCGACTTTGCCGCCTTTGGTCATCGGGGCAACCAGGTCAATCACCTTCATGCCGGTTTCAAACACTTCGATCTGCGTGGACTGTTCCTCAAAACTGGGCGCGGAGGCATGGATCGGGCGGCGCGGCACGCCAGACGGCACAGCTTCGCCGCCGTCAACAGGCTTGCCCAGCACGTTAAAGATGCGCCCCAGAGAGGCTTCGCCAACCGGCACGGTAATAGCGGAGCCGGTCGCATACACCGGCACGCCGCGCTGCAACCCATCGGTCGTATCCATCGCCACCGTGCGCGCCTCGCCGTCGCCCAACAGGGTTTGCACTTCGAGGATCAGATCATCCTGTCCTTCACGCGGGACGCGGATCGCTTCAAAAATATCCGGGAGCTGGCCGGCGGGAAACGCCACATCAACGACCGCGCCCAACACCTGGGTAATACGCCCTTGAACTTCTGCCATCCTTATGCTCCTTCATCGTTGTGGGCTTTGCGCCCAGCTACCAGTTGATCTTGAAACTGTTTTAAGCCATCCCAATCCCCGCGCGCTGCAAAAGCTGCCTGTTCCGGCCAGGTCGGCAGGCTGGGCGCAAAACGCAGTCCGGCAGCTTCCAGTGCGGCCACCAACTGCGCTTCGCTGGCAGCAGCCAGTTGGCTGTACAGGTTAAAACCCGCTGCCCGCAAAGCCGACGCCATCTTCGGGCCGATCCCCTCGATCACCGTCAGATCGTCCGGCTTATCCGCTTTCGCAACCGGAGCAGGCTCAGGGGCTTTATGCCCATTGGTAGCCGCTGACGCAGCCGCCAGAATGGCCTCGGCCAGATCATCAATAGACTGCTGCAAGGCGCTCGCGCCGCCCACAATGTCCAGAATTTCCGACGTGATAGCGGCCTGCCGCGCCTTGTTGTATTCCAGCGTCAGATCGGCAGTAAGCTGCACGGCGTTATCGGAGGCGTTGCGCATCGCCACCATACGCGCGGAATGTTCGCTGGCCTGGCTTTCCAGAAGCGCCTGATAAAGCTGAAGCTCGGTAAACCGAGGAACGATTTCTTCCAGAATGGCGGACGCATCCGGCTCGTATTCGTAGTCGGAGCGTGTATCGCTCACCATCGGCACATCCTTGACGAACTCCGCCATCACCCGATCTTCAGTACGATAAGGCATCAACGGCAGCCAGCGCAGCACCGTAGGGCGCTGCGTTAGCGTATTGATAAAATCGGTATAGGCGATGAATACATCATCCACTGTGCCGCTGAGGAATTCATCAATCGCCAGCCGCGCAATCGGTGAAATGTCGGCCATCTTCGGCTCGGCAGGCAAATAGCTGAACTCCGCGACCACGTTCGCGCCCACTCGCACCAACGAGTCGCGCCCCTTGCGGCCAACGGTGACGTAACGGACGGGTTTATTCAGCCGCATGGCGAACCGCTGCGCCATACGGATGATATTGGCATTGTACGCCCCGGCCAGCCCACGATCAGATGTGATCAGAACTACCATCACCTGCTTCACGTCCTCACGGGCGGTTAACAGCGGATGCAGCGGCACGCCACCGGTGGACATATTCTGAATGTTGAGCAGAATTTCCCAGGCTTTTTCGGCAAAGGCGCGGCTCGCCAGCACCCGCGCCTGCGCGCGCCGCACCCGCGAAGCCGACACGGCTTCCAGCGCCCGCGTGATCTGGGAGATGTTCTTGATGCTTCTGATGCGTTTTTTAATCTCACGTGCTGTCGCCATTTATCGCTCCTTCGGTTCTGTGGGGGACGGCTTCCCCTCGCCGTTTACTGGCTCCAGCCCGCGTTAAACGTTGCAATGGCATCTTTGAGCCTGGCTTCCAGATCATCGCCCAAGGCATTCGTTTCCATAATGGCGCCGGCAATCGCCGCATACTGGGTATTAAACGCGCGCAAAAATGCTGCCTGCCAGTCCTTAACCTTCTCGACCGGAACATGGTCAATCATCCCGCGCGTGCCGGCGTAAATAAGCGCCACCTGATCGGACAGGGACAGCGGCTGGTACTGCGGCTGTTTGAGCAGTTCCGTCAGGCGCAGACCGCGATCAAGCTGCTGCTGCGTGGCTTTATCCAGGTCGGAGCCAAACTGCGCGAAAGCCGCCAGCGACCGGAACTGCGCCAGATCGAGACGCAAACCGCCCGCCACCTTCTTCATGGCTTTCGTCTGCGCATCACCACCGACGCGGCTCACGCTGGTGCCGACGTTGATCGCCGGGCGCACACCGGCATAAAACAGCTCACCTTCGAGATAAAGCTGCCCGTCGGTGATGGAAATCACGTTGGTCGGAATGTAAGCCGACATATCGCCCAGCAGCGTTTCGATGATCGGCAGGGCGGTCAGGCTGCCGCCGCCGCGTGCCTCGCTTAGCTGCGCGGCGCGTTCCAGCAAGCGGCTGTGCAGATAAAACACGTCGCCAGGATACGCTTCACGACCGGGCGGACGCCGCATCAGCAGCGATACCTGCCGGTAGGCCCAGGCATGTTTCGACAGATCGTCATACACCACCAGGGCATCCTTGCCGTTTTCCATAAACCACTCGCCCATTGCGCAGCCGGCATAAGGGGCGATGTAGTTCATCGCCGCCGGGTCGGAAGCCGACGCCACCACTACGATGGTATATTCCATCGCGCCGTATTCTTCAAGCAGCGACACCAACCGCGCCACCTCGCCGCGCCGTTTGCCAATCGCCACGTAGATGCAAAACAGGTCCTTGCCCTTCTGGTTGATGATGGTATCAATCGCAATCGCCGTCTTGCCGGTCTGTCGGTCGCCAATAATCAACTGGCGCTGGCCGCGCCCGATAGGCGTCATCGAGTCAATGGCGACGATGCCGGTTTGCACCGGGCGATACACGTTACGGCGTTCGATGACGCCGGGAGCGATCCGCTCGACATTATAAAACTGGTTGGAACTGATCGGGCCTTTGCCATCAACCGGGTTGCCCAGCGCATCCACCACACGCCCCACCAGACCCATACCAACCGGTACGGAGGCGATGCGGCCCAGCGGGCGCACTTCGTCGCCTTCCTGAATATCGTCGTAATCGCCGATGACGATGACACCAACATTATCGCTTTCCAGGTTGAAGGCGATGCCGACCGAGCCGTTACTAAAGCGCACCAGTTCGCTTAACCGGATGTTGTCCAGGCCGGTCACACGGGCAATGCCATCGCCAACTTCTTCAACAAACCCCACTTCATAGGTTTCAACGCTGGGCTGGAAATCCTGGACTTGCTGTAACAACGATTGCAAAATATCGCTGGAGGCTTGTGCCATTTGGGACTCCTTGTCAATACATTACGGCTTATACCGGAGAGTTCGAATGCACCATACAGGCCAGGGCATTGTATCGTATCCGTAATATTCTGTCCAGTTTTTCACAAGCGCACCCGGCAGCCGCTTTCGGCCATTTTTCACATTCACCGCAAGCGCAAAAGCACGAACGGGGCGATAATACTATAAGCGCCAGATAACGGAGACTGGTTATTCGTATGTGGGTCTGGCAGTTTAATCCCTACGCAATTCCGCTCATTATCGGCAGCATCCCGGTCATCATCTTCGCGCTGGTGGCCTGGCGCCATCGCTCCAACCGTGCCGCCTGGTTCTTCCTGTTTTTTGCGTTGGCTGCCGCCGGTTTCATGCTCACTTACGCGCTCGAACTGCTTTCCGCCACGCTGCCCCTTATGTTATTCTGGCTGCGGTTCGAATACATCTTTTCGCTCACCATCCCGGTTTTCTGGCTGCTGTTCATAAGATTTGGCGCAGGAAACCACCAGCTTTAGCGGGTGGATGAATGCGCTCTTGCTCCTTTCGTGGCATAATGGTCTTGGGTGAAGACACTCCCTCACGGGAGCAACGGT
>JACAES010000064.1 GCA_013388735.1 Chloroflexota bacterium | reverse complement strand
GATCGAAGGTATTGGCCGGGTAGGGTAGTTCATCCAAACTTGCTTCGACCAGCGTCGGGATTTCCGCCAGATGCGTGAATGTGGTGGCGTAGCGGTCAGTCCCCACCACCAGCTTCGCCCGCCCGACGTACTCCTTGACCAGCCCGCCCGGCCCGCAGCCGGCATCCAGCAGGCACGTGTCCTCGCTCACAAGGTCATCCATGAGTGCTTTGTAGATTTCCAGCGCGTGGCGATAACCGGGTTTTATGGCCTTGTATCGCTGTCGAATGCGCTCCTGCCGGTCAAGGGTGAACATCGGGCATATCCAGCTGCTAAATGTGGTTACACGTCGAAGTATTCTACCGTCGGCTGCACCTTGTCTCGCCCGACCAGCGTCGGCCACAGGCCGATCACGTAACGCGGTTCTGCGCCGACGGTCGTGCCGCTGACGCTCATGCCCGCCGGGCCGCTGAGTCCGGTCGTCATGATCTGCCGCACCGCGTTTTTGAGCGTATCCTGATCCTGCGCCGTGAACATCACCCGCACGATGATTTCCAGCGGGTCTTCCGGCAGTGCCGCCACCGATCCGTACAGGCTGTTCAAACCAAGATAGCTGTACTCGACGCGCTCGATGCCCGGCAGCCGGCTGAGGATTTCGCCCAGCATGGCTTTCATCTGCTCGACTTTACGCCACGCTTCCGGCCAGCCGACCGTGAAAATGAGTTCCCGCATGAAACCTTCCAGCCGCCCGGCGTTGAGCTTCAGTTTATCGGGGCGCGGCCTGCCGGTCACGCCGGATACGCGCACCCGGTTTTCGCCGGCGTCTTCCAGCCGCAGCGTCGTGAAGTTGGCGGCCACGTCCGGCGTCAGGTAGCTGGTTGGGTCGTGAACCTCATATAGCAACTGCTCTTTCACGGTTTCCAGCGTCACGCAGCCGGGCGTGTCTGGCGTTTTGGTGATGATGAAACTGCCGTCGGCCTCGACGTGGGCAATCGGATACCCCAGGTAGGGCAGTTCCACCGCGTTGGTGTGGTTGACCAGCGCCAGGCTGTTACCGCCGACCACCTGCCCGGTACATTCCAGCAGATGCCCGCAGACGATGCCCGCTGCCAGTTTGTCCCAGTCATCCCACGCCCAACCGTAAAGTGCCACCAGCGGCGCAAGGTACAGGCACGGGTCGGCCACGCGCCCGGTAATCACCATGTCCGCGCCGTTTTGCAGCGCCTCGACCAGCGGCGCCGCGCCCAGGTACACGTTGGCGGTGACAAGATTCTGGTTGGGACTATCCGCCAGCCGTTCGCCGGTTTCGATATGAGCCAGGTCTTCGCCCGCCGCCTGAAGTTCCGGCAGCCGCGCCAGCACGTCGTCGCCGCTGACCGCCGCGATCTTCAGCCCGCTTAATCCCATCCCCGCCGTCGTCTCGCGCACCATCTCCGCCGCCGCCTGCGGGTTGAGGCCACCGCCGTTGGTGATGAGCGGAATTTTGCGTTTGAACGCTTCCGGCAGAATCTTCTGCGCGATAATACGCAGGTCGAAGGTGTAGCCGCGTTTGGGGTTCGCCAGTTTGTCTTTTTGCAGAATCGCCAGCGTCAGTTCCGACAGCGCCTCGAAACACACCACGTCCACGTGGCCGCCGGTAATCATCGGCAGCGCCTTCATTACATCGTCGCCGTAAAACCCTTGTGCCGAACCAATGCGATAGGTCATAGCCATTAATCTCTTTGGTTGCCGGTTTCCAGTCACCAGATTTTTCTGGAAGCCGGCAACTGATAACTTCTTTAGATATTTTCTGTTTTAGCTTTCCGCCTTCTTGCGCGACGGCATCATGCCTTCCAGCTTGGCGATGATGCCCATCATCACTTCGTCTGCGCCGCCGCCGACCGACAGTAGCCGCGCGTCCCGGTAGTAACGCGAAATCCAGGTTTCTTCCATGTAACCCATGCCGCCGTAAAACTGGATGCAGGTGTCGCCTACCTCGCGCGCCAGCCGCCCGGCTTTGAGCTTGCACATACTGGCGATGCGCGTGACTTCTTCCGGCGCGGCCTGCGATTCCATCAGGGCGGCGCAGTGATAGTTCAGGTGGCGCAGGGCTTCGATTTCGGTCAGCAGTTCCACCAGCTTGAACTGAATCCACTGATTATGAATCAACGGCTGGCCGAACGTCTCGCGCTCCGAGCAGTATTTCATGGTTTCGCGCACAGCTTGTTCCATGCCGGAGGTGGCGGAAATTGAGCCGACCAGACGTTCCATCTGGAACTGCTCCATCTGCAAATAAAAGCCCATACCTTCCGCGCCGATCAGGTTTGACTGCGGCACGCGGGCGTTTTCGAACGTCAGCACGGCGGTGTCGCTGCTGCGGTTGCCCAGCTTCTCCAGCTTGCGGCTGACGCTGAAACCCGGTGTGTTGGTCGGCACCATGATGAGCGACATGCCCTTATAACCGCGTCCCGGTGTGGTGCGCGCCAGCAGACACACCCAGTCGGCCTGCGCGCCGTTGGTGATGTACATCTTGCTGCCATTAATCACGTAATCATTGCCGTCCGGCTCGGCGCGGGTGATGATGCCCGCCACGTCGCTGCCTGCGCCCGGTTCGGTGACGCCGATGCAGCCGACCATTTCACCCTTGATGGCCGGTTCGAGGAACTGTTTTTTGAGTTCGTGCGAGCCGTATTTCGCCAGGGCAGGGGTACACATATCGGTGTGGACGAGGATGCCCATCGGCACGCCGGCGCAGCGGCAGCGCCCCAGTTCTTCCGCCAGCACGACGGTGAACCAGATGTCGGCGTTTGCGCCGCCGTATTCTTCCGCGTAGTTCAGGCCGAGGAAACCGAGCGCGCCCATCTTTTTGAGGATGTCATGCGCCGGCCAGGTGCCGGCTTCTTCCCACTCGTCGCAGTGGGGGTTCAGCTCCTTTTCGACAAAACTCCGCACAGATTTGCGGAACATCTCGTGTTCTTCGGTGAAGGGCGTGGCGAAG
>JACAES010000048.1 GCA_013388735.1 Chloroflexota bacterium | reverse complement strand
CGTCAGTCGTCGGTTTCAATGTCTATCGCGTCCAGCCGGAATTCATCGCCGGCGGCCACCTGCACCAGCGCGCTGTTGCAGACCGGGCAGGCCAGCGTGCCACGCTCCGGCAGATAGGTACTGCCGCACTCAAAACACACCATGCGCGTCGGCACACGCTGGAAGTGCAGCACCGCCCCTTCGGCAATCGTCCCCCGGCTGATGATGTCCCAGTAAAACTGCACCGAGTCGTCAAGGATGGAGGACAGATCGCCGATCACCAGGTACAGATGCGTGATACGTCGGGCGTCTTTTTCGCCGGCATACCGGAGCGCGATCTCCAGGATGCTCTGCGTGACCGGAAGTTCATGCATACTGCACACCTGATGCTGCGCCCTGCGTCAGCAGGCGAATGTGGGCAAGCGTCTGCGGGTGTTCCATGAACGCCAGGAACTTCATGCCCACCGGCGTGGTGATGTGGGTGCTGCACGCCGCCAGATGCACATGCGTAACCAGGTGCAGGTCGCGCACATCCACGATACGCAGATGCCCCTGCGCCAGCGCCGGCGCGACTTCCAGCAGCGACAGGAACGACAGCCCGATGCCGTGTTCGACGGCGGCGATGATGGCACTGTGGCTGCCGATTTCCATGCGGATATTCAGTTCGCTGACTTCGATGCCGAAGGCTTTGAGGGCGTCACCGACCGCGTACCGGCAGGCCGAGTGATGATCCTGGCAGACGAACGGTTCATCAAGCAGCGCCGTCGGTTCGATCTCGCGCCCAAGTTTGAAAGAAGCTCCGGTCGGCGCGACCAGCACAATGCGATCCTCGAAAAACGGCATACAGGTGATCTGCTCGCAGCGGTTGATGACGTTCATCACGCCGAAGTCATAAATGCCGCTGGTCAGTTTGTCCAGCAGTTCTTCCTGGCTGACCAGCGGCAGGGTAATCCGCACGTTGGGATACAACTTCTGAAACCGCGCGATCAGATGCACCAGCACGCTGTTGGCCGACGGCACGCTGGTGCCGATGGTCAGGTTGCCCATCACCGCGCCGTTCGCGCCGCGCAGCAGTTTTTCCGCCCCGACGGTCATCTCGATAATCTGCCGGGCATACGGCACAAGCGCCTGACCCGCTTTCGTCAGCCGCACCGAGCGCCCCTGCCGCTCAAAAAGCTGAACTTGCAGGTAATCTTCCAGCGCCTTGATCTGCATACTGACAGCCGGTTGTGTCATATTCAGCGCGCGGGCAGCTGCCGTAAAGCTGCCCGTCTGGGTCGCCTCGTAAAACACTTGCAGGGCGTGAATATCAAGCATCGGAACTCCACCAACGAGCGATTATTGCAGCAGCGCAACGGCAATATCGGACGGCGTGACACCGGGCGCTTCGACCTGCTGGCTTTCAAAGAAGGCGGCGATCACTGCTTCGACGACGGCGGCATCTGCCTCAACGCCTTCGAGCGCCGCTTCCAGATCAGGCAGGCTGTGAGCCGGGAACAGGAAAAAGTCACCGGACAGGTGAACGCTGGTCAAACGGCCATCCCGTTCGATAGCCGTGGCGCGGATGAGGCCGCCGGGCGATTTATAGGCCCGTTCGATCACCCGCACGCCTTCGGCAATGCGCACCGAACGCAGATCGGTTTTGCGGCGGTCGTTGGCGGTCAGCCAGGCGGGGTCGCTGAACTGCTCGCGCCACAGGCGTTCGGCCTCGGCGCGCAGTTCGTCGTCCACTTCACGGGGGGTCAGTTCGCCCAGCAGCGGCTGGTAGCGTTCGATCAAACGCGCCGAAAGCTGCTCCAGCGTGGGCGCGGCCTCGCCCAGTTCGCGCCTGAGCGTGGTCAGCGCGTCGGACAGCGACTTCTGCACTTTGTCGCGGAACTTCTCGTCCGGGACGCGCAGGCTTTTCGCCATCATTTCGTAGTTGAAGTCCATCAAAAAGTTGCCGACCAGGATCATCATGCCGTTGATTTCTGCCGCGCCGTTGCCGGAGATTTTGCGGTTATTGACGATGATGTCATTCACCGGCTTGAAGGACGCCTCGACGCCAAAATCGCGGAAGGTTTCCACGACCGGCCCCAGGAATTTGCGGTAGAAAGCGTCTTTGAAGGCCGGCACGTCCGGGCGGTCGGCGCGCACGATGAGCTGGTAGAACAACTGCCCGCGATCCAGGTAGACCGCGCCGCCGCCGACTTCGCGCCGGAACAGCGGGATATTGTGCTGCTGCAAATAATCGGCTTCGACTTCCTGCGCGGCGGTCTGGTGATACCCCAGGCAGACGTAAGGCTCGCCGGGCTGGAGCAAAAATAATCCTTCGCGCCCCAGGTAGGCCAGCGCATGATACAGCAGCTGGCTGTCCAGCCAGGGAACGGTGCCAAGATTGTAAAGATCCATATCGTCCTCAAAGGATGGATTAGTAAAAAACGGTCAAAATCACTTAAAATTGTAACCGATCGGCAGACATTTGTCGGCGGCCAAATGTCATATCAGGCGCTAACGGCTGTCACCGGCGGGTAATGCCTGCCAGTCCGCCAGCAGCGCCTCGGCGCGTTCGTACAGCCGGGGCAGCGTCTCCGCCACCACCGGACTCAAATCCAGGCCGATGGACAGATTGGCCGGCTGCACCCCCAACAATGCCAGGTGTTCCGGCAGCGTGCCGCGCAGCAGCGCCAGCCCCAGCACTTCCTGGAACGTAAGCTGGTGTTCGGACAGCTTCGCCCCACCAAACAGCGGGATCTCCCGGCCATGCAGTTCAACCAGCGTGCCGGCGGGTTTGCCGGCGTCCACCGCGTCCAGGATGAGCAGATGTGTGGCGTCGTCCACCAGCGGCAGCAGGTTTAGCCCCAGCGTGCCGCCGTCCAGCAGCGCGAACGTTTCCGGTTCACCATGTTTAGCCTGAAGCGCGCGCACCGCATGAACTCCGACGCCTTCGTCCGAATTCAGAATGTTGCCGATGCCCAGCACCAGTACATGCCGGTCTGCTTTGTTGGGAATCATTCACTCACCTCAAGTATTAGACGCCGACGGCTTACGTATTGTTACATTTTCCGGCTGCGGTTTTTCGACCTCACCCCTGCTGCTCCGTTTGTTGGAGAGGCTGAGGCAGAACCGCAGGTTTGGAAGGGGTGAGGTGTACTGCAATTTCGACCTGCCGGGATGAGGGCGCAGCCGCGAACGACTGCGCCCTGAAATGTTTGCCGGAGCGGTTACAACACGCGGCACGACAGGCCAGGCGTGGCATCCACTTCGCCCAAATCCTGCCCGTTCACATCTATCAGATGGATGGCACAGGACATGCAGGGGTCGAAGCTGTGGATGGTGCGCAGGATCTCTAACGGCTGTTCCGGATCGGCCATCGGCGTGCCGACCAACGACGACTCGTAGGGGCTGGGCTGCCCCAGATGGTCACGCGGCGAGCCGTTCCAGGTCGTCGGCACGACCAGTTGGTAATTGCTGATCCTGCCGCCGTCAATGACCACCCAATGCCCCAGCGCCCCGCGCGGCGCTTCGTGCCAGCCGAAACCTTCCGCATGGGCCGGCCAGGTGCGCGGCTCCCAGCGGACGCCGTTCCAGTTTTGCAGGTCGCCGGCGGCGATGTTGGCGGCCAGTTCGTCGTTCCAGACCGCCATCTGGTCGGCGATGGCTTTGGTTTCGATGGCGCGGGCGGCGGTGCGCCCCAGGGTCGAAAAAACGGCTTCGATGGGCGCATCCAGCGCGGCCAGCGTCGAGTCCACCAGTTCCTTGATCTGCGCGTTGCCGCTGGCATACATCACCAGCACGCGCGCCAGCGGGCCGACTTCCATCGGTTTCTCGCGGAAGCGCGGCGCTTTCATCCAACTGTAGGACTTATCCACTTCGAGGAAGTCATAAGGGGGCGTCGGGCCGCTGTAGTTGAGCGTCGTTTCGCCCTCGAACGGGTGCAGGCCGCTGTCCTTGCCGCCTTCGTAGTCGTACCACGAACGCGCGATGAACTCTTTAACTTCGGCGAAGTCCTTCGGGTCTGGATCAATGATGTTGGACAGGTCACGATCCATGATGGCGCCGCGCGGCACGAACTGGTTGGCGGTATCACGCGGGTCGTCCAGCGGGAACTCGCCCCAGCTAAGGAAGTTGCCGCCGTTTTCACCGTAGCCGGCCCACTCTTTGTAGAACGGGGCAATCGCCAGCAGGTCGGGCAGGTAAACCTGATCCACGAAGGTCTGGATGCTGCTGATGACGTTTTTAATCAGGCTCAGACCTTCGGCGTTCAGCGCCAGGTCGCCCGCCGGGTTGATGGCCGTCGGCACGCCGCCCACCACAAAGTTCGGGTGCGGGTTTTTGCCGCCGAACAGGGCGTGCAGTTTGACGACTTCGCGCTGCCAATCCAGCGCCTCCAGGTAGTGCGCCGTCGCCAGCAGGTTAACCGCCGGCGGCAGCTTGTAGGCCGGGTGTCCCCAGTAGGCGTTGGCGAACAGCCCCAACTGGCCGCTTTGCACAATCGCCTTGACCTGATCCTGAACCTTCTTGAAGTAGGCCGGGGAAGCGTTGGGATAGTTCGGCGAGATGGCCTGCTGGATGCTGGCGCTCTCCGCCGGGTCGGCGTCCAGCCCGGAAACGATGTCCACCCAGTCCAGCGCGTGCAGGTGATAAAAGTGCATCACATGGTCGTGAACGAACTGCTGGGCGACCATCAGGTTGCGAATCAGGTTGGCGTTTTTGGGAATGGTGATGTCCAGCGCGTCTTCTACGGCGCGCAGCGACGCGAACGAATGCACAGTGGTGCAAACGCCGCAGACACGCTGGGTGAACGCCCAGGCATCACGCGGGTCGCGCCCACGCAGGATGATTTCGATGCCGCGCACCTGCGTGCCGGAACTGTAGGCCGCCGTGATGGTATTGGCCGCGTCCAGTTCCGCTTCGATGCGTAAATGGCCTTCGATACGAGTAATGGGATCAACTACAATACGCTCTGCCATGAGAATGTCCTCTCTCATTTCACCAGGTTATCGGCGACAAGCTGCGCGATGCCCAGCACTTCCCAGTCCAGCGCGAAGTGATCCACGCAGTCCAGAAATTGAAGGCGGCAGTTGGAACAGGTCATGGCGACTTTTTTAGCGCCGGTCTTTTGAACCTGGTCAATTTTGACCGTGAAGGCGGCGCGGCGCACCGTGTCGGCAGCTTTGGTTGCGATGACGCCGCCGCCACCGCCGCAGCAGAAGGCTTCTTCGCGGTTGGGTGTCATCTCGACAAACTGATCGCCGGCCAGCTGTTTCAACACCTGGCGCGGCTGGTCAAAGTTGCCACCGCGCCGCTGAATCTTGCAGGCGTCGTGGAAGGTCACTTTTTCATCGAGGACGCCCGGTTTGATTTTGATCCTGCCGCTGTCCAGCAGTTCACCGATCACCTCGGTGATATGGACGATTTCAAACGGCAGCGTCTCGCCCATCAGGCTGGCGATGCGGAAGCGCAGGCTGTCGTAGGCGTGGCCGCATTCCGACACGATCACCCGCTTGACGCCCATGCGTTTGGCCGGGCCGATCACGCGCTGAGCGATGAACGTCTCCAGTTCGTCCGAACCGGCGTACAGGCCGAAGTTGGTCGCTTCGCGCGCTTCCCTGCTCATCGTCCACCGGATGCCGCCGGCATCCAGGATTTTAGCGATGGCGGCGATGTTGTCCGGGAACTTCATGATCTCGATGGACGAAAAGACCAGCAGCGCCTCAGCGCCCGGTTTGTCTATCGGCAGGTCAACTTCCCAGTCTTCCTGTATCCACTCCATGCGTTCGTCGAAGGTATCGTCGTCCACGCCGAGCGGGCTGCCTATCTCAAGCTGGTTATCAAGCGCCTGCTGCAAATCCTCCGGCGTTAAACCGGCGGCCTGCAAACCCGACCGCGCCATGTGAATCAGGTCGCCGATCTGGATGCCCATCGGGCAGACCAGCGAGCAGCGCTGGCACATGGTACAGGCATGATAGTCGTATTCAACCCATTCGCGCAGTTCGGCTTCGGAAACCGGTTTTGCCAGGCCGAGCGCCACTTTCAGGCGTCCCAGCGGGGTGAATCGCTGTTCATACAGCCGTTTGACCAGTTCGACCTTCCAGATCGGGGTGTATTCCGGTTTGCCGGTGGCGAGGTAGAAGTGGCAGGCTTCGGCGCAGATACCGCAGCGGGTACAGGCTTCAAGCTGCGCGGCCACCGCCCCGCCCACTTCCTTGATGTACGTGTTCAACGCTGTTTCGCGTATTTTGCCATTGGTTGCCATCCGACACCTCCGTTAAGGTTTCGCGCCGCGCTGTGCAAAACGCGCGCCGTGTCTTGGCTTGGTGATGAAATAAAACATAAAATGTGAAATCCGGCTTAACGGAATCCAGATCAACAGGATGTCAACCGTCAAGACATGGATGGTGTAAATCCGCTCGTAGGGCAGGAGCAGCCGGTGGGTCATAAAAAAGCCGGTCAAAAACGGCAGGAAAACAACCAGCAGGTTGATATAGTCCGGCGTGCGGGTGAGCAGCCGCAGCACCGGGTTCGATAGCCGGTTGTAAAACAGCACGATCAGGGCGATGATGCTGATGGCGGCGAAGAAATCAATAATCGGCAGCGGCAGGGTCGGCCAGCGAAAGCCCAGCACCGACTCCCACGCCAGGACGTGCGCCGCGCCCAGCATCACCACCACGAACAGGCCGACATGGAAGATGCCGCCCGCCAAATAAGTGATCGGGTTGCGGTTGGCCGCTTCCCGAATGCGCGGCACGAACGGAAAGATGATGGCGCTGCGCAGCACGTTCAACACGCCGCCGACGACTTTGCTGCTTTTGGCCGGCGCGTGGTCACGCTTCCAGCCCAGGGCGATCACCGTCACCAGCCGGTAGAGCATCCCAAAAATGAAGAACAGCAGCGCGGCGCTAAACAACGGCCCGCGCACAAAATGCATGGCATCCGTCCAGTTCATGATTTTTTCTCCTTGTCGTCAGCCGGCACCTGGGAAGGTGTCGCCTGCTCGGCGCGGTGTTTGCTGGCCGCGTTGGCAGCAGCCGTACCGACGCCCGCCGCGATGCCCACCGCAGCCGCGCCCGCCGCAGCGGTCAGGCCGGGGACATCAATCAGCGCGCTCTGCCCCTGATAAAACCCGCCGGCGTCCCAGAAGCCCGGCTCTGAACAGCCCAGACAGGGATGCCCGGCCTGCACCGGCCAGCTCGTGCCTTCGTTCCACTTGAGCGACGCGCAGGCGTTATAGGTGGTCGGGCCTTTGCAGCCCAGCTTGAACAGGCAGTAGCCGGCCTTGTAGCCATCGTCGCCAAAACTGTTGGCGAACAGACCGGCATCGTAAAACCCGCGTCGCACGCAGCGGTCATGCACCGTCTGGGCGTAGAACATTTTCGGACGGTTGAGCGCGTCCAGTTCCGGCAGCGTCCCCAGCACCAGGATATGCGCGATGGTATTGGTCATCACTTCCGGGATGGGCGGGCAGCCCGCCACGTTGATGATGGGCTTGTCCTTGACTAAATCCCAGACGCCGTGCGCGTTGGTCGGGTTGGGTTTGGCGGCGGGGATACCGCCGAAGGTGGCGCAGTTGCCCACTGCGATGATCGCCAGCGCGCCAGCAGCGGCTTCTTTGAGGATGTCATCCGCCGCCCGCCCGCCGATACTGGTCATGCCGAAGCCGGTAGGAATGCTGCCCTCGACCACCAGCACATAGCTGCCGGCGTTGGCATCCATGATGGCCTTCTTGGCCGCTTCGGCCTGATGCCCCGCCGCCGCCATCAGCGTTTCGTGATAGTCCAGCGAGACATCGTTCAAAATCAGGCTCGCCAGGCCGGGGTTAAACGAACGTGTAATTGCCTCCGAACAGCCGGTGCAGTCCTGGAAGTGCAGCCAGATCACCGGCACGCGCGGCTTGGTTTCCAACTGGGCGATCACCCGCCCGACCTGCGTATATTCGAGGCCAAGAACTGCCGTTGTAATAGTCGCAATTTTCAGGAAATCACGCCGCGAGACTCCGCGCTTTTGCAGCACTTCATAAACCGTGTCATCTTTGTTCTGAAACATGGTCACCCTCTGTGGTATATTCTTTTGAGGTGAGCGCCTGCCGGGCACAACAGCTGTGCCGGTGGGCAGGATCAGGCGCAGGAGAAGCCCTGCTCCGCCATGAACTGCTTGTAGGCCTCCACAGCCGCTTGCCCGGTCAGCAGCTCGGTCTTCTGCGCTTCCCAGTCAGGGACATCGAACTCGGCGATCCAGCCTTTGCCGTAGGGGTCTGCCACGACCAGGTTCGGGTTGTCCTTGATGGCTTCGTTGACGCCCGCCAGGATGCCGGTCACCGGCGTGGGGATGGGGCCGACGTACTTGCTGCTCTCCATGGTGCCGATGCTTTTGCCGCGCTCCAGTTCGCCGCCGATCTTTTTGGAACGCGGCGTGACGGCGGTCAGGTTGCCGGCCATTTTGGTGGCGACGACGGTCACGCCCACGCGCACCTTGCCCGATTCGACGGGCAGCGCCCAGCAGTGTTTTTCCAGGAAGTAGTACAGATTTTCAGGGATGTCGCAGCCGTTCACGGTTGCCATAGGGGCCTCCTTTCCGTTTCGATCAGAACGTCAGAACCTTAGCAGCATCCTCTGCCAGTTCCCACATTTTCGCGCCGCCGCCGAACGTCACGTAGTCAATCAGGTCTTCTTCCTTCAGGCCGTGCAGTTCCATCGAGGCCGAACAGCAGTAAAACGGAATTTCGGCCTCAATGCAGTCCTGCATGTATTTGGCGACGCTTTCGCCGCCCTCACGCGGGAAGACGGTTTCGGCCACGCCTTTTTCCAGCAGGGTCGTGCCGTCGATGGTGAAGAACATCTCAACTTCGTAATCCATCGCCGCCGCCAGGCTGGCGAAGAAGAAGGGGGTGGCGCAGCGGCGCGGCGTGTCTTTGCCGCTGGTCATCACGATCAGAATTTTGTTTTCATCGGCCATAGTGCATTTCCCCTTTGCTGCTGTGGGTCGGCTTACATATAGAGTGTGATGTCAGCATCGGCGGCATATTCCAGGAAGGTCGCCGCGCCGCCGATTTCGACTCCGTCAATAAGCTGTTCGCGTTTGATTCCCAGTACATCCATCGTCATCTGGCAGGCGATCAGGCGGACGCCAAATTCGACACAGCTTTCGAGAAGCTGCGGGATGGTGGCCGTGCCGGCTTTCGCCATCCAGTTTTTCATCATGCTGGTCGCCATACTGCTCATTCCCGGCAGCATCCCAACGATAGACGGGATGGCAATCGGCATGGCCGGGTTGCCGATGGCGGACACCCTGAGGTTGGGCATCCGCTCTTTGTGGAGGATGTACAGGCCGTAGAACGTGAAAAAGACCGCTACTTCAAAATCCATCGCCACGCCGGTTGAGGCCAGAATCAGCGGCGGATAGGCAGCGTCCAGGCCGCCATTGGCGGCGATCAGAGCCATACGCTTTGGGCGTTCATCACTCATGTTTTAATACACCAGGGTACTCGTCGCACTGGTGATCTCGCCGATCAGGGTCGCTGCGCTTACGATCAGCGAACCTTCGACCAGATCTTCCAGCGCAATCTTGCGGGATTTAACGCACGGGCCGCAGATATACAGCTTGCCGCCCTCTTCCATGTAAGCACTCAGCAGTTCCTGAATGGGCGGGAAATCAGCCGTGTGAACGCGCCCCACCATTTCCTTCATCATCAGCCAGACGCCGTCGCTCTGGAATGCCATCACAACTTCCACGCTGGAAGCCTGCGCCGCCGTTGCCATCACAAACGGGATGGTCGCCATTTCCGGGTCTTCGGGGCCGTGCGTTACCAGGATGACCAGTTTTTCTGCCATGATTTCCCCCCTTTTGCTGCCGGTCTTCGGCATCAGACTTTTTCGATGAAGAAGATATGCTTGTCGCCGTCCTGCTGGTATTCCAGCAGCTTGTGGCCGGTCTTCTTCGACCAGGCTTCCATGTCCGGTTTCGAGCCGGGGTCGGTGGCGATCATCTTCAGGATTTGCCCTGGTTCAAGTTTATCCACCGCTTTTTTGGTTTTCAGGATCGGCATGGGACAGCTCATCCCGCTGCAATCCAGGACTTCGTTGGGTTCGTATGCCATGCGTTGGTCGCCTTTCACTCGATTGATACACGTTACGATTAAGCTGCTTTAACAACGCGCCGCAGGTTACAAGCGGCGCATTGGTGTTACACATCGGAAGCCAACTGCGCGATCTTGTTCAACCGCTGCACCGCGTCGGCGCGCCGGTAAACGATCTCCAGCATGGTGCTGATGACCCGGCTGAGCAGATCGGTCAGGATACGCACCTGTTCATTCGAGAACCGTTTGACCAGATGAAACTGCTCCAAAAGCGCCTGGCTGTCCGCCCCATGCTGCCGGGCGAAATCTTCGAGACTCTGCCGCACCAGGTCGGGATTACCGTTTTCCATCACCAGCGGCCCCATCACGATGTAACCGATCTGGTGCCGGTCAATCCATACCGGCGTCTGGAGATACTGCAAGCCGGATATACAATCAACAAGCGGCTGCGTGGTGTGAATCTGCTGCGGATCGCGCTGTAAACTGCGCGCGGCAAAACATACATCACGCGCGGGGGTGGCATCGTGTACGAACTGGCAGAAGGGATGACGACAGCTTGGGCAGTCAACCAGGATTTCGCCCTGCATGTTGACCACCAGGATGGAGAGTTCGACGGTGGTTGAAAAGGCCTTCAGCAGGGATACAATTTCAAGCGAGCCAAGCAGCTCCCCAGGGTTTAGCTCCAACGAAGGGATCGGCGCGGCTGGCAGGGCAGGCGCCGGCAGTTCAGCGGCGGTTCGGCCATGTTCGGCCAGCCAGCGTTCTACTTCGTGGCGGGGAAAGCGCCACTGTCCCCCAATCTTCAATGCCGGGAAGCCGGCGTCACGGATCAGCCGGTAGATAGTGACCCGGTTAAGCTGAACAAAATGTTCGACTTCTTTGGTCGTCAGCAGTTCAACGCCCATGCACGCAGCCTCCATAAGCATAAGATTAACACTAAAAATGACTAGTTTTAACTAGTCTTGCTTATAGATAGCGATAAGGTGTGTTGATGAGTGAAAAAGCCGCCGGGGGTTTTATGCGCCGTCCAGGAGCAGACGAAAGCCCAGATTGTTACGCCGGTCGCCCGGATACCCGTAGCTGCGATAGGCGGCGCGCGCGGTCGAGGCGGCGTTGTGCCACGAGCCGCCGCGTGTCGCCCGCCGCGACAGCCCGTGCGGAATCATGTCGGCCAGGTTCTCGAAGGTGTTGGCGCACCATTCCCACACGTTGCCACACATATCCAGCGCGCCGAACGGCGACGCGCCCGGCGGGTGCGCGTCCACCGGGGTCGTATGCCCGACGTAACGCGCGCCGAGGTTATGGAACGTCTCGTTGATGTTGGCATGGAACGGCTGATAGGAATCGCCCCAGGGATAGATGCGCCCATCGCTGCCGCGCGCGGTGATTTCCCATTCGACTTCGGTGGGCAGCCGGAGCGTCCGGCCTGTCACATCCGAAAGCCAGCGGCAGTAGGCGTCCGCCTCGTGCCAGCTTACGCCGACCACCGGCAGCAGCGGGTCGCCCGTCCAGAGCGGGTCATCCCAGTAGGCCGGGGAACTGACGTTCTGCGACTGCCGCCAGTCTTCGCCCGCCGCCGACCACCAGGCCGGCGTCCGGTAGCCCCCGGCGGCCACGAAAGCGCGGTAGTCGCCCACGGTCACCGGATAGACTGCCAGCCGGAAGGGGCGCGTCAGCGTGACCGTCTGCGGCGCTTCCAGCGCGAACAGGTCATCGCGCGCCCATTCCGCCGCCCAGGTGGTATGTTCACACAACCAGGCGATCAACGCCGGCGGCGTGCCGATGGTGTATATACCGGCGGGAATTTCGGCAGTCCAGCGGATTTCCGGTGCAGGCACGATCATAACCCTCGTTTGCTGCTTGCAGAACCTACCCGGAAGAGCGTTAGCCGTCAGCCGCCAAACCTCACCGAATCGCCATGACAGATTGCACGAATAAATTGGAAGAAAAAAACATCCCCCTCTGAACGCGGCGAACGTGCCGCTTTCACGCTTTCAAAGGGGGAACAGGAGCGCCTGACTGCGTTAATCAGCCGATCTCGATATGACCATCTACACCGATGCGTTTGACGCCCGACCCTTCGTAGGCGGCGGCGGTCAGGTCGGTTTCCAGCACTTCTTCCGGCTTCATCACATAAGCCGAGCCGTTTTTGATTGCGTTCTGTACGCCTGCCGGCGGGTAGCTGGTGAAGGGTTCCAGGGCGCAGTTGTAGGTGCGCCCGTACCAGGGATAATCGTTGTGGCCGCCGTAAACCTGCCACATCCACAGGTACTTAAACAGCGCCTTGTCCCAGGCCATGCCAAAACCTACCCCCTGGTTCTGGTTGGTCAGGCCGTACCAGCCTTCGCTTAACTCTTTGAAGAACACCACGTCTACCGACCGGGTGGATTTTGGCCGCACGCGGGTAATGTCCTCGCGCTGGGCGGTGCGGCGGTTCGGCACCAGCGGGAAATCGTAGTCGCCGCCGGGTTCCCACAGGCCGTTGGGATGAAAGGCCAGCACTTCCACTTTTTTAGCAGGCGCCTGCACCACGCAGCTTTCGTCCAGGAAGGGCAGACCGAAAGCCGGATGATGCCCCCACATGATGGCGAACGCGGCTTCGGATTCGTTGACCAGCTTTTCATGGATAAGCAGCGCCGCCAGACCGCGTTTGAGCGTCAGCGTGCGTTCCAGCGCCAGCGGCGAACGGTACAGCCGCACGCTGGTTTTGAGGCTCACCATCTCCGGCGAGTCTTCGACCAACTGCGCCGCAAACGGCAGCAGCGAGGCTTCGCCATGTAAGCCCTGATACGTCCCCTGGTAGGGTTCGGATGCCCATCCCGCCGACGGCAGCACTTCCTGCCAGCCGCCGTAATAATAGTCGTGGAACGCGCCTTCCGGCAGCGCGCTGGTCGCCACAAAAGGCTTCTGGAACGGAATCGGCGACTGCCACATGAAATCAAGATCGCGCGGTTTGTAAGTAAACTCAAAGATGTCCGCGCCTTTATCCAGCAGCACACCCACCCGCAAAACCTCATTTTCCAGGTAGGCGATTCGCATCCCCTTGTAGGTATAATCGAGGCTGGCACGGCAGCCCGTTTTTCGTCCATAGGTGTACATCGCTTTTACCTTTCCGGCTGCATCTGCTCGTTGGAAGATTTCGTTTCAGGACGTTTTGGCATAAACAGATCAACAATCTTCGAGGTGCGCTGGCTGATGCTGGCGCGCCACATATCCAGCCCGACGGCCAGCACGATAATCCCACCCAGGGTGATGTCCTGCCACGACGCCGGAACGATGTTCAGGTTGAGGCCGTTTTGCACAACGGCGACGGTCAGCGCGCCGAACAGGGTTGAGATGATGTTACCATGACCGCCCGACAGGCTCGCGCCGCCGATGACCGCCGCCGCGATGGCCTGCAATTCCGTGCCGACGCCGTAGTTGGGCGAGCCGGAATTCAGCCGCGCCATCGTCAACACGCCGGCCACCGAGGACATCGTACCGGCCAGCACGAACGTCATCAGCCGCGTTTGATTGACGCGCACGCCAGAAAGCCGCGCCGCCGACTCGTTGCCGCCGACGGCATAAATCGCGCGCCCGGCGATGGTATAGCGCAGGAAGATGAACGTCAGTGCGTACAGGACGACAACGTAAATCAACGGCAGCGGCAGCCCCAGAAAGCTGCCATAGAAGATCGGTTCCAGATCGGGCGATACCGACATGACGGGCGTGCCGCCGGTGATGAGAAACGCCAGCCCGCGTATCACGCCCATTGTCGCCAGCGTGACGATGAAGGCAGGAATACGTCCGTAAGTGCTTAAAAAGCCGTTAACCAACCCCAGCCCTGCGCCCATCAGCAGCAGAGTCAGGATGCCCAACCAGACCGGGAAATGATTGTTGCGGATGAGGATCGCGCCCACACAGGCGGTCAGCGCCACAATCGAGCCGGTTGAAAGATCAATGCCGCCGGCGATGATGACCAGCGTCGCGCCGATGGCAGCAATCGCCACGCTACTGACTTGCAGCATGACGTTAGAGAGGTTCTGGCCGGTCAGAAAACGGTTGGTCGTGAGGCTGACAATCACAACGGCCAGCAGCAGCGCGAGCAGCGGCCCGATGACCTGCGAGCGAAATAGTCTGGAAACACCATTCATAAGATTTGGCGCAGGAAACCACCAGCTTTAGCGGGTGGATGAATGCGCTCTTGCTCCTTTCGTGGCATAATGGTCTTGGGTGAAGACACTCCCTCACGGGAGCAACGGTTACT
>JACAES010000088.1 GCA_013388735.1 Chloroflexota bacterium | reverse complement strand
CGTGCTGTACTACGACGCTTAAGCATGATATGGGCGGGTTTCTGAACCCTGCCCCTGCTACCGCTTCTCCTCCTCAGCCTGGGCCGCGCGGGAAACATATCCGCGCGGTTCACTTTTTCCCGGCGATCACCACGTCTATTCGGTGCTACAATGCAATGCGGAATGAAGGCGCTGATTTTGTGAGGCATTGATGGGATCAGAACTTGCCAATAATCCGGTCGTCATCTTCCTGACCATCATGACGGTTATTCTGGTCACGCCGCTGCTTTCGGAGCGACTGCATCTGCCCGGCATTGTCGGTCTGATTATCGGCGGAATGCTTATCGGACCCTATGGCCTCAAGCTGTTGGCGACCGATTCGGTCGTGGAATCGCTGGCCGCTATTGGCCTGATCTACCTGATGTTCAGCGCCGGCTTAGAAGTGAACATCAACCAGTTTGAGCGCGTGCGGAACAAGGGCGTTGTGTTCGGCCTGCTGACTTTCTTCACGCCGCTGGTGATGGGTACGGCCTATGGTCTGCTATCCGATATGACCTGGGCAGGCGCGATCCTGTTCGGCTCGGCGCTGTCGTCACATACGCTTATCGCGCTGCCGGTCGCCGCGCGGTTAGGCATCATCACCAACGAAGCCGTTTCCGTCACGGTTGGAGCGACCGTGTTCACCGACATTTCAGCGTTTCTCATCCTGGCAATCGTCGCCGGCAAAGGTGGGAACGGCTCGTCCGGCGGCGATATTCTGCTGCTTATCGGGTTGATCGCAGGTGTGGCGGCGGTAGTGCTGCTAGGGCTGCCGCGCCTGGGCAAATGGTTCTTCCGGCGCTTCGGCAGCCAGACGGTAGATTTCCAGTTCGTGCTGGTCGAGCTGTTCATCGCCGCCCTGCTGGCGGAAACAATCGGGATGCATGCGGTCGTCGGCGCGTTTCTGGCCGGGCTGGCGATCAATTCGACACTGCCGCATCACAGCCCGGTGGCGGCGCGGGTGCTGTTCATCGGGCAGTCGTTTTTTATCCCGATCTTTCTGGTTTACAGCGGCATGATTACCGACCCGCTGGCGTTCATCGGCGGGACAGATGTGCTGCTGGCCGGAATCATCATCACTTTTATCGCTTACCTCGCCAAGTGGATTGCCGCCTGGGGGACGGCGCGTTTACTGGGCTACTCGCGCGATGAACTGCTGGTGAGTTGGGGGCTGTCGCAGGCGCAGGCGGCAGTCACGCTGCCGACCGTCCTCATCGGCGTGGAGATCGGGCTGTTCCCGCCGCACATCTTTAACGCCGTCATGCTCATGATTTTGTTCACGTCTATCACGTCGCCACTGCTGGTTCAGCGGTACGGCTCACGGCTGCGGCGCGTCAGTCCGGCACATTCGCCAGTCGAGGATCAACCGCTGTTGAGGCGTGTGCTGGTGCCGATTGCCAACCCCGAAACACAGGAAAGCCTGATCACCCTGGGCAGCCTTTTGGCGCGGGCGGGCGGCGGGGTGCTGCTGCCGCTCAAAGTCGTGCGCGAAGTGGAAGGCGAGGCTGCCGAAGCCCGGCGCTACCTGTTCGACGCCGACATCCTCAACGACCCGGACATCGCCTGCAAGCCGGTTTATCGGATTGATACGCTGGTCAGCAAGGGTATTCTACGGGCGGCGATCGAGCAGGATGCAACGCTGATCGTGATGGGCTGGCGCGGCAAACCAACCCTCAGCCAGAGTATATTGGGTACAGTGCTGGATGAAGTGGTGTGGAAATCCACCGTTCCGGTGCTGGTGGCGCGGCTGAATACTGCCTCGATTAACGCGCTGCGGCGGCTGGTGCTGATCGTGCCACCGAACAGTCTTGACCCGGCGGCGGTGCGCGCGCCGCTGGAGATCGTCGCCGCCGTAACCGAAGCCCTGAACCTGCCGCTGCTGGTGCTGGCTTCCTCGGAACACGAACCCGCCCTGGGCAGCGCCATAAAGCGGCTGCATCTGGAACATCATTTCCAGGTTGTCCCGCTAAACGGCGGCGGAGTCCAGGACGTGCTGGCGTACATCAGGCCGAACGATCTGCTGATGGTGACGACCGGCGGCTCTCGACTACGCTTCCGTTCCAGCCTGGGCAGTTTCCCCGAATCGCTGGCCGCCGCGACTCGTGAATCGCTGGTGGTTCTTCATTATGCCTGATTCCGGCCATGCGCGCCGGACGTTCCGTTTCACCGGGGATTGGTGATGGCCTCAATCCAGGGATGGTGTTCCTCGTAATGGCCGTAAGTGTTGCCGACGATATATAGGCATACACCGGCCTTCCCACACGGCCAGATGCATCAGATGATCTTTAACCGTCCAGCCGGCTGCGTCGGTCGGCAGGGTCATCTAAATCACCATCTTCGCCGGTTAGCCGGGGATTGTTTATCCATCCGTTAATATCTGGTCTACCGCCGAGGCCAGTTCTCGCAGCGTGCTGACTTTGTAGACGCCGTTCGCCAGCGGCGCATAGCGGTGCATGTCGCTGTCGCCCGTCCCCCACAGGCTGGACGGCTCCGGGCAGAACCACAGCAGGCGCCGCGACCGCCGCTGCATGTCCTGGGCGATGTCCAGGCGCGGGTCGTTGTAATTGTTGCGTCCATCCCCCAGGATGATGACGGTGGTTTTGCCGGTGATTTTGTCCATGTGGTCACGTTTGAAGGTGTTCAGGCTGTTGCCCAGGTCGGTATTGTAATAACCGGGGCGGTGTTCCGAAAGCACCTTGCCGACGGCTTCCTGCGGCTGTTTGTGTTTAAAGACCATGCTGATGTCGGCCAGGTCGCTGATGAAAATGAAACTGTCGGTGCGAGCGACCTGATCCTGCAATTCGTAGATAAGCGTCAACAGAAATTCGGCGCAGTAGCGCATGGACGTGCTGACATCGCAGATCAGCACCAAACGCGGTTTAACGTGCCGCGTGCGAAACTGAAGCTCAATCGGCACACTGCCGTAGCGCATGTTGTGGCGCATCACGCGGCGCGGATCCATGTCGCCGGCGTTGGCGCGCTTCTGCCGCAGCGACGCCCGGCTGCGCAACCGCGCCGCCAGCCGCCGGATTTCGTCGCGGATAGCGTCTGCTTCGCTCTGGCCGAGCTGCGTGAACGGCACATCCAGCAAATCCGGTTTAGGCTGCGGCTCCTGCTGGGCCATCTGCTGCGCCAACGTCGCGCCCACGTAATTGGAAATCTGCTCGGAAAGCCCCTGGGCGTTTTCCTGAAGCATCTCGCGCAGTTCTTCACGCGCCTGGTCGCTCATGCCCATCTGCCGCAGTTCTTCAAGAAGCTGCTCGATCAATTCCTGAAGCTGCTGCATCCCGGCCTGCCGGTTCATGCGGCGCTCGAACCAGTGGCGCTGATACATCTCGCTGCCCTGGTCAAGCCCGGCCTGCTGCCCCATCTGGTCGAGTTGATCTTGATTGAACGGCTGCCCCTGGAGGAGCTGCTGCAACAACTGGCGCAGCGCCTGCATGTCGCCCATCAGCGAGCGCAGAGCTTCCTGGAGGCGCTGCTGGTCTTCCGGTGAGAGATTATCGGGGATGTTCTGCATAGGCGGCACGCCGGAGCCAAAAAACAGCGGGAAAAAATAATCGAAGGTCTGCTGATCGCGGCCTTGTTTCACCAGCGTTGTCCGCAGCACCGAGCGGAAAAAATCGCGGTTGGACGCGCCCACCGCTTCCACACCGAACATCGCATCCTGGCTTTCCGCCAGCGAAATCCGCACGCCCGCCGCCCGCAGCGCCCGGATGAACTCGACCATGCGTTTATCCATAGACCTCACACCTCGTCTCACTCAGTCTATCCGTAAGCTGGCTGAGAAGTTATCCGAAAAATCTGCGGGCGGGTTTAAAACGCGCCCCTACTTAATCGGCGGCCTTCGCCGGAAGCCGGTCATAGGGCGAGGGCGGCAGAATGCTGATCTCCTCGCCGTCGCGCACCATCGTCGGGTCGGGCGTGTACAGGCCGTACTGGTCGAAGAAGGCGCGGATTTCCGTCGCCATCAGTTCTTCTTTTTCCATCAGCAGGTTCGCCAGCGCCTCGACGATATGCGCGTTCTGGCGCAGTGCCTCGCGCGTCTGCTGGAGCGTGCGCTGGTAGGTTTCTTCCATCGCCTCTTTCATCTCCGGCGTGGTTTCGGTGCTGATGCCCCACAGCGAAATACTGTAAGACATGGCCGCGCCCAACGTGCCAAGCATCCCGGCGCTTGCCATCAGGCGCAGCAGTTGGCGCACCCGGTTGAAGTCGTCGCCGCGCTCGAAGCCCAGCGTTTGTTTGTTGCCGCCGAAAAACTCGATTTCCGCCGCTTTAGGCGCAACGGCGACTTTGAGCCGCTGCAAAAGCTCGTCGCGGGTGATGAGTCCCTGGTAGGCTTCACGCGCCGGGTAGTAGGTGATATGCGCGAACTTCGACCCCTGGCGGATGATCGTCATCCGGGCGATGCGGTGTTCCGGCAAAAACAGCCGGACGGCGGTGGCTTTGGCGGCCTCGCGGTAGGCCAGCCGCCGGCGGCCTTCTTCCGACATATGTTTGATCGGCGCACGCAGCCCCATCTCATGTTCCGGCTGCGCCCGCTGGAAGTCGGCATAGGTGATGTAACGCCGCCCGCTGAACAGCGCATACCGCAGCGACTCGTTGAGCAGATACTTGAGGTCAGCCGGGGTGTAACCGGGCGTTTCGCTCGCCAGGATGGATGGATCCATGCTGTCGTCGTGTGCCATCTTCGACAGGTAGTAGGCGATGATGTCGCGGCGGCCTTCCATGTCCGGCACGTCCACGCGGATTTTTTTATCGAAGCGGCCAGGGCGCAGCAGCGCCGGGTCCAGCGCGCCGATGCGGTTGGTCGCGCCCATCGTCAGCACGCGCCGTTCCGGCTTGGGTGGCTTGCGGCGCAGGATGGTTTTGTACCACCAGGCGCGCAGACGGGCGCGCCAGCCATGTTCCAGGCTGAAGCCGCTCATCTCGATCAGCATGGTGCTGAGCAGCCCCATATCGCCGCCGCCGAAGAAGCCGCCGTTCGCCCCGCCCCAACCGCCGCTGTTCACGTTGCTGACGCCGGAGCGCGAACCGATGGCATCAATTTCGTCCAGGAACACCACCGCCGCGCCGTACTCTTTGGCGGCCTTGCGGGCGCGGCCATACATCCGCATCACCTTAAACGCGCCCATACCCATGAACATGGCTTGCAGCGACGATGTGTCGACGTAAAAAAACGGTACACCGGCTTCGGTGCTGATGGCCTGCCCCAGCCAGGTTTTACCCGTTCCGGGCGGGCCTTCCAGCAGCAGGCCGTTGAGCGGTTCGCCGCCCGCGCCTTCATAGGCCCGCACGCCGCGCAGCAGCATGACGATCTGTCGCGCCTGCTCCAGAATTTCCGGCTGGCCGCGATAGTCGGCAAAACTGACGCCTTCCGCGCCGGGCATGATGGTATACATGCGCGACCGGCCCAGGAACCAGAACATCAGCACAAACTGGGACAGAAAGATCAGGATGATCGCCAGAAGCTGCACGACGAAACCCATGACCGTGATGAGAAAGGTCATCACGCCGGCGTCGAACAGGGCCGCGACCAGCGCGCCGCCGATGAACAGCCATAACCACGTGCTGCGGATAAAACGACGGATGCGGTAGGGCAGCTTGCGCCGGCGGTCAACCAGCGTTTCTTCCTGCTCCCACTCGAAGCGGTGTTTGGTATCCAGGTAAGGCTGGTTCGGGGCGTGTTTTACCGTCACTGCGCGGCCTCCTTTTCGCTGCCGACCACGATCATCTCGTCGTCCTGGTACAGTTTGACCTTCGGCGTGTACAGGCCGTACTGGTCAAAAAAGGCCTCGACTTCATCGGCCAGCAGTTCTTGTTTTTCCATTAAAAGTTCGATCAATGCCTCGCCCATTTCCCGGTGCAGGCGGAAGGCCAGCCGCACTTCGTCCAGTACCATGCGGAAGGTTTCTTCCATCGCTTCGCGCGTTTCGTCGCTCAGCCGACCGGATTCGCCCAGCGGCCCGAACATGCCGGCGTCGGCCATCATGTTCAGCACGTAGCGTATATTGCCGAAGTCGCTGCCGTCGCCGATGCCCATACCGACGCCCAGGGTTTGCTGTCCCTCGCCGCAGAATTCCATCTCGCCGGCTTTGCCGCCCACCGATACACGCAGGCGGTTCATCAGGTGTTCGTAGGTACTCATGTAGTCAAATTCTTCGGTGGCCGGCTGGTGGCTGACATGCCCCAGCGCGAAACCCTGGCTGATGATGGTGATGCGCGAGATGCGGTGTTCCGGCATAAACAGCCGCACCGCCAGGGCGTGGCCGCCCTCGTGGGCCGCCAGCCGCCGTTTGGCCTCCCGCGACATATTTTTGATCGGCGTCCGCACGCCCATTTCGTGTTCCGGCTGCGCCAGCTTAAAATCGCGGTAGGTCATGTAGGTGCGCCCGTCGAACAGGGCATAACGCAGGGCTTCGTTGAGCAGATATTTGAGGTCTGCCGGGGTGTAAAAAGGCGTTTCTGAAGCCAGGATGAGCGGATCCATGCTGTCGTCGTGCGCCATCTTCGACAGGTAGTAGGCGATGATGTCGCGGCGGCCTTCCAGGTCGGGCGCGTCCACGCGGATTTTTTTATCGAAGCGGCCAGGGCGCAGCAGCGCCGGGTCCAGCGCGCCGATGCGGTTGGTCGCGCCAATGGTCAGCACGCGCTTGCGCGGTTTGGGCGGGTTGCGGCGCAGGATGGTTTTGTACCACCAGGTTCGTTTTCGCGCCCACCAGCCGTGTTCCAGGCTGAAGCCGCTCATCTCGATCAGCAGCGTGCTGAGCAGCCCCGTCCCCGCGCCCATCGCGCCGAACATGATCGGCAGCCGCGTGAAGGGCGCGCGCGCTTCGTTATTTTTGGTCGCCACCCCGGCGCGAGAGCCAATGGCATCAATCTCATCAATGAAGATGACCGACGCGCCATACTCGCTGGCGGCCTTGCGGGCGCGGCGGTAGACGTTCATCACCTTCAGCGGGGCGATGCCGATGAACATCGAACTCATCGAAGAAGCGTCCACAAAAAAGAACGGTACGCCCGCCTCGGTGCTGATGGCCTGCGCCAGCCAGGTTTTGCCGGTTCCGGGCGGGCCTTCCAGCAGCAGGCCATTGAGCGGTTCGCCGCCGGCTTCTTCAAACACGCGCACGCCGCGCAGCAGCATGACGACCTGCCGCGCCTGCTCCAGCAGTTCCGGCTGGCCGCGATAGTCGGCAAAGCTGACGCCCTCCTGTCCCGGCCAGATGGTGTACATGCGCGACCGCCCTAGGAACCAGAACATAGCCGCGAACTGACCGATAATCAGCGCCGCAATCATAAAGAAGCGCAGGACGAACGGCAGCGCCTGTTCCAGAAAAAAGACCATCGCCTGTTCGTCGAACAGCAGCACGATCACGATCGCCAGCCACAACGCCTTGCCCCAGTTGTTGCCGACAAACCGCTGGATGCGGTATCGCAGTTTGCGCCGCCGTTGTTCCACCAGCGTTTCTTCGGATTCCCAGGCGTAGCGTTGGGGAGTCGCCAGACTGCGGTTATCCTCGTCGGTTTTGACAATCGTCATAACGCTAAACCTCGCTCAATCGTAAACGATGGAAAAAGCCGGATTCGCCGGTGATTACTGCTGCTCGCGCAGTTGGGCTTCAATAGAAGCCAGCATGAACATCGGATGATTCGGCTGGCTGTCGTAAAAAGCTGCTTCGCCATCCTGAGGCGACTGGAAGATCATATCGCCGTCCGCGATCAGGCTGACGAAATCTTGCAGCGTCGTGGGACGTTTGTTGAGGTAAACCAGCACGCTCGCCCGCGAGATGTCGAAAGTGGCGGAAATGCGCGCGGCGAAACTTAAGCCTTTGTCGAGGGTGGGTATTATGCTGGGTTGCAGCATATTGACGCGAATGATATCTGAACCCTGGCTGGCCTGGAGTATCCCCTGCCAGGTGAGTTCAAGGGCGCGGCGCAGGGCGTCATTCTGTTCCTGGGCGGTGGCTTCGGTTTCCAGGCCGCGATACAACATATAAACGTTGAATACATCCGCCTGGGTATCCTGCCGAATTTCGATGATGTCAATGCTGCCGCCGGCAGCCGCTTCAATACGGTCTGCCGCCGAAATGATCGAAGGGTCGGTCTGGCCGGTTTTGTCGGCCATCACCAGTCCGGTTATTTCTACCACCCGCTCGGCAGCAGCCTCCGGCGCGGTCTGGCCGCTCAGCACGCGCAGCCCCGGCAAACTGCTGCATCCAGCCCCCAGGAGTGCCACAACCACAACGATCCACCACTGAAATCGAACCCGGTCTTCCATAACGCCTCGGACATTCTTTCCATCTATACTCTATATGCACTCTATACAAACGGGCTGGAAAAAACGTTCATTTTTTAATAGTCCTCATTGTACGCATGTTTGCGTTTCTTTGGATGTTAACGAAGAGTCAATCTCAGCAAACCTTAACCTTCTGCTGATCTTTCGGGCGTTTTGTCTGAGTTTTTCAGCAATTTAAACAAAACCCGTTCGCGCGCATTCAGGGTGGGTCGCATATTGCCCCCCTCGCCAATCAATGCTAGACTTTCCGCAGGAGGGAAAATCGTTGCCCAAACAAGCGCTTTATCTGAAGTGGCGGCCCACGACCTTCAACGATGTGGTGGGTCAGGAACATATCACCCGCACGCTGCGGAATTCGCTCAAAAGCGGGCGGATTCGCCATGCCTATCTGTTCAGCGGGCCGCGCGGCACCGGCAAAACGACGATGGCACGCCTGCTGGCAAAGGCGCTGAACTGCCGCGACGCCGACCCGGACAATCGCCCCTGTAACGTCTGCCCCGCCTGCGTGGCCGTTAACGAGGGGCGCTACCTCGACCTAATCGAAATTGATGCGGCCACTCATACCGGCGTGGATGATGTGCGCGATCTGCGCGACAAAATCGCTTTTGCCCCCGGCGAGGGCGCTTATAAAGTCTACATTATAGATGAGGTGCATCGTTTCACCGGCAACGCCTTCGACGCGCTGCTGAAAACCCTGGAAGAACCACCCGCTCACGCGATTTTCGTGCTGGCGACCACCGAAATAGACAAGGTGCCGGCGACCATCAAAAGCCGCTGCCTGCCTTTCGAGTTCCGGCGCATACCGCTGCTGGAAGTGGCCGACCGTTTACAGTTGATTGCCGAATCCGAAGGGTTGCAAATCGAACGCCCGGCCCTGGAATTGATCGCCCGCTACGGCACAGGTAGTGTGCGCGACAGCATCAGCCTGCTTGACCAGATTGTGGCCGACCCGGAAGAAATCATCACGCTGGAGATGGCACAGCAGGTGTTGGGGACGGCCAGCCTGGCGGCGGTCAAAGACCTGGTGGACGCGCTGGCGCGAATGGACGCCGCATCCGCCCTGCACATCATCAATATCGCTGTAGATGCCGGTGCCGACCCGCGCCAGTTCGGGCAGCAGGTGGTCGAACATCTGCGGGCGGTGCTGCTGGCGCAGACCGCCAGCGCCGACCTGGTGGAAGCCTCGCGGGAAGATCAGGCGCTTTACGAAGCGCAGGCGGAAACAATCCCGCGCGGGATGCTGGTGCGGGCGATCCGCACTTTCAATGACGCCGTAAACACCTACCGGGGCGGCTGGCAGCCGCAGTTGGCGCTGGAGCTGGCGCTGATGGAGGCGCTGGAGCCGGAACCCGCACCCGCCGTCATGTGGACAAATGCCGCCGCGCCCCTGCCCCCACCAGACTTACCTCAGCCGCCGGTTGAAGCGACGCCGCCGGGCGCGCCGCCGGTGGTGGAACTGGCCGCCATCCGTGAGCTGTGGGGCAAATCCATGCACATCCTCGGCCAGCGCAGTTCCAACGCGCCGGAAGTGATGCGCTATTTCCGGGCGCTGCGGGTGGATGGCAATGTCATCTACCTGGGGACGGACACCGAACTATACTATGAAAAGCTGCAATATCCCGAAAAAGTCCAGTTATTAGAGCAGGTATTTTCGCACGTACATAAAAAGCCGCTGCGGGTTAAAATTGTGCTGGTCAACAGCGGCGAGATACCCGGCAAGACGCCGCTGGACAGCGTGGACATGAGCGATCCGCTGGCGTCGCTGGGCGCGGAACTGGGCGCGGAAATCAAGCCGCACGAGCGGCGACGTAGTCAAAAGTAACGATAATCTTAAGGAGAGCGATGATGTCGAAAAAACGGGGCATGGGCGGCCTTCCCGGCGGAATGCAGGGGGGCATGGGCGGGATGATGCGCCAGATTCAGAAGATGCAGGAAGATATGGCAGCGGCCCAGGAGCAGCTCGCCTCGGAAACGGTTGAAGTTTCGGTCGGCGGCGGGGCGGTGAAAGTGGTTATCACCGGCCACCAGCGCATTCAATCCATCGAATTGAACAAGAGTATGCTGGACACCAGCGACGAAGAATGGCTGACCGATCTGCAAGACCTGCTGGTACTGGCGATCAACCAGGCAATTGAGGACAGCCAAACAATGGCAGCGCGTAAAATGGAAGATATCACGGGCAACCTAGGCGACATTCCAGGCTTAGGCGGGCTGCTCGGAGGATGAATTGAGTAAGGCCATCCCCGAACCGGTCACCAAACTGGTCGAGTCATTTTCACGCCTGCCGGGCATCGGCCCCAAAACGGCCTCGCGGCTGACGTATTACCTGCTGCGCGCGCCGGATGAAGTTTCACTGCAACTGGCCGATGCCCTGCGCGATCTTAAAACGCAGACTCGTTTCTGTTCCGTCTGTTATAACATCACGGTCGAAGACCCCTGCCCAATTTGCAGTGACGCGCATCGTGACCAGAAGGTGATCGCCGTCGTGGAAGAGCCGCTGGACGTGCTGGCGATTGAGCGCACCGGCAGCTATGACGGGGTATACCATGTGCTGCACGGCGCGATTTCGCCGGTTAACGGCATCGGGCCCGACGATCTGCGAATCAAAGAGCTCGTCAGGCGCGTTGGCGACGAGGCGCTGGAAGTGATTATCGCCACCAACCCTGGACTCGAAGGTGACGCGACCGCCATGTTCATTCAGCGGGAACTGGCCGGCAAAGGCGTGAAGATCACGCGGCTGGCGCGCGGGCTGCCGGTCGGCGG
>JACAES010000182.1 GCA_013388735.1 Chloroflexota bacterium | reverse complement strand
GGGGCAAGCTCAAACCGGCATTCTCCTTAGCTACGGACGGTTTCGGGCATTATTAAGCAAGCACAACTACGTCTGGCGACAGCCCACTTGAACACGGTTTGGCTGGCCGCGTCGCAGGGCATCAGGCCAGACGTGGCCAGGATCACGAAAGCAGGAATATCCCGTCTGTTAATCCTGTCCCCACGCCAGCCGTTTAATCCGGACGCGGCAGGCGCGCCTCTACCGGCGGCAGCGGCGGGAAGGGTTTGTGCGGTTCAATCTGATACCAGTAGGCCGTGCTGGAATAATCGTCAGAGCGGCGGTTGGCGTGGCCGTGTTCGATGGTTACGCGGATAGACTGCTGGAAGCAGATCGGGTCTTCGATATGAAAACGGTAGTACGAAACCTTGCCTGACCAGTTCGGCCCACCGGGCAGCGTAAGGCCGTGATACGGCGCGCTGTAGGAAACAGCCGGACACCAGGCGGTGTTGAAATAATCTTCCGTGCCGGTGCCATGCAGACCGGGCGGGAAAACCTCGCCGTCCACGAAAATCATATCATCGCCCTCACCATACCAGTTAAAAGCCTCAAACAGGCCGGGCGGATTGGCCTGAAGATCGTCCGGCGTCACCGGCCAGGGCAGATGAGACGGCCAGTCACGCGGGCGCAGATTGTGGATGTTCAGGTTGCAGCCGACGTAATGACCTGTGCCTTCGGCTTCCAAAATCACGTAGTTGCCCGCGCCATCGGTGTTCGTCCCGCCAAAAGACCAATCCGGGTTGCTCAGGCCGGCGTCAGGGATGCCGACGGTAGGGTTCTGCCGCCGCCACTGGGCATGAAACCGCCCCAGATCGGAGTCAATCCGGTCATGCAGTTCATAATCCACATAATAATAAAACAGCAGTTCAGTATCGCACTCGTTCAATATTTCAATCAGGGCGCGGTCGGAAAAAGGCATCGGGAAAAAGCAGTTGAAGGCGCGCCCATTGGCGGGACTCATCTGCAAAGGCAGCGAAACAAAATCAGCCGACTGAGCATGACCCATACCGAAGAAGTCGCCGACCGGCGCTTCAACCGAATAGTGTTCTTCGTTATCCCAGCGCATCCGCAGCACCACGCGCCGCAGGTGATCGGGCTGGTCGCTGACCATCGTACACCAGATATGGTTGATACAGCCCGCGCCGGGAATGTCGGCCATGATAGCGGTTGCGCCGGGCGCGACATGCAGGCGGTCGTCGTTGCCGCCGGTGCGGTCATAGCTGGAAATGCGCCGGGTACGAACGTGGCGAATCCGGGCGAGTTCGCCCAGGGGGCTACCCTTAAAGACGGACATGGCATTTTCTTCCTTGATTGTGCAAACCTTCGATCAATATCACTGCGCTTTGACGAGCCGGGCGCGCATCAGGCGGACATTGTACGGCACCCACTGCGACATATTAAAGTAGATGGTTTCGCCATCGCTGGCCCAGGGATGCAGATAGGCGCCGTAGAGCGACGGATAATCGTCGCCGGAAACCAGCACCACTTCGTCGCTCCAGGGGCCGGCCAGTTCCGGCGCTTCGCGGATGACGATGGCGCGTTTGAATTCCTGCAAATAGGTCATGATCCAGCGTCCGAGATGTTCATTCCAGGCGACGGACAGTTCACCCACCGGCGCAGGCACGATTTCAACGGCGGCTTCCAGGTCGCCGGCCCATGCGTCGCCATCCCAATAGGTGTAGGCGGTCATATCCAATACCTGATCGGACGGCACACGCGCCAGCGCGACGCCGCCAAAACGCCCGCCGTGAATCCCGAACACGTACACAAAGCCGTCTTTTCCCACCAGCGCGGCCTGCCCAAAGTTAGTATCTCCCAGCCAGATGGAGTCATCCGGCTGCGCCCAGCTTCGCCCCTGGTCGTCGGAGTAAGCCCAACCGGATCGATTCAGCGTCCATTCGCCCGGCGGCCCCCAATGCGCGACGGCCATGTAATGCAGGTACATCCGGTCGCTGATGGCGATGCCCGCCGTCGGAATCACAGTGATGTCCTCTTTGAGCTTGCGAAGCACCTGGCGGGCATTCCCGTTTTTCTCGGTTATCATGCCGTCCAGGGTAATGCCATCCTCAGGCTGGCGGTCGGTGGTGAAGGCCAGCACGTTGGAGCGCCAGTTCTCGCCGCCTGCGCCGCCACCCGATGGCCGGCAGCAGCCAAAGGTGTCGCCAAAAGCAATATAGAGTATGCCGTCCAGTTCAAACATGCTGCCCAGGTCTGTCCCGTCCACATCGTAGTGAACATCGGTCTGGCTGGGCGATTCCGGGCCGGTCAGCCAGGCGACGAATTCCACGTCTGCTATCGCTTGCAGCACAGTTTCATCCTGCGCGGCTGCCCATGAGAAGCCATTCAGCAGCAGCAAAACCGCCAGCAGTACCGGTCGAATGCTCATGATTTATCCTTTCAGCCCGGTCATCTTGACGCTGGCGACGATGAACCGCTGTAAGCCGAAAAACAGCGCCAGCGTGGGCAGAATGGCGATCACGGAGGCTGCCATGATGAGTTCCCACGCGCTGCCATGTTCGCCTGTGAATGACTGGATGCCGACCTGTACCATTCGCATATCCGGCTCATTGGCGGCGATCAGCGGCCACAGGAACGAGTCCCAGTTGGCGAGGAAGAAAAAGACGGCCAGCGCCGCCAGCACCGGGCGCGCCAGCGGCAGCGCCACAAGGAAAAACACCCCGATGCGCGACGCACCGTCAATGCGGGCGGCTTCTTCCAGTTCCGTCGGCAGCCCCAGAAAAAACTGCCGCAGCCAGAAAATGCCAAACGCATGAGGAATGGCCGGGATGATGAGCGCCGCATAGGTGTTGATCCAGCCCAGTTCCCGCACCAGCAGCGCCAGCGGAATCAGGATGGTGTAAAACGGAATCATCAGCGTGGCGATGATGCCGATGAAAACCACGCGCTTGCCGGGAAAATCCAGCCGCGCCAGGGCATACCCGGCCATCGCGTGCAGCAGCAGCGCCACCACCGTCACCGTCCCGGCCACGAAAAACGAGTTGAACATATACCGCTCGAACGGGGCCTGCCGGAAGACCTCCTGAAAATTGTTGAGCGAGGAATTGGGCGAAATCAAAATCGGCGGGTTGGCAAAAATCTCGTTGGCCGGCTTAAGGGCGCTGGACAGCATCCACAGGAACGGCCCGGCGAAAACAACCGCCAGCAGGATGCAGATCAGATAATAAATGCCACTGCCGAGAAGCTGCTTGGGCGATTTTCTCATCAGAACCCCCTACTGCCGGACATCCGACGAACGGAAAAAGCGCACCTGAATAAGCGTGAGCGCAAACACCATAATAAACAGCACGACCGCCATTGCGCCGGAGTAACCGAAGTTCCATTCGCGGAAGGCTTTTTCGTAGATGTACATCAGCAGCGTATAGGTCGCCTGCGCCGGGCCGCCGCGCGTCATGACGTAAATCTGGTCGAAGGCTTGCAGCGAATTGATGCTGAGGATGACCAGTACGAAAAAACTGGTCGGGCGGAGCAGCGGCATGATGATGAAGCGAAAAATCTGCCAGCGATTCGCCCCGTCAATGGCGGCGGCTTCGGTGTAATCGGCGGGGATGTCCTGAATACCCGCCAGCAGGATAATCATGAAATACCCGACGCTTTTCCAGACGGCCACGATCAGCACCGAAACCATCGCGCTCTGGACGTGTCCCGTCCACTGCAAAGTTGGCAGGCCGACCGAGGACAGCATCTCGTTAATCAACCCATTGCCGGGGTCGAACATAAACCGCCACATCACCCCGGCCACCACCATTGACATCGCCACCGGCATGAAATAGATGGTGCGAAAAAACGTGTTGCCGCGCCCACGCCGCGTCAGCAAGACGGCCATACCCAGGCTAAGGGTGTAAACCGCCGGGACGAACCCCAGCGTATACAGGATGGTGCGTCCCAGAGATGCGCCGAACTTCGGGTCTTTAAGGATGATTTCGTAGTTCTTCAGCCCGACGAACTCCGGCGCGCCCGTCAGCCGCCAATCGCTAAAGCTGATCGCCAGCGCCAGCAGCATCGGGCCGACGACAAACACGAGCAGCCCCAGGACATCCGGCAGCAAAAACAGATAAGCGACGACGGCCTGTTCCAGACGATCACGGTTCATACCCCGGAGACGTTGGCTTGCGCCGGTTCTGGTTTTTGAACCAGGGATGGCGGCAGTTGGGTCGAGTGTTGACATAAGCTGATCCTGTCGAGGTCATTTCCTGACGGATGAAAACGGGCTGCCGCGCCCGGACGGTGCGGCAGCCGGTCGAAACACTAGCGGGTAAGCAGGTAGGAATTGATCTTGTCGGCAGCAGCGGCGGCAGCATCCGCCCCACTGACGCCGTTAAACATCGTGTCCTGAATAGCTTCCCAGACCGCCTGGGCGATTTCCGGCGGGTAGGAAGGTTCGGGGCGAGCCGTCGGGAAGATTTGCTTGGCGAACACATCGTGCGGGAACTGCGAATAAAATTCTTCGTTGTCCGCGATCACGGACGCGCGTGGCGACAGCTTGGTATTGTACTTGATACCCCATTCCGCCGCGCGGGTGTTGTCCTCAGCGCCAAACAGACCGATAGCGAATTCAGCCGCTTCCGCCGGGAAGGCCGTATCGGCATACACCATGACCGTCCAGCCGCCGTAAACCGTCTGCAGGTCTTTGCCCGCCGGGGCCGGGATAGGCGCTACGTCCAGATGTTCCAGGAAGTCCGGGTAGTTGTCTTTAATCCAGCCGTAGACCCAGTAGCCGGAGACGAACATGGCCGCCTGTTCGGTCGGGAAGCGTTCGTCAACCGGGTCATTGCCGGTGCTGTTGGGCGCGGCGTATCCTTCTCTCACCAGCGTCCCCCACAGGTCAAGCGCCTGCGCGGCCTCCGGT
This sequence comes from Chloroflexota bacterium, assembly GCA_013388735.1. Taxonomy (GTDB): domain Bacteria; phylum Chloroflexota; class Anaerolineae; order Aggregatilineales; family Phototrophicaceae; genus CFX2. Next base: position 4,072 of record JACAES010000182.1, on the reverse strand, counting down.
GAATTGATGGCCGCTTCGGTGAAATCGGGGTTCATGACTTCGCCGCCCGCCATCCACAGGAAGGGATAAAACACGAAGTTTTCGTAGTAATCCGGGTTGGTGGGGATGAGGATACCGTAGCGGTCTTCAGTGGTCAGCGTCTGGGCGGCGCTCAGCAGTTCGTCCCAGGTGGTCGGCACGGCCACGCCGGCTTCTTCCAGCATGGTCTTGTTGTACCACAGCACCACCGGCTCCATCTCAAACGGCAGCGAGTATACATTGTCGTTAAGCGTAACTGCATCCCATGAGGCCGGCAGAATGTCTTCCTGCAGGTAATCGGGGATGTAATCCTGCAGGGGCATCGCCAGGCCGCCTTCGGCATACCGCCGCCAGTCGCCGGGGCTGATGAAAAACACGTCCGGCGCGTTGCCGGTAGCGATGCCGGTAGTCAGAATTTCGCCGGTGTACTGCGCCCAGGGAAATTCCTGGCGTTCGACCTTCAGATCATGGGTGGCGTTCCATTCTTCAACGTACTGTTCAAAGAAAGGATCAACCGCTTCGGCGTATTCGAATGTCCAGAATTTCAGGGTTTGTTCCTGCGCCAGCGCAGGGGAAAGCGCCATCAGCCCAACCAGCACGACGCTTAAAAGAACCGGTAAACGTCTCATGGTCTATTCTCCTCAATAGCACACAAAGCAGATCTTCTGTGTTTATGCCGGACAGTGGGTAAAATATGTTTGGCAAGCCTCCTTATTATCATCTTATATGAGATCGTTTTCAGATCATTTACTGGTCATCATAGCGTGTTTTTTCATGAGCGTCAACAAACGCCGCGCCGAATTGGGTAAACTGCTCAAACAACGCGCAAAATCGGCGAAAACACTGCACGACCAGGGCAAAAACAGACTATAATCAACGATTGGTCTGTGAAACCGATCTCACAAACAGGAGCCATATATGGCGCAGGCAACCATCAGAGACGTGGCGGATTACGCGGGGGTATCCCGGGCGACCGTCTCGCGTGTGTTGAACAACCATCCCTACGTGACCGAGGACGTGCGCACCCGCGTCGAAGACGCCATGCGGCATCTCGGCTATCATCCCAACCGCGCGGCGCGGCGGCTGCGCGCCCAGTCCAGCGACGTGATGGGGCTGATCGTCCCCGACATTCAGAATCCGCTCTTTCAATCCATCGTGCGCGGTGTCGAGGACGCGGCCTACAACAACGGCATGAACGTCATCCTGTGTAACACTGACGACAACCCCGACAAACAGGAAGCCTACCTGCGCGTGATGCAGGCCGAACAATCCGCCGGCCTGATCGTCGTGCCGACCCATCCCGGCGACGGGCGGGTGCTGGCGCCGGTGCGCGAGGCCGGCATCCCGATTGTTTTCCTCGACCGCGAGGTGGATGATTTTGAGGCCGATACGGTCAAGGTGGACAACGTGCGCGGCGCGTACCTGGCGGTCAGACATCTGCTGTCGCTGGGCTACAAACGTATCGCCGCCATCGCCGGAACGCAGTACCTCACCCCCGGTTACGAGCGGTTGCGCGGTTATTACGACGCGCTCAACGAATGCGGCATCCCGGTTGATGAGCGGCTGGTGAAGTTCGGCAATTTTCGCATTGATAGCGGGCGCGCGCTGGCGCAGGAATTTATGCAGTCCCCTCACCCGCCGGATGCGCTGTTTGTGTCCAACAACCTGATGACGCTGGGCGCGCTGCGCGGGCTGCACGAGATGGGCATCGTCATCCCTGACCAGGTGGCGCTGGTGGGTTTTGACGACATGCCCTGGGCCGGCGACCTGAACCCCCCGCTGACAGCGGTCGCCCAGCCCGGCTACGAACTCGGCCAGCAGGCGGTGGAACTGCTGCTCAAACGCCTGGAGCAGCCGAACGCGCCCTATCGCAAGGTGATTATGCAGCCGCGCCTGGTAGTGCGCGGCTCGTGCGGCGCAGCCTGACCCGTATATGTTTCGGGCGCGATTTTCATCATAACCATAAAATATCGGCCAGGAGCAATTCCCGGCGACGTGATGAACATAGCCGATGCCGGGGAACTGCACCGCATCCGCGCGAGCGCGGCGTATTCTACTCAGCGCGCGTCGAAGTGACGATTTCACAATCACGCCGTCGCGCTGTCGCCATCTGCTTGACATCAAACGCAAAATCGGTGTATATTCTATATAGTGATACTTGATTTCATATTATGAAACGATGTTCTTAAAATTATCATGATTGGCTCGGTCGCAAAAGCGTTAGACATCCTCACCCTGTTTTCTAAAACGCATCCCGTCCTGACTCTGGCGGAGATCAGCCGCCGCCTGGAAATGCCCAAAAGTACCGCGCACCACCTGATAACCACGCTGGCCGCTTATGGTTTCATCGAGCAGACCGACGATGGCGCTTATGCCCTGGGCAAGAGTCTGATCCCCCTCACCCAGCACGTACTGGTGAACGTTGAACTGCGCGACCGCGCCGCGCCGCTGCTGCGCGCGCTGGCCGATTCGTGTAACGAGTCGGTGTATCTGACCGTCCGTGATGGCGACGCAGTGCTGTATATTTACGCCATCGAGTCGTCACAGCGGCTGCTGGCGCGCACTGCCGTTGGCGACCGCGCGCCGCTGTACTGCACGTCGGTGGGAAAAGCGGTGCTGGCCTGGCTGCCGCCTGACGAAGTGGAATGTTTATTAAACACCGCGCCGCTGAATACCTATACCCCCTACACTCTCACTGACCCTGCTACCCTGTTAGGCGATCTGGAAGCTACCCGCCAGCGCGGCTATTCCCTCGATAATCAGGAGCATGAACTCAATACCTTCTGTGTGGGCGCGCCGATTTTTAAGGCTGATGGGCATGTAGTGGGCGCGTGCAGCGTATCCGGCAGGGACCCGCAGATCGTCGAAGGGCGGCTGCCGGCGCTGGCGGAACAGATCGTTGGCACAGCGCAGGAGATTTCGCGTCACATGGGTTATGTGCCGGCGCATATGTCAATGGTGCGGTCGCGGCCTCAGAGGTGAATGAATGCTGGTAAAGAGCCAGGTCTTTGAACGCCTTTATGATCGCCCGTTCGCCCATGCCGCGACGCTGATTGATCTGGGCGATGCCGGCCTGCTGGCGACCTGGATGGGTGGATCGTATGAAACAGCGCCGGACGTGGCGCTGCTGGCTGCACGGCTGCGCCCCGGCGCGGATCGCTGGACGCCGCCGCAGATTGTCGCCAGTGTGGACGGCCATTCGCTCGGCCAGCCGGTCTATCTGGCGCGCCCGGATGGCGAACTCTGGTTTTTCTACGTGGTCATCATGGGCCGCGATTGGACAACGGCCGTCCCGTATCTGAAAAAATCGCGCGATAACGGCATGACCTGGGGCGACCCTGTGCAGTTATTTGACTATCCTGGCCTCATGCTGCGCAGCCGCGTTCTTGTATTGGGCAGCCGGATTATCGTCCCGGCTTATGATGAAAATACCTGGCAGTCGCGCATGATCGTCTCCGACGATGACGGCGCGACCTGGCGGCTGACCGCGCCGATGCAGTCGCCAGACGGCAATATTCATCCAACACCGGTCGCGCTCGATGATGGGCGGCTGGTAGCCTACATCCGCACCGGCGGCAAGGGCGGCGTGTTGTGGCGGTCGGAGTCGTTCGATGGCGGCGAAACCTGGTCGCCGCTGACGACGACGGCGCTGCCAAACCCCAACTCCGGCCTCGATCTGCTGCGCCTGCAAAGCGGGCGGCTGGCGCTGGCCTTTAACAACAGTCCCATCTATCGCACGCCGCTGTGTGTGGCGCTGGCCGATGAAGCCGAAAACTGGCGCTGGATACAGACGATTGAAGATGAATTTGCCGAGATTTCATATCCCACGCTGGCGCAGACGCCGGACGGCACGCTGCATCTGGTGTACACCTACCGGCGCGAGAACATTCATTATGCGCGTTTCACGGAAGACTGGCTAATGGAAGGAACGTTCGCGTCAACGACCAGCCGCTAAAGCGGCTGGCTTGTCCCTGACGCACTCGCACGAGGTGGAGCATGGCTCACTTTAACCGCATACGCCGTGTCGAGACAATAGGCTGGTTGACTGGCAGCC
>JACAES010000185.1 GCA_013388735.1 Chloroflexota bacterium | reverse complement strand
TGCGTTGATCCGGGCGCGTTCGGCATTTAGCGGAAAATCGTTCACAGGCAGGGGATGTCATGGATTCACAAATCGAAACCCGGATCGCTGAAAAGCTGCGCTTTCTGTACGGGGATACCGGGGCGCTGGAAGCCCTGAAGCAGATCATCGCGGCGCATCCCATCCCGCCGCGCGCGAAAACGCTGGACGAACGGGACGCGCTGATTATCGCTTATGGCGACCACGTTCAGACCGGCGGCCAGCCGCCGCTGAGCGCGCTGCATTCCTTTGCCCAGAGATACCTTAACGATCTCGTCAGCGGTTTTCATCTGCTGCCGTTTTTTCCTTACACGTCGGACGACGGTTTCTCGGTAGTGGACTTCGAGGCAGTGAATCCGTCCCTGGGAGACTGGGGCATGGTCAAGCGCCTCGGCGCGGACTTCCGCCTGATGTTTGATCTGGTGCTGAACCACGTATCGGTTTCGAGCGCCTGGTTTCAGGCTTTCCTGCGCGACGAAGCGCCCTACCGGGATTATTTCGTCACCGCCTCGCCGGACGACGATCTGTCCCAGGTGGTGCGCCCGCGCACCCATCCGCTGCTGACACCGTTCGAGACGGCAGCCGGCACGCGCTACGTCTGGACGACCTTCAGCGCCGACCAGGCAGACCTGAATTATGCCAACCCGGCGGTGCTGCTGGATATGCTGCGAATTCTGCTACTGTACGTCCAGCAGGGTGCAGACTTCATCCGGCTGGATGCCATCGCCTATCTCTGGAAAACAATCGGCACGTCCTGTATCCACCTGCCGCAAACCCACGTCGTCGTCCAGTTGATGCGCGACGTGCTGGACGCCGCCGCCCCCTGGGTAGTGCTGATTACCGAAACCAACGTACCCCACGCCGAAAACCTGTCTTATTTTGGCGATGGTCACAATGAAGCCCAGATGGTCTACCAGTTCGCGCTGCCGCCGCTGCTGCTGCACTCGTTTTATACCGGCGATGCGCGCGCGCTTTCGGAATGGGCTGCCGGTTTGCAGACCCCCTCACAGGCCGTGACCTTTTTTAACTTCACCGCTTCGCACGATGGCGTCGGCCTGCGCCCGGCTGCCGGGCTGATCCCCGACGGCGCACTTCACAGGCTGCTGGATACCGTACAGCGGCGCGGGGGGCATATCTCCTACAAGACCGACAGCGACGGGACGGAAAGCGCCTACGAGATGAACATCACCTACTTCGATGCGCTGGCCGTGCCGGGCGAGCCGCTGGCGCGTTCGGTAGATCGTTTTATCGCTTCACAGGCCATCATGCTGGCGCTGGCGGGCGTGCCGGGGATTTATTTTTCCAGTCTGTTCGGCGCGGTCAACTGGACGGCAGGCGTCCTGGAAACGGGGCGCGCCCGCACCATCAACCGGCAGAAGTTCGATGTGGCGGAACTGCAAGCTGCCTTGAGCGACCCACAGACTCGCCAGGGGCGGGTCTTCCGCCGCTACCGTGACCTGCTGGTGGCGCGCCGTTCACATTCGGCTTTCCACCCTGGCAGCCCACAGCAGGTGCGCGACCTGCATCCGGCAGTTTTTGCGCTGCAACGCGGCGCGGCGCTGGCGCTGCACAACGTCTCCGATACAATGGTACAGATTGATCTGGCCGCCGGCCACTGGCACGATGCCATCGCCGATATTACCCACCGCCAGCAAATCGCCTTGAAGCCCTATCAGGCGGCCTGGCTTGTCCCTGGAGGACGCACATGAACGGGACGGAACGCCTGTATAACCGCATCAATCTGACCGGCATTCCCTTTACCGATCGCGGCTCTCGCCTGCTGCTGTTCCGCCATCAGCACCAGTTCGCCATTCGCCTGGCCGAACGCTGGGTCAAGTGGGAAGCTGAGGTCGGCCACTACCGCCAGCGCCCGCCGATCGTCACCGACTTCACCCTGCTCGACGCCGACGATCAGCCCATCACCGCGCCGGAAGTCGAAACCACGCCGCACGCCGTATCCATCACCACTGCCCTGGGGTGCTTCACCTGGCTGTTCCTGGACCCTGAAACCCTGCTGCTCAGCCTGCCTTCAACCCGCTGCGGCCTGCGTTTCACCCTCTACGCCCAGCAGGCCGCCACCGACTTTCGCGGCGCTACCCTGCGCGGCAAACGCAACCTGGCCTACACCACCAATGCCCGCCTGCTGCGCCACGACCTCACCGCCCTCGACGCCGATCATTTCCAGGCACACTTGCAGCTTGACGCCCAGGCCGGCCAGGCGCTGCTGCTCAACATCACGCCCCGGCTGGGTTTCAACCGCTCCATCCCCGACCCCGCCGCCGCCCTGGATGCCGCCCGCACGCGCTGGCAGGAATGGTTTAACGCCGCGCCGCCCGTCCTCGATCACTTGCGCCAGCAGTACGAGTATGCCTGGTGGGTCATGCGCGCCGGCCTGGTCAACACCCGCTACTTCTTCACCCGCGAGGCGCTGCTGCCCTCCAAAGTTCACTATGTCGGCGTCTGGCACTGGGATCAGGTCTTTCACGCCCTGGCTTACCGTCACGTGGACTTGCGCCTGGCTGAAGACCAGCTTCGTATTGTCCTCGATCACCAGCGCCAGGACGGGATGCTGCCCGACGCCATCCACGACGAGGGACTGGTCACGCACCTGACGCAGCCGGTGGACGCCGATGTCACCAAGCCGCCTATCATCACCTGGGCGATCCTGAAGATGCAGGAAAGCCAGCCGCATCCCGACTTCCTGGCCGAAGTCTACGACCCGCTCACCCGCTGGAACGCCTGGTGGATGAGCGCCAACCGCGCCCCTGACGGTCTGTGTCTGTACCAGCATCCCTTCTCCTCCGGCCTGGACGACAGCCCCCTGTGGGATGCTGGGATGCCGGTCGTCTCGCCCGATCTGAACACTTATCTGGTCTTGCAGCACGACAGTCTGGCAAGTATCGCCGAAACACTGAGCGAAACCGAGGCTGCCGACCGCCACCGCGCCGAAGCCAACCGGCTGCTGGATGCCATGCTCGCCCACCTGTGGGATGAGCAGGCCGGGCTGTTCCGCGCCCGCCGCAACGACCAGATGCTGCCCACGCACACGCCCTTCGGGCTGCTGCCGCTGCTGACCGGGCGGCTGCCCCGTCCGATCAGCGACCGCCTGGTGGCGACCCTGACCGACCCGCGCCAGTTCTGGACGCCCTACCCGGTGCCGACGGTAGCGGCAGACGACCCGGCCTTCGATCCCTGGCAGATGTGGCGAGGGCCAAGCTGGGTCAATGTCAACTACCTGCTGGTAGAAGGGCTGAAACGGTCGGGTTATACACAGTGGGCGGCGGAACTGCGGCGCAGGACGCTGGAGATGGTGATGGGACAGGCGGACATCTACGAGTACTATCACCCGTTGACGGGCGAACGACCGCCGAAAGCTGCCCCGATGTACGGCTGGTCGGCGGCACTGTTCATCGAGCTTGCCCTCGATGAAACCGCCCACCAGCAGCAGTCCCGTTAGTCCACAGCACACCATGTCGCCGTTTCATACCGCCCAAAAGTAAGTATATTTTGGGCGGTTGAACCGTTTGAGTTTTCCGCTTCATCCTGAACCTCAAGTCTATTTTACCCATTTTGCATTAATATAGTGTAAAGACACAGGTTGTTATCAATGGTCAGTCAGGGTGAAACGATCTTCATGAAATTCGACGGATTATCTCCTCATTCATCATCACAATGGAGACACTTCGACGGCATGGAGAGCGTATTACACATCGGGGAGCAGCACCTCAGCATCCCGTTTGAAAACGCCCACGAATACATCACCGTCATCAACCCCGACGGGATTATCCTCTACACCAGCAGTTCGACCGCCGCCATCACCGGGTACGACAGCAAAAACCTGATTGGTCGCTGCTTTTTCGATCTTCTGCCCCTGGAAGATGCTGATACTTTCCAGCGCGAGCTGCAAAGCCTGGCTCAGACCAGGCTCGGCAGCGCCGTTATCCAGTACCGCCTGCATCATCGGGACGGCTCGTGGCGCTGGATGGAAGCCGTCGCCACCGATCTGAGCGCCGATTCGAATGCCATCGTCCTCCATTACCGCGACATCACCCAGCACAGGAATACAGAAGATGCTCTGCTCCGGCTCAATCAGGCTTATCGTATGTTGAGCGACTGCAACCAGGCGCTTATGCGGGCAACCGACGAGGGCGACCTGCTCCAGCGCGTCTGCCAGATTATCGTCACGGTCGGGAATTATCGTTTCGCCTGGGTCGGACTCAACGAGTCCGACGGCCTGCGGCCCGTCGCCCAGGCCGGCGTCCATCTGGCCGATATACAACCCTCTGACCGGCAGCTGATCGAAACCGCACACCAGACCGGAAGGGTTTACCTCAACCGGCAGTCCATCCCACCCACAGATGCCGGGAATCACGGCCTTTCGTCGGCCATCCTGCCGCTTCATGGAAGAGAAAACATCCTGGGTGTGCTGTATGTCAACTCCGCCGCGCCGGACGTTTTCGACGAAACCGAAGTCGAACTGCTTCAGGAATTGGCCGACAACCTGGGATACGGCCTCACCGCGCTGCAAACGCAGTCTACGCTGATTGAGAGCCAGAAGTTTCTCGAACAGGCCCAAAGAATCGCGCTCATCGGCAGTTGGGTAGCCACCCGTGATGGCAATCTGAGATGGTCGAAACAGGTCTATCACATCTTAGGCATTGATGAGGCTGATTTTGATGAAAGCTGGGAAGTATTCTTCTCGTTCGTGCATCCCGACGACCGGAGCATCGTGCGCGCTGCCAACAAGAACGCCCTGGAGTCCGGCCTGTCCTACAGCATCGCACATCGTATTCTGCGGTCGGACGGCAGCGTGCGTTTCGTTCACCAGCAGGCCGACGTCGTTCGAGATGACCATGACCAGCCGATTCGCCTGATCGGCATCATCCACGACATCACCGAACAGAAACAGACCGAACAGGAACTCACGGCGCTCTATAACGCGACCTCCTATCTGTTTAAGTCGGACAGCCTGCTCAACCTGGGACACCAGATCGCACAGGCCGTGATTAAAGAGTTCGGCCAGGCCGATTGCAGCCTGATGCTGGTGGATAAACGGCGCAAAACTATCCTGCGCCTGGCACGCGCCGGAACTTACCGGGACGATACGCTGCCGGAACTGTATTTGGACGGGAAAGGACTGGTTCCCCAGGCGATTCGCAGCGGCCAATTAATCTACGTCCCGGATGTGACCCAATCATCCAGTTATGTCGCAACCATCCCCACCACGCGCTCGGAACTGGTCGTGCCGTTGAACATAGGGAAGGAAACCCTGGGCGCGCTGGATTTACAAAGCCCGCAGTTGGATGCTTACAGCCTTTCTCAGCGCCGCGTGATCGCGGCCTTTGCCGAACGCGCCGCCAGCGCCATCGAAAACATGCTCCTGTACGAGGAAATCAACCGCTATGCCAGCGAACTGGAAATGCGCGTTTCTCAGCGCACTGCCGAACTGCACCGCGCTAAGGAGCGCATTGAGACGATCTTCAACAACAGCAGCGACGCCATTCTGCTGGCACACGAGCAGGGCGCGATTCAACAGACTAACCAGGCATTTTTCGAACTGCTGGGTTACACCACCGATGAGGTTTTCGGGCATTCGATCAGCGAATTAGCGCACCCCGACGACATCTCAAAACTGACCCAGACGTTTGAGACAGTCGCACTGAACGGGCAGGCGGCCCGCCTCGAAATCCAATGCCGGCGCAAGGATGGCAGCCTTTTCGAAGCCGACGTGGCCCTTGCCCCGGTTCAAACCGAGGACAGCAATACCGTCAGCCTGATTTGCAGCCTGCGAGACATCACCCGCCAAAAGCAGATAGAAGCTGAACTGCGCCGCGCGCTGGAACGCGAAAAGGAACTGAACGAACTCAAGACGCGCTTTGTCTCGATGGTTTCTCATGAATTCCGAACGCCGCTGACAGCCATCCAGTCATCCAGCGATCTGCTCAGGCGGTACTGCGACACACAGAACATTCAAAAGCGAAACGAACACCTCGCCAAAATTCAGGTGCAGATCAAACGCCTGACGCAAATGCTGGACGAGGTGCTAACGCTCAGCAAGTCCCAATCGGTCGGCTTACAGCCCAACCTGTGCCTGCTGGACTTCGAGGCGTTTTGCAGCGAAATTGTTGCCGACATGCAGGCCCTCTCCGGCGCGCATCCCATCATCCTGACCACCGATTCCATCCCGCCCGTCACTGCCGATCCCCGTCTGATGCGACAGGCCATCTCGAACCTGCTCTCGAACGCCATCAAATACTCGCCGGACGGCAGCCCGATCGAAATGAACCTCTCGGCTGAGGGCGATAACGTCATTATTCGCATCCGCGATCACGGCATCGGCATTCCCGAAAAAGATCAGCCGCATCTCTTTGAAGTATTCCATCGTGCGACCAATGTCGGGACAATCCCCGGAACCGGCATCGGCTTGGCAATCGTCAAACAGAGCATAGAAGCCCATAACGGGGTCATTAGCTTTGAAAGCCGTGTTGGAGAAGGTACAACTTTTATCCTGACCATCCCCCACACGCAGCCAATGGAGTCAACCATATGAGTACCATCCTGGTTATCGAGGATGAACAACCGATTCGAGAGAACATCGTCGAATTTCTGAATCTGGAAGGTTATGAGGTGCTGGAGGCCGATGATGGTCTGGCCGGCATTGAAATGGTTCGCCAGCACCAGCCTGATCTGGTCATCTGCGATATCGCCATGCCCCACCTGAGCGGCTACGATGTTTTGCTTAAAATCCGCGAAGACTCCACCGTAGCGACCACGCCGTTCATCTTTCTGACGGCCCGCGCCGACCGGACGTTCATGCGGCATGGCATGGAACTGGGCGCTGACGATTATCTGACGAAACCATTCACCGAAGCCGAACTGCTGGCCGCAACCCGCGCCCAGCTGAAGAAACACATGCTGCTGCAGGACGCCGACGCGAACGAATTGAAACGGGCGCGCCGCAGTCTCATCCGGCTTATCACCCACGAACTGCGAACACCGCTGGCATCACTCATCACCACCCAGGACTTAATCACCCGGCAGATTGGTCAGCTTTCTGCGCAGGAGTTGGGCGAGATGTTAGGCGCGCTGCGCAGCAACAGTCAGCGCCTGCGCCATGTCACCGAGCAGATCGTCTTTTCGACCCAGTTGGAAAGCGGCGAGTTAAACTGGCAGCGCATCAATGAAACCGGATTCCGCGTGCAGTTGTGGGAAATCATGACGGTCGCCATCAACCTTGCGCGCAGCTTCGCCTATCGCAACCGGGACGGCCAGATCGAACTGCACGAGCGCGACCGGGTTGCGACCATCGTCTGCCAGATGGACGCGCTCAAACACGCCCTGGCCGAACTCATCACCAACGCCCTGAATTATTCGCCTGAAGATCGAAGCATCACGATTTCGCAGTGGCAAGCCGATGGCCGGGTCTGGGTCACGATCACCGATCAGGGCTTGGGCATCCCTGCCGACCAGATCGCGCGCGCAATGGGTGACTTCCAGCAGATCAACCGTGAAAGCCAGGAGCAGCAGGGACTCGGCCTGGGTCTGCCGCTGGCGCGCCGCATCATCGAACTGCACCAGGGGACGATGCAGCTTGATTCGGTCATCGGCAAAGGCACGCAGATCACCATCAGCCTGCCGATGGTCTGAACCATAAAACACCGCTTCCGAGTCAGAACGTTTGCGAACGGCGCGCCAGAAAAATCTGACGCGCTTTTTTGCTGCGTCTTCCCCCAAAACGCATCCCGCTTGCTGCCGTTTTTCGGTTATAATCCGGCCACCATGCACATGGGGAACACTAGTCAACGACCAACCGCTAAAGCGGCTGGCTTGTCCCTGACGCACTCGCACGAGGTGGAGCATGGCTCACTTTAACCGCATACGCCGTGTCGAGACAAAAGGCTGGTTGACTGGCAGCC
>JACAES010000116.1 GCA_013388735.1 Chloroflexota bacterium | reverse complement strand
GCTGCCAGTCAACCAGCCTATTGTCTCGACACGGCGTATGCGGTTAAAGTGAGCCATGCTCCACCTCGTGCGAGTGCGTCAGGGACAAGCCAGCCGCTTTAGCGGCTGGTCGTTGACAAATCACCCACGCCTCGCGCAAAACTTTCTTACGGAAATGCCGGCTGAGCGAAGCGGGCGTGTGCAAATCCACTCACGCCTGATAATGTGGCTGAGTTCGTCCTGCATGGATACAAATTCCCACCCAATGCGCGCATCCGGTCGAACTCCACCGGCATGTCCACGTCGCCGTCGGGACGGAAGTCATCCCGCAGCACCGAGCCGGACAGCGCCAGCCCTCCGATCCGCTCCGCGACCAGACGATCAGGCGCGGTCATCGTCAGCCCTCGGAATCCGGCCCGGCCACCGCCAGCACGAAAGCGTCAGGATTCCAATAGTGCTGCGCCGCCGCCAGCAGATCTTCTTTGGTCAGCGCGTTGATTTTGTCGCGCACCGTCAGCAGGTAATCCAGCCCCAGATCGTAAGTTTCGATGTTCAGAATCGAGGCCGCGATACCCTCGTTGCTTTCCAGTTGCAGCGGCAGGTGGCCGGTGAAATACGACTTGTTGTCGTCCAGGTCTTCATCGCTGACCGGCTCGCTGGTGATACGGCGGATTTCCCCCACGATGCTGTCTACCGCAAGCTGGACATTGGCCGGGTTCACGCCGGCGATCACGCTCCAGGGGCCAGGGCCATGCCCGCCTTCCAGCGAACTGTAAGCGTAATAGGCCAGGCCGCGTTTTTCGCGCACTTCCTCGCCGATGCGCCCCATCATACCGAACTGCCCCAGGATGCTGTTGGCGATCAGCGCCGGGCGATAATCGTCCGCCAGCCGCGACGGGCCAGGCACGCCCAGCACGATGTCCGACTGGGTTTTGCCGGGGATGACGACCACCGCGCGCCGGGACTCGGCCAGCGGCGGCACGTCCGGCAGCGTCGGCGGCGCGGACTGGCCGGGGTTCTGCCAGTCGCCTAGGCGCGCGCGCACGATGTCCACCGCGTCCCCGGCGCGCACTGCCCCAACGATCACCACAATCATGCCGGCAGGCCCGTAATGCCGGCGGTAAAAATCGCTCAGATCGCTGATGGCAATTTCCGGCACGGTCTGGAGCGTGCCGCGCGCGCTGTAATGATAGGGATGGTTGGCCGGGTAGAGCGCGTCGCGGAAGGCGCGGTTGGCGCGAAAGCGGGTATCCTGCTGGCGGTAGCGCAGGCCGGTGATGACCTCGCCGCGCAGCCGTTCGACCTGATCGGCGGGAAACGCCGGCTCGCGCAGCACGTCGGCCAGCAGGTCAATCAGCACCGGCAGGTCTTCGGCCAGCGCCTTGCCGTTAAAGCCGGTGGTATGAACGCCCGCGCCGATGTCCAGATCAGCGCCGATGTCCTCCAGGCTGGCATGGATGGTATCAAAATCGCGGCGGTGCGTGCCGCGCATCAGCGCGCTGGCGGTTAAACTCGCCAGGCCGGATTTTTCCGGCGCTTCGTGCTGGCTGCCCGCCGTCAGTGAACCGGCCATCACAACCGATTGGGCGGCAAAGTTTTCGTAAACCAGGACGGTGATGCCGTTTTCCAGCACCACGCGGGTGATGGTGTCCGGGCCGGGCAGGGAATTGGTAGGGTCGGCCATGCGGTTATTCCTCTTCTTCGTCAAATTCGCCGTCGCCGGTCGGGATAAACCAGCCGACGGTGCGGTTCTGCGGGCGCAGCCAGCGCCGCGCCACGTCCAGCACATCCTCGACCGTGACCGCTTCCAGGCGCGGCACGAACTGTTCAAACCAGGTGTAGTTTTCAAAGTTTTCGGCAAACGCCAGCCAGAAGGCCTGCGCCGTCACGCGCTCGGTGCTGTAGGCGAACAGCGCCCGCGCCTGCTTTTTGGCGCGTTCGAGTTCGGCCTCGGAAACCGGCTAGCTGGTGATGCGCTGCATCTCGGCGTCCAGCGCGGCTTCGGCCTCTTCCAACGTGCGGTCGGGGCGCAGAGTTGCCATGATGTCGAACAGATAGGGGTCTATGGTCGGCATCAGGCTGCCGTCGGCGTCGGCGGCGATTTCGGTTTTGACCAGCGCCCGGTACAGGCGGCTGGTTTTGTTATCCACGCTGCCGCCGCCCATGCCGCTGGGGCCGGTGAGGATGCTGTTGAGGATCGCCATTTTGAACCAGTCCGGGTCGGTGGCCGCCGGGGCGCGATAAGCCACTTCCAGGAAAGCATTATTGCCGGGGCGCTCCACCCGCACGCGGCGTTCGCCCTGCTGCTCCGGCTCTGGCCGCTGGAACATCTTCGGTGGGCTGCCGGGCGGGATCGCACCGTACAGGGCTTCGATGCGCTTGAGCATGGCCGGAGAGTCAAAATCGCCCACCGCGACGGCGATGGCGTTGTTCGGCATATAGTGGCTTTTGTAGTGGCCGTACAGGTCGTCCCGTGTCATGCTGTGCAGGTCGGCCATATCGCCCAGAATTTCATGGTGATAACCATGCACGCGGAAGGCCGCCGCGCGCACTTCCTCGCCCAGCCAGAACAGCGGCGAATTCTCCGCGCCCTGCCGCTCGGAAATGATGACGGTGCGCTCCGACTCCACCTCGTCCGGCTCGAAGCGCGCGTTGACCATGCGGTCGGCTTCCAGGCGCAGCGCCAGATCAATCCGGTCGGCAGGCATGGTTTCAAAATAGGCTGTGTAGTCCATCGAGGTCTGCGCGTTCCACGTCCCGCCTTCGCGGCTAATCATCTTATCCAACTGGCCGCCGGGGAACTGTTCCGTCCCCTTGAACATCATGTGTTCCGTCCAGTGGGAAACGCCGGTCTGCCCGGTGCGTTCGTTGCGGCTGCCGATACGATACAACACCCACCAGCTAATGACCGGCGCGCTGTGCTGCTCCTTCAACAATACCGTTAAACCATTATCCAGTTGGTGGCGGGTGACACCTGCCATAATATCTCTTTTCCTTAACTACGCCTGTTGCTTGATGGCACATCATATCATGCCATAAGGCTGTTTGCTAATGGCGAAACGTGAACGTCTGATGATTGTTTCTGCCCCCAAAAAATCAAACAGGGAGCTTGCGCCCCCTGTCTGATAAAACCGCGTTCGAGCGCCTCCACTACGACGAGGCGTTTTTATGCAGGTACGGCGAGCCGACCGCCAGATAACCATACCCGCGTTCGACCAGCTCCATGTAATCCGGGATCATGCGGCGGCCATCAATCACCAGGTACGGCGGCTGCACGGTCTGCTCGATGGTGCGGGACAGGCCGCGAAATTCTTCCCAGTCGGTGGAGATGAACAGCATATCGCTGCCCTGCATGGCTTCTTTGGGCGAATTGTGATAGCTGATGCGCTCGAACAGGTGGTTCTGGTCAGGGTTGAAAAAACGCCGCGCTTCGTTCATCGCCAGCGGGTCGTAGGCGCGGATGGACTTCACGCCGCGCCCCAGCAGCGCATTGACCACTTGCAGCGACGACGCATCGCGCATGTCGTTGGTGCGCTGTTTGAAGGCCAGCCCCAGCAGCGCCACCGTTCGGTTGTTGAAGTTCGCGCCCGCTTCCTGGATGGCGCGATCCACCAGGTAGACCTTTTGAAATTCGTTGATGTCGTACACCGATTGCAGCAGATCGGTGGGCTGCCCGGCGGTTTTGAACTGGTAGATGAGCGACTGAATATCCTTGCCAAAACACGAGCCGCCCGCCCCGTTGGAGACATACGACCCCCACGTGCTGATGCGCCCATCGGCGGTCACGCCGCGTTTGAGGTCTTCCATGCGGATGTTCGGGAACGCCTCACCCAGCCGCGCCCCCACCCCGTTCCAGAAGGAAATATAGGTCAGCAGCAGCGTATTGGCCGTGTATTTGATCGCCTCAGCGGTTTCCGGCGTGGTTTCGATATAACGAATCCGCACATGGTTGACGAACTGCGAATAAATGCGCCGGATGATTTTGAAGTCATCCTCGGTATCCGCCCCTACAACCACCCGGTCAGGCCGGCGGGATTTTTCCACTGCATCGCCTTCCGGCAGAAATTCGGGGTTGGAGGCCACGCCGGCGTTCGGGACTTCGTGCTGCTTCAGCACGCCTTCCAGCAGGCGCGCTGTGCCAATCGGCACAGTGCTTTTGTTAATCAGCACCACCCGCCGCTGATCCTGGCGTTTTGCTAGCAGGCGCGCCAGATGGTTAGCGACATCCAGATAATAACTCAGGTCGGACGAGCCGTTAGGGTTGGGCGGCGTGGGCGGACACAGAAAAATCGCGTCTGTGCCTTCGATGATATTTTCGATGTCGTTGGCGTGCAGGAAGAACAGATACCGGTTCAGATTTTCGGCGATGATTTCTGACAGGCCAGGTTCATTGACGTATTCTTCGATTTGCTCGGCCTCACCAGAGTTGTAAGCCGCGATTTTCCGTTCATCCACATCATAGGCATAAACTTCATGACCATATTCCGAAATGACCGCAGCGTGCGTTAAACCAACAAATCCGGTCCCAGCGACGAGAATTTTCATGATCTCTCCTCTTGGCGAGTCTGTGTTAAGCGTACCACCATAAACAGCGGTTAATGTTTATTGTAGTGAAGTTTTTGTGCAACCGGAACAAAGAACCTGCCTTTGCGCGAGGACTTGCGGGTGCGATATATGCCCCACCGTAAGTCTCCGGCCTTGCGGAAACCTTAATGCAAGTGCTGAGTGCCGGGTTTACCCCGCCGGCAGCGCCAGCCGAGCCGCCTCGCGTCCGATCAGGATGGCGTAATTCGTGCCGCGATCCCAGGGGTATACTTGGCTCATGCTGGCCCAGATGATGCCCGGCAGCGGCGTGGTCAGCGGCGGAATCTTCGCGCTGTGGTTAAGCCCCGGCACAGGCTGAGCGTAGGGCGCGCGCCAGACCCAGGTTTTGCGAATCCAGTCCGGCGAAAAAGCCGGGTTGACCTTCTTCAAGGCCGGCAGGAATCGCGCCACCAGGTCGTCATCACGCATCTGGAAATAGGCGTGATCGGGCGGCACGTAATCGCCGCAGTACACCAGCACGTCGCCGTTGTAATGGCTTTTATCCAGCCAGTTGGTATGCTCCACCAGCGCCAGAAAAGGAAACTCGCTGGCGCTTTTGTCGGCGCTGGTGGCGGGCAGGTTCAGCCAGTAGGTGCCGTCGGTCAGCACCGACTGTCTAAGCGCCAGCACCACGCAGATCGCGCCGATGCTGTGCAAATCCGCCATCTGCCGGCCATACGGCGTATCGCGCAGTGCAGGCGTCAGGCGCAGCATCAGCCCCGGCGAAGTGGTGCTGATGATCCGGTCGAAGGCGCGCGTCTGGCCGCCGACCGTGAGCGCCGGTTTGCCGTCCACCAGGCCGATCTGTTCAACCGGCGTATTAAAGTGGATGACCCCGCCCCTGCCCCGTACCGCCTCGGCCAGCGCATCCATAAAGGCCTGAAAGCCGCCCTCGAAAATGCCCAGCCGCACGCTGCGGGTATAAATGCGCGCCCACATCCAGGCCATGTTCACGTCCTGGTAGCGGTCGGCGAACTTGCCGATCAGCAGCGGTCGCCACAGGCGGTTGTAGGCTTCTTCGCCCATGTAGCGGCGCATCCAGTCATGGGCAGTCACTTTTTCCAACGCGCGCCAGTTTTTGGTGACGAACTTGAGGTAAACCCCCGCCAGCCCCAGCCGGAACAGGCTGAAAAACGACAGCGGCAGTTTGAGCGTCGAGGCGTTCATCTCTGAACGGTAAATCTGGCCGTTGATCCAATAGCTGGTTTTGGGGCGCGGGAACAGCACTTTGTCGGCAAAACCGATCTCGCCCGCCAGTCTGATGGCTTCGGTGTCGGTTTCAAACCAGTGATGGTAAAACTTTTCCAGCGTCCAGTCCCAGCCTTCATCGCGGAAACCGGCAGCCAGCCCACCGGCGGCCTGCTCTGCCTCGAACACTTCGACGTGAAAACCGGCGCGGCTCAAGTCCCAGGCAGCGGCCAGCCCCGCCGCGCCCGCGCCGATGATGGCAATCTTAAAATGTTGGCTCATGCGTTTTTGTCTCTGGTTGTCCGACTCGCGGCGTCCAGGAAAGCCCGGTACACCTGCGTAAACTCATCCCACTTCTGATCGTGTACCGGGTGGCCGCAGTCCGCAAACACCTCCAGGCGGCCATCCGGCACGCGCTCCAGGTAGGCGCGGGCGAAAGCCGCCGGGTTGAGCGTGTCGCGGTCGCCCAGCATCATCAGCAGCGGGCAGGCGATCAACGGCGCGGTGTCCAGGCTGACGCTGCCCCCCAGGTCAAGGTAATGCGAAAACGAGCGAATCCAACCCAGCACGAAAGCGTCGGCATCCGGGATGCCGTGTTCGGCCTTTTCGTCGTCGGTAATCCACGTGCCGGGGTACATGCTCTGGATGCGCGGGCGAATACTCGCATCGAACATGCCGACCGCGCCGATGACCGCCGCCGACAGAAATCGCTCCGGCTGCTGCCCTGCCGCCACCAGCGCCGTCTCGCCGCCGTCGGAATATCCCAGCACATGCGCCCGTTCGATGCCAACCGCATCCATGAAGGCCAGCACGTCGTCCGCGTCCCGGTGGTAAAACCGCAGCGGAAAATCGCGCGGTTTGGGCGCAGACTGCCCGTAGCCGCGCAGTGTCAGGCCGTACAGATGATAGTCTGCTTCCAGCCAGTCCATCACGCGGGCGAAATGACGGCGCGCCGTACCCAACAAGCCGTGAAGCAGCAGCAGCGGTTGACCCTGCCCGCGTTCTTCATAAAACAGGCGGGCGCCTGTTTTTAAATCTGCAAACGGCATGGTTTAACCTCCGCCGGTTTCGGCAGCCGCAACCGACGCCGATTCCTCTTTTTTCGACTCGCCGGCTTTCATCACGTCGCTTAACGAAACGCCCATCGCCAGCATCCCGATGGTACCCAGGATAGCATACCCCAGGACGTTAATCCCGTGCGAGAGGAAACCCGCCGAAGTTGACAGCAGCTGGCTGATGCCCGCCGCGTCCCCCGCCAGCCGCACCGCCCCTTCATACGGCCCCAGCGCCGCCACACTGACCGGGATAGCGATGCTGAAGGACGCCAGCGTCAGCGAAAGCACGGCCATCAGCACGACATAATCCTGGATGCCGATGGCGAGCATCATGCAGCAGAACGTCACCGCCGACACCACCCAGGAAATGATCGTCCAGCCGATGGCGTGAACGGCGCTGCGCCAGTGCGCAAGCGGCTGCACGCCGTCCAGCACGTGGTCGAGCAGGCGTCCCAGGTTCAACCGTTTGAGGAACGGCAGCAGCCGCTCGACAAAGGCCAGGATACGATGGGCGATAGCCGGGTAGCGAGCGAAAATGATGACGACTGCAAACGCCACCACCGCCGCCACCCCGAACAGGGTCGCCAGCCGCACCGCATCCGGCTGCGCGTTGGGGGCCTGCGTCAGCGCCACCGACAGCCAGATCACCACCAGCAGCGTATCCAGCAGCCGCTCCACAATGATGCTGGTGGCGGCGGTCATCAGCGGCACGCCGGAACGAGTCGCCAGCAGCGAACGCGCCACCTCGCCGGCACGCAGCGGAAGCTGGTTGAGCAGCATGGTGATATTGAGCATGTGGAAGGCCTGCATGACGGTGACTTTGTTGTTGACCAGCCCGCGCCAGCGCACCGCGCGCGTCCACAGTCCCAGGCCAACCGTCGCCAGCGCGATCAGAATCCAGCCGAAATCGGCCTGACGAATATTATCAACGATGTCCTGAAGCGGAACATCCCGCAGCGCCAGCCACAAAAACAGCCCGCTCACCAGCACGCTGGCGATGAGAAACACGAGTCGTCGCATCACATCCACCCTTTGTTACCCCGTTTGCCGAAACCATATCCCGGCTCGGCTAACATGCCCCTAAAGCACCCGGCTGCGCCTTACACACCTGTAACCTTAAATACCAGCCGAAACCCGACAGATTTATGCTTCAGGCGATTGTTCAATGATATACTGAAAAAACTATTGATCGAGGAGGCCAACATGCCCTTTGAAACCGACTGGTATTTCAAAAACCGCGTCATCCTCACCCGCATCAAAGGCGAAATGGACACCAACCAGATTCGGGCGCTTAACGACCGCGCGGTTGGTATGATTGATAACGCCGAACTGAGCGATTCGGCCACCCCCCTGGTTCATCACCTCATTAACATCGAGGAGATGACCGGCTTTCCACTCAAAATCAGCGAGGTTTCCAACTCGGTCACGTTCGCTTCGCCCCAGATGGGATGGCTTATCATCGTGGGCAAGGTGAACCCGATCATTCGTTTTTTCGGAGGCGCGATCACCCAGATCAGCAAGATACGCTTCCGCATCATCGAAACCATGCCAGAAGCGTTGGAATTCCTTCAGGAAGTTGACCCCTCGCTCAAAGGCCGGCTGGTCGAACCGGCTTCAGTTTCACCAGATGCCGGGAACTAGCCGGTAACGAACGCGCTGGCGGTAATTGGTGTACGCCGCCCCTAACTGCGCGGTGAGAAACCGTTCCTCGTCCAGCGCCTTCAGCGCGTAAAATACGGTCAGCGCCAGCAGCAAAAACGCCGTCCCCGCGCTGAGAAAAGCCAGGGTCGTCCCCAGATACATCGCCAGGGTGGCGGTGTAGATGGGATGGCGCACCCATCCATACGGCCCTTTGTCCACAACCAGATGGTCTTTTTGCACCGTCGTCACCGCCGTCCAGAAGCGCCCCAGGAAGCTCCGGGAATAAAACGCCCCCGCCAGCCCGGCGGCGGCGACGATGAACCCGGCAGCGCCCGCCGCTTCGTGCTGAGGAAACGCGGCAACCCCCAGTGTGACCATCAGCGCCACAAAAAACAGCGCCAGAATCGCCAGCGACAGCCCGATCACCAATATCTGATCGAGGCGCGAGTTGCTGGCCTTTAACAGCGTTTCCCGGACATCCCGTATCACCCGGATTTCCGGCCCCCAATACAGGACAAACCAGATGAGCCAAACGGCAATCACCAGCCAGTTAAACAGAGTTATCATCAGGTTTTTTTCCTATGGCTGAGCGGCATACACATTCACAGGGCGGATAGTTTACCCCGGCTTCTGCGCCTTGCCCAAAGCGACTTTTCCGGTCTGGCCGTTGACCAACGCAGTGCGAATGTCCCGGTCTTCTTCGACCAGGGTGGCAATCCAGACCGGCAGCAGCAGCAGCCGGAAGCTCATCTGTCGGATGTTGGTGAAAACATTGATGGTCACGTCGTCGTCGCCCAGTTCCCGCTGGCCGTATTTGATCCGCATGGCGGTGGAAATCAGCCCGCGCGCTTCCAGGGCGGCCTGGTCGAAATCCACGCTGTACAACTGCGCCGGATATTTCGCCAGCAGTTCCGGCTGAAAATCCACCACTTCGCGCAGGTGATAATCGCCAAGCTGGTTGGTCAGCGCCGGCGGCGGAGACTTGACGGCGCACACTTCGATGTCGTACTGGGCATCGCTGAACTGTGTGCGCGTATAAGGCGACGTGGGCAGCCGGGTACGATCTCTCGACGGGCGGTTGTCAATGCGGGTGCGGGTAACTTCCAGCAGGGCATCAAACACCCAGAACGGCAGGTAATAACCGCTGAGGGTGGCGCGGGCGACTTTGTTATTGCCGAACAGCCCCCGCAGCCGCTCCGACACGCCTTGCAACCGCTCTTTAATGGCCTGCCCGGCCTGCGCCCGGCTGACGCGAAACGGCACGATGCCGCCGGGCTGCTCGAACGACCCCAGCGCGTCCTGCTCGATGACGTGGTTCGACCCACAGAACGGGCAGCGCATGGAAAGCTGGTTGACCTCCAGCACGCGCTCCGCGCCGCATTCGTTACAGTGCAGCAGGCGCTCGCCGACCAGCCAGCGCGTCGGCTGCGTTTTGCGTTCCAGCAGCGCCGCCACCAGCGAGTCGCTGGTATCGGTTTTGTAAACCGGCTGCTGGCCGGTATAACCGCAGAAGCGGCACTCCACGCGCCCGGTATCCGGCTGCACGGTCAGGTCGCCCCGGCAGACCGGACACTTGAGCGTGGTGGTCTGCGTTTCGACCGGCCCTTCGACACGCTGCACAACCGGCTCTTCGCCGCCCAGCGCCCGTTCGGCCTGTTCCGGCGTCAGCCGCCCGTTCAGCACCATCATCAGGCGCGTGGCCTCCATATGCCCCGGATTGTAGGCCAGGATGGTACTCAGGTGGTCGCGTTTGACCGCCTCGTCATCGGCAGTTTTGGCAAGCCACAGATGCGCGTCCAGAAAATCCGGCTGAAGCTCTGCCGCGCTCTGGAAGGCGCGAATCGCCTCGGCCTTTTTGTCCTGGAACAGATAATCGTGGCCGGTGTGGAACAGCGTCAGCGCCCTGGGATTGACTTCGCCGGAGTGCGTCAGGCTGATGGTCGGGCGGCGGCCTTTGGCTTTGATCTCCGCCGCGCGCGCTTCCAGGCCGGTTGTCCGCACGTAGCCACAATGTTTGCAAGAGACGGTTGCCGTGACGAAATCCAGCGTCATGCGCTTACCGCAGCGAGGGCAGTCCAGGTTGATACCCATAAAAAATATCCGTTCGTCGTTCTGCCGTTTTATCCCAGTATAAAGGCGGAATAGGCGGCTGAATCAAAAGATTCGCGCCGCGCGCGTTTAAGACAATAGTCCCGGTCATACCCGCCGGGCTGCCCTGTCGGCGCAGGGTAATCGCTTGAAGATCCTTCGTCTCAGTAAGCAGACTTTTGCCTTGTGACCCCACCCCCAAACCCCCTCGCGCTCAGGGGACAAACGTCCCCATTCGGCTCGCCGAATTCGGCTGAGGGGGCTTAACATAACTCTTACTCCCCCCTTCTCCGTATGGAAAGGGTGCCGGGAGGATAGGGGTTAACGTGACGCAAGATGACAGTTTGAAGCGATTGCCCTGCTGTCGGCGCGTCGACGCATCGGGGCTTGATCGTGCCGCGCGCAGATGGTATACTGATCGTTCCATGGCGACGTAGCCAAGTGGTAAGGCAGAGCTCTGCAAAAGCTCGATACGCCGGTTCGAATCCGGCCGTCGCCTCAGCAAAGACATCCGCTCCATACGCGGGTGTCTTTTTTTAGTGCTGAGGGATGAGTGCCGAGAAAAGGTTCAACGCAAAGAACGCGATGGGGCAAAGGCGCAGAGTAGGGGCGGGTTTCCAAACCCATCCCCGCCCGCCCGCCGCGCGATTTTGGGGGGTTTACAAATCGGCAAAAAGGCGTATTATGGAAATAACCCGGCCTGCTAAACCGGGTTTATTGTCCATGAGTTGAGAGAAGGAACGATGTCCGAGTCTCACAGTAAGAAGCTGGAGCAGCCGCCCTTACCTGGCGGCGGTGCCGCGACTCGGCGTTAATCCCCCTCCATGCGGCCAGGGGGTGACGCGCCCGGCGTCACCGCCGTACCCTGGTCGGCACTGTTCCACACCCGATTTACCAACTTAATCGCTCGAAGGCTCGTTTCGATGCCGGTCGGCGCGGGCGGCCTGGTGTGTCACACGTGCAATGGAGGTCATCATGTACAACGATCTGCTGCTCAACCGGATCGCGGGTGCGCCCATCGAGAATCCCGATGATCGCATTCAGGAACTCATTGACGAAATCGAGGAACTGAAGAGTCTGCTCAGCCCCGAAGCGCAGGAATTGATTCGTGACCTGCGCCCACGCATCGTCACCGACGACGTGTACGAGGACATTGACGAGCGGGCCTCACTGGGCGACCGCATGGCCGACCGGCTGGCAGCTTTTGCCGGAAGCTGGAAGTTCATCCTCGGTTTTGCGCTGCTGATGGTGGTCTGGATCGCCGTCAACTATTCGATGGGGGCGGAGGCGTTTGACCCGTTTCCGTTCATTCTGCTTAACCTCACGCTCAGCACGCTGGCGGCCCTGCAAGCCCCGGTGATTCTGATGTCTCAGAACCGCCAGGCGACCAAAGATCGGGCGGTTGCGCAGAATGATTATCACGTTAACCTCAAGAACGAGGTCGAAATCGCCGACTTGCACCGCAAGATTGACGGGCTGACCGAGGCGCTTTCGATGCAGACCAGAATGGTTAACGCACTGGTGGAAGCCCGCCGCAAGGAATTAAGCGCGACGGTGCGGGTGATGGAAAGCGCGCTGCCGGCGCGCAAGGTCGGGCAGGCGGCGGCGGATTAAAACGTATATTTCCGGCCAATGGGTGTTGGCTCAAGGGGCGAAATCGTGCGGGCGGTTTCGCCCCGGTGTGTTTATGGGCTAATAGTATCACATTGGTTCCGGCTCAGGGAAAATTTTGCCGGGGTTGAGGATGCCGTTCGGGTCGAGCGTCTGTTTGATGGCACGCATCACGTCCAGGGCGGGGCCGTGTTCCTGCTGCATGTACCTGATTTTGCCGATGCCGACGCCGTGTTCGCCGGTGGACGTGCCGCCCAGTTCCAGTGCCTTCGCCACGATCTGCGCGTTGATCTCCATCCGCAGCCGGTATTCGTCCTCGTCCACGAACGGGAACTCCACATGCACGTTGCCGTCCCCGGCGTGGCCGATCATGTAGGCGCTGATGCCGTGCTGGCGTTTAAGCTGCTCCACGAAGCCGATCAGTTCCGGGTAGGCGCTGATAGGGACGGCCACGTCGTTGATGAAAAAGCGTTTGTCGGGGTGCGAGCGCACCATGATTTCGTAAGAATGATGGCGCGCGTGCCACAGCTTTTTGCGTTCCGCGATGTCGGTGGTGGCGCGGAAGCTGACCGCGCCCATCTCCTCGCAGATTTGCTTCACGATATCCAGCCCCATTTGCAGCGATTCTTCGTGGGCGGCGTGGAACTCCATGAACAGGGTGGGATGGTCGGTCAGGTCAACGCCTTCGGCCTCACGCAGCATCCTGGCGTGGGCGGCGTCTATCAGTTCCAGCGCCGCCGGGTCAAGGCCGCTGCCGCGCACGGCCACGACCGTTTCGACCGCCGCTTCGACCGTCTCGAAGGCCGCCAGCGCCGCGCTCATGAACTGGGGAACGGGGACGAGCCTGAGCGTCGCTTCGGTAATAACGCCCAGCGTGCCTTCGCTGCCGACAAACAGGTGCAGCAGATCATACCCGGACGCCTGTTTGACCGACCGCGCGCCCAGGTTCAGCAGGCGGCCATCGGCCAGCGCGACCTGCATCCGCAGCACGTTATCTTTAGTCGCGCCGTATTTGACCGTGCGAATGCCGGAGGCGTTGTTCGCCAGCATCCCGCCGACGCTGGCATTCGCGCCGGGGTCGGGCGGGAAAAACAGGCCGTAGCGGGTTAGCTGGTCGTTCAGGTCTTTGTGACCGATGCCGGGCTGTACCGTCACCTGGAAGTCGTCGGCATGGACGGCCACGATACGGGTCATACGCTCGAAGGACATCAGAATGCCGCCGTAAACCGGGATGGCGTTTCCTTCCAGCCCGGTGCCGACGCCCCAGGCCGTGACCGGAATCCGGCGCTGGTTGGCGAAACGCAGCACATCCGCCACCTGGGCGGCTTCTGCCGGCCAGACGATCACTTCTGCCGGGCGTTCCGGGTGGTGGGACTGGTCGCGGGCGTGCAGGTCAAGGTCGGCGTGGGCGGTGCTGACGGCTTCCGCGCCGAGGATACGTCGAAGCTGGTTTAAATCATCTGGCGTAACCGGGTTGAAGGCAGGGGCGGGCATATTTATTTCCTTTGTGTGCGGCTGTCGAACGACATTTTATGTGGATAACGATAACGCTCAGGAGAATACCGCCAAGACGCCAATGACGCCAAGCGTATCTGATGATTTATCCCGGCGGTTCAGATTGTAACTCAGAACAAAGGCCGATGTTTTATGCCGGGGAAAGGCGTTTGCCGGTTACACTGTAAATGAAAATCCAACACCGGCACAACCCAGGACGAACACCATGCGCGCTTTCCGCGAACCTGTCAACGGCTTCACCCATCTGGCCGGGGCTTTTCTGGCGGCGATTGGCTTGGTCTGGCTGCTGGCGCTGACCTGGGGCGAGACGGCCAAACTGGCGACGGTGCTGATCTACGGCCTGAGCATGATCGCGCTGTATCTCGCCAGCGCGACGTTTCATCTGGCGCAGGGCAGCGAACGCACGCTGCTGTGGCTGCGGCGGCTTGACCACGCCGCCATTTACGGCCTGATCGCCGGCACCTACACGCCGATCTGTTACGCCGTGCTGGACGGCGGCTGGCGCTGGGGGATGCTGGCGCTGGTCTGGGGTTTGGCGGTGGTGGGCGCGGTTTACAAGCTGTTACGGCTGCGGCAGGGAAGCCATTGGTCGGTGGTCTTTTATCTGGCGCTGGGCTGGCTGGGGCTGCCGGCGCTGCCGAAGGCGCTGGCGGTGATGCCGCCGGAGGCGATTCTGCTGATCGTCGCCGGGGGCGCAGCCTATTCGATTGGGGCGGCCATCTTCGCCATTCGCAGGCCGAACTTTCACCGGCACTTCGGTCATCATGAAATCTGGCATCTGTGCGTGCTGACGGGCAGCGTCTTTCATTTTGCCGCCATCGCAGGGTATATTGTTTAGAGTCTGGTATGAACTTCTGCGCTGTCGTTTTGCCCTCACCCCCTCGTTCCCCCTCTCCCAACCGCCACTTCGTGGCTGGACGAGGGGGATGAAAAACGAAAAGCCATCTCTTTCACCCCTCTCCCAGTGCCGAAGGCCCGTTCGGGAGAGGGGTCGGGGGTGAGGGCCGTCCCCTGAGTACGAGGGGGTGAGGCAGTCTAACCGGCTTAAACTACGCCGCAGGGGACCGTTTTTGCACAAAGAGGGGGTAAATTATGACTGAGTCGATTCTGTTAAACCGGCGCGACCGTCTGGTGGAAATTGTGCTGAACCGCCCGGAAAAACGCAACGCGCTGAACTGGCCGATGCTGGCCGAGCTGGACGCCGCCCTGGACGAAGCCGAAAAAATGGACGGCGCGCGGGTGATCCTGCTGCGCGGCGAAGGGGCGGGTTTTTCCGCCGGCATTGACCTGACCGGCTTTCAGGAACTGGCGGCGCAGTTTGGCGAGCAGTGGCGCGAAAATCTGTTTCCGCTGACGGCGGCGCATCAGGCCGTCGCCAACAAACTCGAACGCCACTCGCTGCCGGTGATCGCGCTGCTGCACGGGTTCTGCCTGGGGCTGGGGCTGGAACTGGCGCTGGCCTGCGACTTCCGGCTGGCCGCCGAAGGCACACGGCTGGGGCTGCCGGAGTCGCGCCTGGGGTTGATTCCCGATGTGGGCGGCACGACCCGGCTGGCGCGGCTGGTCGGCCCGGCGCGGGCGAAAGAACTGATTCTGACCGGGCGCGCCATAGACGCGCAGACCGCCGCCGGTTGGGGCGTGGTGAATACCTGCGTGGCGGCGGAACAGCTCACCGCTGAAGGCGAGGCGCTGGCGGCGGAAATCTGCCAGGCCGCGCCGCTGGCCGTGAGCTACGGCAAGCGCGTCATCAACGGCCTGAGCGACACCGAGCGCGGTTTTCAGATGGAAGCCTGGGCGCAAAGCGTGCTGATGCGGACGGAAGATTTTGCGACCGGCGCTCAGGCCATGCTCACCCGCCAGCCCGCCGAGTGGAAAGGGCGGTGACGTTCGCGGCTTGTCAGGCGTTCCTGATGGGTTTATTATTCTGCGACGGTGGGGGAATTTGCCGGAAGTAGAGATGAGATTAAAACCATGACGGAACAAGACCCGCTGCACGAGCCGCCGATTGACCCGCTTGCCGATACCAACCCATCGCTGAGCATCAGGCCGGTCGAACTCCAGCAGCCAGAACCGCTGGCCGGCTGGCGGCGCGCCGTCGGGCTGCTCAGCCTGTTGGGGGCTGCCGGCCTGACCATCGCCACCGCGTTGCTGCTGCTGATGCCGGAAAGCGCCCCGCCTGTCATCCCGACGCTGCCGGCCACCGATGCGCCGGTCGAAGCCGGCGCCACGCCCACTATCGCGGCCAGCCCGACCGCCGCCGAAGACCCTGCCGCTGCGCTTTTCCCAACCGTCAACCCGGACATCGCGGCGGCGCTGCTCAATGCTCCGCTGCTGCCGGCGGACGATACGTCGTCGCTGGTCGTGGTGCGCGATATGTATAACCCGTTCACCATCGTGCCGGATCGCCCGCGCAACCAGGTGATTCAATACGTCGCCGTCCGGGGCGACACCATTTACAGCATCGCGGAACGTTTCGGCATCAGGCCGGAGTCTGTCGCCTGGTCGAACCCGCGCAGCATCATCCGCGTGCTGCGTCCTGGCGATGTTATCAATGTGCCGCCGGTGGATGGCGTGTTTCATCAGGTGGTCGGCAGCCGGACGGTGGGCGAAATCATCGCCAGCTTTAAAGTGGATGATCCTTATGCCGTGCTGGATTCCGAATATAACAACCTGTTCGGCGTGACGCCGGATACGATTCTGCCCAGCGGCACCTGGATATTCATCCCCGGCGGCGAGGCGGAACAGATCACCTGGAATCCCGGCGTACAGGTGGAAGGCGGCGACAGCCCGCGCCGGGGGTATGTGTCGGTTTTCGCGCCCGGCGACCCCGGAAGCTGCGGACAGATCAACAATCCGGGCGGCGGGGCAAGCTGGGGTTTTCCGTTAAGCGGCGGTTATACCTTCATGCGCGGTTTCACGTCCTGGCATACCGGGGTTGACCTGGCCGCGCCGGTCGGCACGCCGGTGCTGGCGGCCAACAGCGGGGCGGTCATCTTTGCCGGATGGAATTCCTGGGGGTATGGCAATACGGTTGTGCTGGCGCACGGCCCATACCTGACGCTGTACGGCCACCTAAGCAGTATTAACGTCGGCTGCGGGCAGTTGGTTTCGGTCGGGCAGGTCATCGGGGCGGTGGGCAACACCGGCAACTCGTCCGGGCCGCATCTGCACTTTGAAATCCGCAACGGCGATACGCCGACCGACCCGGCGGCGACGATCGCGTTTTAGGGCTGCGTGTTCAGCAGTCGGGAGGACGATGTTAACCGTCGCCGATGCGCTCAACCTCGAACAATTCGCCGGGGCGAAGGTGGTGGCCGGGCGCGCCGGGCTGTTTAACCGCGTTTCCTGGGTGCATATCGCCAGCGGGCCGGACGCGCCCCACTGGCTGAACGGCGGCGAACTGGTGCTGACGACTGCGCGCAACATGCCGCACGACACCGACGGCCAGTATCGTTACATCGAGCAGATGGCCGCCAACGGCGCTGCCGGGCTGGTGGTTTCGGTCGGGCGTTTTCTGGAGGTCATCCCGGACGACCTGCGCCAAGTCGCCGAACGGCAGCATTTCCCGCTCATCGAAATCCCTTTCCAGGCGCGTTTTATTGATGTGGCGAAAGCCACCAACGAGCGCATCGCCGAAGAAAACATGGTCATGGTGACGCGGGCGTTTCACATCCAGCAAACGCTGACGCGCTTGGTGCTGGAAGGCGGCGACCTCAAACTGCTGGCGTCCCGGCTGGCGGAGCTGATCGGCCAGTCCATCAGCATCGAAAACGAACGGTTTGAAATCCTCGCCAGCGCCAATATCAGCGACGTGGATGAAGCGCGCCGTTTCACCGTCAGCCGGGGGCGCACCGACCCCCGGTTAGTGCGGGCGCTGGAAGAACGCGGCATCCTGGCGCAGATTCGTAATACGCTGCACGCGGTACACATCGCGCCGCTGCCGGAAGTGGGCCTGGAACTGGAACGCTTTTTAGCGCCGATTGTGGTGCATGGCGACATTTACGGTTACGTGTGGGTGATCGCGCATGAGCGCCCGCTGACCGACCTCGACCGGCTGGCGATCAGCAGCGGCGCGACCATTGCCGCCCTGATGCTGCTGTACCAGGAATCCGTCCAGAGCGCGGAGGCGTCGTTAAAAGGCGGCCTGCTGTCCCAGTTGATTCAGGGTGGCAGCGAAGCCGTGCTGACCGATCAGGCTTTACGCTACGGCATAGACCTGACGCGCCCGTTTGCGATGCTGCTGCTGGAACATCCCGACCGCAGCGCCGGCAAGGTTTTGCAGCTGTACCGGCGCGTCAACCGCCTGGCGATCACGCATGACTGGACGGCGGCGGTTGGGCAGTTCGCGGGGCAGGTGGTCGTCCTGGCGCTGGCGAACGAAAACATCCCGGCGATGGTCGAGCAGATACGGGCGGAAAGCAGTCCGGCGGCGCGCGTCGGCATCAGCGGCACGCACCGGGGAGTAGGGGCAGTCGGCGCGGCCTATCAGCAGTGCCAGGAGGCGCTGCTCATCACGCGGCGGCTGGGGCAGCCCCAACCGGCGGCCTATTTCGACCGGCTGGGCTACCTGCACACGCTCTACTGCGCCGGAGCGGGCGCGCTGGCGACCAACCCGCACGCGCCCCGGCTGCGCCGCCTGCGCGCCGAACAGCCGCCGGAGCTGTTCCAGACGCTGGCGACCTACCTGGATACCGGCGGCAACGGCGTACAAACGGCGGAACTGCTGCACATCCATCGCAGCACGCTCAACTACCGGCTGGAGCGCATCGTCAAAACCTGCGGCTTCGACCTGTCCGACCCGCTGGAACGCACCAATCTTCAGGTGGCGCTCAAACTCATCCAGTTGTTTGAGTCGGAATAGGCGAAATACAATGTTTTCCCCGCCAGCACCCCGAACGCATAAGGCGATTGTGGGCGGTCGTCGGCTGGGATGGGCCGGATGACGAGTGGCTGCGGGCGCGCGGCCTGTTCCCGCCGCGTTCGCCGAAAAAAGCCAAACGCCGCTAACGCCCTTTCACGCCTGACGCAGCCTTACAAACCTTTAGTATGGTTTGTTTTAGGTTGGTTTTATACAATAAGTGTAAACCAACTTCGACAAGGATGCGCGCAATGTTACACGAGGAAACGCGATCCCAATGGGAACGCTACAACCCACAACATTTTATCAACACGGTGATACACGGTGCGCTCCAGGATAAAATCAAGCTTGCGTCAACCGTCATCCACGTTTATACCCAGATCGTTTTTCGCATCCCGGAAACCGACGCCGTGCTGCTGACCGAACGGATGCCCGGCGACCTGCCTACCACCAGCCTGCGCGATGCGTTTGTCACCATGCGCTGGAACGCCGCTGAACTGGTAGACATCATTCAGGGCGGCACGTCCACCCTGCCGACGCAGTTCACCCCGGCGCTGTATATCATGAGTCTGGTGCAGGCGCTCAAGGAACACGCGGTTTATATCCACCAGACGGCCAGCGCCATTCAAAGCGACCCGGTAGTGCGGGGCATCCACCGGCGGCTGCCGAACGGCAAGGATATAACCGAGGTGGCGGGGGAAATTCTCGATCATACGACCGAGATCATGCGCTTTTTGAACTTCGCGCAGTATTACGTGGACAAACTGAAAACCTGCGCCTGAAGGCTGCGGGAATTACGGTTGCCCTTTGCCGTCGTCTGGTTGCTCCAAGCGATCAAGCAGATTTTTGACATGATCGTGCAGCACAGGTGAACCTGTACGATTTCCCAAACAATGCTCAGGTCAAGCGCGAAATAGTGATGGGCAACCTGATCGCGGAAACAGCCAATGTCGCGCCAGCGAACTTCGGGCATTTGTTCCCGCCAGCGTCAGGGACATTTTTGACCGGGGCAATCGCTTCAAAACTTGTGGGTCAGCCAACACGATCGTGCTGACCGCTAGACCCCCTCTACATCTCCCCCGAATTCAGGGGAGACTTTGCTGCTGGTGCGATTAAGCCCTCGCTCCGAATTCGGCGAGCCGAATGGGGACTTTTGTCCCCTGAGTGCGAGGGAGTTTGGGGGTGGGGTCAAAGGGCAAAAGTCTGCTGACTGAGACGAAGGATCTTCAAACGATTACCCTGCATTTTTGACCGCCTCACCTATCGTCATCAGGTTGAACAGGATACCATCTACCCGTATATCGCCACTTTTGAAGGCCGATTCGTCTATCTCTTGCAGTAGAAGATTGATGCTTCCAATGGCGCGTAGAATGTCCCGAACGTACAGTTCATAATCCCTGGGCATACCGCACCTCTGGCAGCACATGAGATCGCAGTTCGGGGCGCAGGTCTTTTTCCGGCACGAGATCAACCTTGACGCCCGGATGATCTTCCAGAAAATTCCATGCTTCCATCCAGCGTCGCCAGGTGAAATCATCCATTGTGAACAGGAAATCCATGTCGCTGTCCGGCTGCTGTTCACCGCGTACATATGAGCCGAACAGGCCGATGCGCCTAATGCCCATCGCCGGCAGTTCATCCGCGTAATCGCTTAAGAATGCCAGCATGCTTTCAGCCGTCCAGCCGGTACGTATTTCGACCACAGCTTTTTTCCTGTGTTATCCGCCGCCGCTGCTCATGAGATGATTGGTGACTTGTGAAATCACCTGTATGCAGCGTCCTTTTGTTTAAAGCCCGCGACGGCCTGCCTCACGACGCCTTTTGCGCGCCGGCAGGTTTTTCGGCTTCCGGCGCTTTTTCGTAGCCGCTGAAGCCGGACACGGTGGACGAATAACGCGGGTTGGCCGAACTGTAGGGATACGAAGCCGCCATCTCCACGATGCCGCTGGCAACCGGGGCCAGCAGCAGCATCGCCAGCCGTGCATCCAGCGCCCGCTGGGTCGTCAGCGGAATTTGCATAAAACGTTTTTCCCAGATCAGGGTCGCACCCGGCAGCAGAATCGCCAGCATCGGAATCGTCTCCGACTGGATATGCGCCACCAGCCCGGCCACGCCCTGTTTGGTGGGCGTTGCCACCATCTCCAGCGCCTCCGGCAGAACGACAAAACCGTGTAGCTGCATCCATTCCTGCTTCTGCGCTTCGATCACCGCGCCGATGACGACTTCGGCACAGCTTCGATTTCTCAGATAAGGCGTTTCATTTTCGGTCGGCACACGTACATAAACCGGGTAGTTGTGAATCATCGTCTGCATCCGTAGCTGATTCTCCTGCCACCATTATAAATGCGGATAAATGCCTGTATAGCTTAATGATTTTAACGAAGCGTGTGAGTTTTTGAACCAGCAACTTTACATCTGCGGCGCGGCGTCCGCCAAAAAAGCCAGGATGCGCGCTTCCGCTTCATCTACGCCGATGCCGTCGCGCATCCAGTCCCAGTCTTTCGGCGCGCCGCCGGCTACGCCCGTCCGGCTGACCGGGGACGGCTTCCACAGCGCGACCGCGTTATCGGCAAAGGGCGCATAACGCGCCGGGTCGGACGGCCCCAGGATCATGACCGTCGGCGCGCCCGCCGCCGCCGCCAGATGAGTAAGGCCGGTGTCGTTGCCTACATACAGCCGCGCGTCCGCTGCCAGCGCCGCGATCTGGCCGAAGGTCAGTTTACCGGCCAGCCGCAGGGACGGCGTTTGCATGTTTTCCGCCACCGCCGCCAGCAGCAGATCATCGTCCGGCCCGCCGACCAGCACCACCTGTGCCGCCAACCGCGCCGCCAGCCGGTCGGCCAGCGCCGCCAGATGATGCGGCGGCCAGCGTTTGGCATCCAGCACCATGCCGGGGTTGCGTCCCCCCACCGGCGACAGCACGATATAGGGCGCGCCGACACCCTGCTCATCCAGCAGCGCCCGCACGGCGGCGCGGTCGGCCTGGCGCGGCGGCAGGTTGGCCCGGCAGCCGGTCACGTCCAGCCCCAGCGCGCGCGCCACATCCAGGTAAATGTCGGCCTCATGGCGGGGCGTGTGGGGGTCAATCGGGGCGCGCAGGTTGTAACCGAAGCCGCGTCCGGCGCTGTCCAGGCCGGCGCGGTACGGGATGCCCGCCAGCAGTACGGCGGCGCTCATCAATGGCGAACGCACCAGCGATACGGCCAGGTCAAAACGCCCGGCGCGCAGATCCCGCGCGAAACGCCACAGGCTGCGCGGCGAGTAGACCGGCAGCGCCTCAGCGCCGGTATCCAGCACGGCATCCACCATCGGATGCAGTTCGACGACACCTTTTGACCAGCTTCCGACCGCCCAGGTGAGGTGCGCCCCCGGATACGCCCGCCGCAGCGCGGCCAGCGCCGCCGTCGCCAGCAGCACATCGCCGATGCAGCAGGGCTGGATCAACACGATTCGCCGGGGATTTTCCGGCGCGGGGCGGGTGGGAAACAGGCGGGACAGCGTGTCGTAGATGCTCATTAGTCGTTGGTCGTTAGTCGTTAGTCGTTGGTCGTTAGTTTACCGTCATCGGTCCAAAAGCAAAGCATCACCACAGTCCGGTCGAGAATGGGGAAAAACATGGTTATCCCGGCTTATCTTCTGACTAACGACTAATGGAGAAACGATTTAGACTTGTCGCAATAGAATAGGTGGTGCATACTTCTCCAGCCAGGTAAAATGAAATGGAGTGCTGGACAGAAAGCGCAGGAAGGCATCGCGCAGGGTAGGC
>JACAES010000055.1 GCA_013388735.1 Chloroflexota bacterium | reverse complement strand
GGCTGCCAGTCAACCAGCCTATTGTCTCGACACGGCGTATGCGGTTAAAGTGAGCCATGCTCCACCTCGTGCGAGTGCGTCAGGGACAAGCCAGCCGCTTTAGCGGCTGGTCGTTGACGATATGGTTTACCTCTTGTTCGGTAGGGGAGGGTTTAGAAACCCTCCCCAGCCGATAACCTGCCGGCAGGTAAACCACAAGGCACTTTTCGAGGGGACTTACTCCCCACGCCGCCGGAAACACCGGCGACCTGTGGCTGTGCGGTTTTGGGTTTTATAGGGGAGGGTCTGCGTCCCTCCCCCTATATATTATAGGAGAATCTTATCCCAAAAGAGTCGATCTTTTCAGGGATGACCGGTTGTATCCCTACGCTGTTTCAACGGCGTCCAGCGCTGCCCCGGCCATCATCGCGCCCAGGCTGCGCACGTCCACTTTGCCACCGGGGACTTCTCCCACGATGCGCCCTTCATACATCACCAGGATGCGGTCGGATAAAGCCATAATTTCGTCTAAATCTTCGGAAATCAAGAGGATGGCCGTGCCTTTGCTGCGTTCTTCCAGCAGGCGGCGGTGGATGTATTCGGTCGCGCCGATGTCCACGCCGCGTGTCGGCTGCGCTGCGATCAGCACCTTCGGGCGGCGGGACAGCTCCCGCGCCAGGATGAGCTTTTGAATATTGCCACCGGACAGGCTTTTGACCGGCGTATCTATGCCGGGCGTTTTGATCTCATAGGCGCGGATAGCTTCTTTGCAGGTTTTGGCGATCACGCGGAAGTTCAGGAAAACGCCCGCGCGGGTATAGGGACTGCGCCCGTGATCCTGTAAAACGAGGTTTTCTGAGACGGTAAATTCTTTAATCACGCCGTCTATCATGCGTTCTTCGGGGATGTACGACAGGCCCAGCACGTTCATGGCGGCGGGCGGTCTGCCGGTGACGTTGACGCCACCGATGTGAATCACGCCGCCGGTGACGGGCCGCAGCCCGGCGATCACCTGTGCCAGTTCACGCTGGCCGTTGCCGGAAACCCCGGCCACGCCGACGATTTCGCCCCCATGAACGGTCAAGGAAACATCCTTCAGTCCCAGGTCGCCCCGGTCGTTCATGGCGCTGACGCCCGTCAGTTTCAGTTTTTCCGACTCTGGTCGGCATGTCGGGCGTTCGTATTCCAGCACCACCGGACGGCCCACCATCATCTGCGCCAGTTTTAACTTGGTCGCCTGCTCGGTAGGAATGGTATCTACTCGCTGGCCGTCTCGCAGCACGGTGACGCGGCTGCTGATGGCGAGGACTTCGTGCAGTTTGTGCGAGATGAAAATGAGGGCGTGGCCTTCTTCCGTCATTTTTCGCAGAATGCGGAACAGATCGTCTACTTCCTGCGGCGTCAGCACCGCCGTCGGCTCGTCCAGGATCAGCAGCGCCGCGCCTTTGTACAGCGCCCGCAGAATCTCCACCCGCTGCTGTTCGCCGACGGCAAGCTGCCAGATCGGCACATCAGGATTAACCTTGAGGTTGTACTGCTCGGAAAGCTGGCGCACGCGCTCCGAAACCAATCTTAAATCCAGCATCATCCCGCGTGAGGACTTCATGCCCAGGGCGATATTTTCGGCGACGGTGAGCGACGGCACGAGCATAAAATGCTGGTGGATCATGCCGATACCCTGCTGGATGGCGTCGTGTGGCGAGCGGATTTTTACTTCGGCGTCGTCAATCAGAATGCGGCCTTCGTCCGGGTGATACAGGCCGTAGAGCATCTTCATCAGCGTGCTTTTGCCTGCGCCGTTTTCGCCCAGCAGCGCGTGAATTTCCCCGGCGCGCACGTCAAAATCAACCTGGTTGACGGCCAGCACGCCGGGAAAACGTTTAACGATGCCCTGCATCTGCAAGTGTTGAATACGTTTGTCGTTCATGTTCAGCCGCTCCCGCGCTGTGCAGCCGCAGCCCGCCCGGAAAAACGGGGTGAGAGCGCCGCCCTCACCCCTGAAAAACGAACAGACTTTACTTCGAGCTTTCCATCACCAGGCCGCCGTTTTGCAGCGTCAGCACGTAGGATTCGCCGCCCAGCGTCCCGGCCTGAATGTTGGCGATCATATCACGCAGGATGACTTCCCAGTGATAGACCTGGAACATCACGCCCGCTTCGGCGGCCAGTTCCGCCTGGCTGGACTGTGTGCCGAACCACCTGGCGCCGTTTTCCTTCGCCACCGCAATCGGGCCGACCACCATTTGCGCGGTGCCGGTCAGGATGTCCGCGCCGTTGGCGATGTGGGCGTTAGCCGCTTCGGTCGCCAGCGGCACGTCGCTGAACGACTGGATGTAGGTGACAAGCACCTGCGCGTCGGGGTTGGAAGCGGCTACGCCTTCTTTGAAGCCGTCCACATATAGTTTAGCGTCGCCGACTTCAATCGGGCCGATGACGCCGATGACGCCGCTTTCGGTCATCAGACCGGCCATCACGCCGTTGATGAAGCCGCCCTCGTTCGCCGCCGGGGTGTAGGCATAGACGTTATCCAGGCCGAAGGTGTTTACATCCGTACCCCAGGCGAACGAAATTTCAGGGAAGCGGGGGGCGATTTCTTCCACCACCGAGCCGTACTGAGAGCCGTGCGCGATGATGAGGTCATATTCACCAGAGGCGGCCCACTCGCCTATCGCCACCGCCGCATCATCTACGACGAACGTGCCTTCCTGGAAAACGAACTCGAAGTTGTCTGCGCCCATTTCTTCCTGGATTGCCAGCAGGGCGTCGTACATGCTCTGGCTAAAAGCGAGGTCATTAGTGGCGCTGGGCGCAACCGCCGCAACCCGGAAGGGGCCGTCCTGCGCCCCAACCACCGGCAGCGTTCCGACCAATGCCAGCACGACAACGAGGATTAGGACAAACCGATTTTTCATGATGGTGCGCTCCTTAATTAACAACCCGTTAGACTCTATCTATTCTCCCCGCTCAAACGGCTTGGTCAAAGCTGTTGGCTTCTCCGTTTGTTTGGAGGCGAATACCAAAGCAATGATGGTGATGACGTAAGGCGCCATGACCGCAAATTCTGAGGGGATGTCCAGCCCGATGGCGCTGACCTGAAGCTGCAAGGCGTTCACGAAACTGAACAGCAGCGCGCCGGCCAGCACGCCGAACGGTTTCCAGCGCCCGAAGTAAACCAGCGCCACCGCGATAAACCCCAACCCGGATGTGAGGTTTTGTTGAAAGACGTTGAGCAGGGCAATCGAAAGCGACGCGCCCGCCAGCCCGGAGAACAAACCGCCGAGCGTGACCGTCATATAACGCACGCGCGCTACGTTTATGCCCATCGCGTCGGCGGCTTCGGGATTCTGGCCGACGGCGCGAATCATCAGTCCGAAGGTGGTGCGGTTGAGGACAAAAGCCGACACCGGCACGAGGAAAAACGCCAGGTAGACCAGCAGGTTGTGGTTAAAAAAGATTTCCCCTATACCCAGGAATTGAATATCGGATAACACCGGAATGTAAAGGCGCGGGAAGCCGGAAACCGACTTGGGCGTGCCGATGAGCTTCTGGAACAGCAGTTCGCTCATGCCCAGTCCGAAAAGATACATGCCGATGCCGCTGATGCCCTGTTCCGCTTTAAGTGTCACGCTGATGAAGGCGGTCGCCAGCCCCAGCAGTAGGCCGATCAGCAGCGCGGCCAGCAAACCTAAAACCAGGCTGCCGGTGGCATAAACGGTGTAAAAGCTGAAAAACGCGCCCATCAGCATGATGCCGTCCACGCCCAGGTTTAATACCCCGCTGCGCTGGCCGAACGTTTCGCCGATTCCGGCGAAGATGTAGGGTGTCGCAAGGCGAATCATCGAGGCGAAAACGCTGGCGGTAAGGATTTGTTCGATCATATCTTTTGCTCCAATGCCGGAGCCGGGGCTGCGGCGGGCGGCGTTTCGGCGGGAGGGGCTGAAGCCATAACCCGGCGGCGGGCGCGG
>JACAES010000063.1 GCA_013388735.1 Chloroflexota bacterium | reverse complement strand
GCTGTATATCCCCAATACCGATTATCCCGGCTGGCAGGCGTTCGTGGACGGCCAGCCGACGCGCATCCTGCGGGCGAACCTGGCCTTCATGTCGCTAGAAGTGCCTGCCGGGGCAAACGAAGTGCGGCTGGAATACCACCCCTGGTGGCTGCTGCCGGGGACGCTGGTGAGCCTGTTCTCGTTGATCGTGACGCTGGTGCTGTTCCGCTCGAAAAATCCGGGACAGGAGGGGTAAATGATTTTTTCGCCCGCGCCCAGAAACCGACGCCCGCAGCTTCGCCTGTCGGAACGCCGCCTGCTGCTGATCGGCGGCGACGCGCTGGCGGCGGTGCTGGCGGTGCTGATCGCGCTGCTGATCTGGTCATGGGTCGGGCGCTACCGGTTTGACCTGGACTTCATCCTGCCGCGAAGCATCTGGTTTATCCTGCTGCCGGGGTTGTGGCTGCTGCTCGCCAGCGCCAACGATTTTTACGACGTGCGCGTTTCGACCAGCCGCATGGCGACGACGCAGCGGCTCATCGTCATCACGCTGCAAATGCTGGTGATTTACCTGCTGGTGTTTTTCCTGGCGCAGCCGTTGGCGCTGCCGCGCCTGTTTATTCTGTATTACGGTGTGGCCTCGCTGCTGCTGACCGGCCTGTTCCGGTTTTTTAATCCGGCACTGGCGGGTTGGGCCAGCGAACGGCGGCGCGTGTTGATCGTCGGCACAGACGAAGCAACGACCGTTATTATCGGGGCGATTGGCCGTTATGCCCATCGCGCCTACGATATTCGCGGCATCATCGGGGAAGCGGATGATTTCGGGTCTGATATTTGCGAAGTGCCGATCCTGGGGACGGGGCGTGATCTGCTGCGGCTGGTGCGGGCGGAAGCCGTCAGCGAGTTGATCGTCACCTCCACTCATGTCCTCAGCGCCGAAACGTTCCAGGGCGTGATGGATGCTTACGAAGCCGGCATCACCATCGTGCCGATGCCGCTGCTGTACGAGAGCATCACCGGGCAGGTGCCGGTCGAATATGTCATGAACAACTGGTCGGTGGTGCTGCCGATTGAAGGCGATTCGATCTTTAACCCCTACCCGGTGTTTAAGCGGCTGTTGGATATTGCGCTGGCGCTGGCCGGGCTGGTGGTTTTGGGGGTGCTGCTGCCGTTCATTGCGCTGGCGATCCGGCTTGATTCGCCGGGCGGTATTTTTTACAGCCAGGAACGGGTGGGGCTGAATGGGCGCGTGTTCCGCATCTACAAATTCCGCTCCATGCGCGCCGACGCAGAAGCGGCGACCGGCGCGGTCTTCAGCAGCCGGGGCGACCGGCGCGTGACGCGGGTGGGGCGCTGGATGCGTAAAACCCGGCTGGACGAACTGCCACAGATTTTCAATGTGCTGCGTGGCGATATGAGCGTGGTTGGGCCGCGCCCGGAGCGCCCAGAGCATGTGCGGCGGTTAGTCGAAAAAATCCCGTTTTACCGCACGCGCCACGTCATTCGACCGGGGCTGACCGGCTGGGCGCAGGTGCGCTACACCTACGGCGCGAACGACGAGGACGCCCTGGTGAAATTGCAGTACGACCTGTATTACATCCGCCACCAATCGCCGGCGCTGGATTTAAATATCATGGTGCGGACGGTGGGCAAGGTCATCAGAATGAGCGGCGTATAACAGCCATGAAAACATCCTCCGATCTGGCCGGACGCGCGGTCGTCATCCTGCTGTGCAGCATCATTCTGATCATCGGCGCGACTTTCAACAGCATCCTCAACCCGGAACTGGGCGCTTTTGTGCTGGCCGTGATGACGCTGACGGCGGCAGGCTGGTGGCTGTGGCGACGGCGGCGCGGCTGGCGCTGGTTTCGCGCGCCGCTGGACGCCGCTTTCGCGCTGTGGGCGCTGGCTTTTGGCCTGGCGCTGCTGGCGAACCTCGACGCCTGGCGGCGAATCGCCATCGGGCTGTGGTACGTAGGCGTGTACGTGGGCGTCTGGTATGTGCTGCTGGACGCGCTGGCGAACGGCGGCATCCGGCGCGAGATGCTGGCAGACGGCGTGCTGGTCGGCGGGGCGGTGGTGAACCTGTTCGGCGTTACGCAGGTGGCGGCGTGGGCGGGCGCGTTCGGGCTGGAGCGGCTGCCGCGCCCGGTGAGCGTGTTCGGCAACCCGAACTTCCTGGGGGCGTTTCTGGTGGTGCTGATTCCGCTGGCGCTGTCCCGCGCCGCCGCCAGCCGCAGCCGGGTGATACGGGTCGCCCTGGGGTTTTACGTTCTGCTGTCGCTGGCGCTGTTGTTTTTGACCTTTTCGCGCGGGGCGTGGGTCGGCCTGGCCGCCGGGGGCGCGCTGTGGCTGTGGCTGATGCTGCGGGCAGGCGGGCAGTTTTCGCTGCGGAGCTGGTGGCGGGTGCAGCCGGGCGGCCTTAAAGCCGTGTGGCTGGCGGGCGGCGCGGCGGCGCTGATCGCGGCGGCGCTGGCGTCCATATTATTGATCCGGTCGCTGACGGCTGCCGGGCGCGACGTGGGACTGCGGACGGAATTATACGCGGCGGCGGCGCAGTTGTTCGCCGAAAAGCCGCTGACCGGACACGGCCTGTTCACTTACGGGCGCGGGCTGGTGCGCCTCCCCGGCATCGAACCGGACAAACCGCACAGCCATGCGCATAACATCGTCCTGCAAATCGCCGCCGAAACCGGGCTGCCGGGGCTGGCCGCCCTGGCCGTGACGCTGGCGCTGATGGCGCGGGCGGTACGGGCGAACTGGAAGCCCTCACCCCCTGACCCTGACCTCTCCCCTATAGTGACGGGAAACGAGCGGCGCAGGCGCATCATGCTGGCGGGGGCAGGGGCGGCGGTGGTCGCGTTCGGCGTTCATCAGCTAACCGACGTCCCGGCGATGATGCCGGCCATCGCGCTGACCGGCCTGATCGCGCTGGTGCTGGCCGTTGCCCCGGCACAACCGCAGCCGATGACGGCCAGATGGCGTCTGGCCGGGCATCCGGTCGGTGTGATGGCGCTGTGGGTTTTGATTCTGGTCAGCGGTTGGTGGAGCAACCGCGTTTATAACGAATACTTGACCGCGCTGCGGGCAGCGGCGGACAGCGGCGATTACCGGGGCGCGGCGGAACGTCTCCAGCCGGTCATCAACGCCGCCCCGAATCTGAGCCTGTACCCTCTGGAGCAGGGTTTTCTGTACGGCATGGCCGCCGCTGAAGGTGACGCGGACGCGGCGCGGGCGGGCAGCGCGGCTTACCAACGGTTTCTGGCACTCGATCCCGGTTATGCGCTGGCCTGGGCGAATCTGGCGGCGCTGTGCGAGGAACTGGGCGAAACCGAACGGGCGTTAGAAGCCTGGGCGCGCGCCGCCGAACTCGACCCGGAAATCTGGCCGTATGCCTTCAATCTGGGGCAGGCGGCGGAAGCTGCCGGCGACCCAGCGCGGGCAGAGGCGGCCTACCGGGACGCGCTGCGGGTTTACCCGGACGCCATCCTGTATCCTGAATGGGATGATTCGGCGCTGCGGGCCAGCCTGGGTGATATTTACGCGGTCGGTTTGAGCGCGCCGGCCATGACGGTTGTGCAGCTTGTGAACGGGCGGCTGGATAATGCGCGTCTGGCCTGGGAAGACAATATCCTGCCGGATGGCGTACAGAAGGCCGTCATCGGCGCTCTGCTGGACGGCGACCTCAACCAACCGGCGGCTGCCGAACGAATCGCCATCACGCCGCAGGAGCGCGCCTGGGTACACGCCGGGCGGGCCTGGATGGCGCGTATGGCCGGGGACGAGGCCGGCGCGGCGCGGGAAACGGCGGCAGCGCGCCAACAGCTCACGCGTGGGCCGCTGGATACGGACGACACCGACGCGATCAATATCGCTTACGGGCAGTTTTTGCGGCTGGCGATTCCGCGCTGGTTCCTGCCGGGGGTATATTACCCGGTGGACGACGCGGCGCTGGTGTATCTGATTGAAAATACATAAAAGACTTAACACGAGGGTGCAAAGGACACCCACAAAGGACGCACCTTCAAATCTCTGCGCCTTTGCCCTTCTGCGTCTTTGCGTTATGCTTTTCTTTTTTGAGGGTTTATGCGCCAACTGACGATTGAACGCGCCGCCGCCATCATCCT
Organism: Chloroflexota bacterium; assembly: GCA_013388735.1. GTDB lineage: Bacteria > Chloroflexota > Anaerolineae > Aggregatilineales > Phototrophicaceae > CFX2. The sequence continues at coordinate 37,197 of JACAES010000063.1, read as the reverse complement.
GTTCGCGCTGCTGTTCGCGCTGGCGGCGCGCGTTCCGACCGATACGGATACCTGGTGGCACATCCGCAGCGGCGAATACACGCTCTCCAACGGCATGATTTATGCCGACCCGTTTTCGTTCACGAAGGCGGGCGAACCCTGGATCAATCACAGTTGGGGCGCGCAGATTGTGCTGTACGGCGTGTGGCAGGCGGCGGGCAATCTGGGGCTGGCGGCCTATACCGCGGCGCTGGCGACCGGCGGCATGTGGTTTGTCTACAGAATGTCGCCGGGCAGTGTGTACCTGCGGGCGTTTGTGCTGGTGATCGGCGCGGCGGCGGCGGCGGTGTTCTGGTCGCCGCGCCCGCAAATGCTGTCGTTCTTGCTGAGCGCGGCGGTGTTATACCTGCTGCACCTGTACAAACGCCGGGGTATAGATCGGCTGTGGCTGCTGCCGGTGATGGTGGGGCTGTGGGGCAACCTGCACGCCGGGTTTTCCATCGCTTTCATCTTTCTGGGCGGTTTCATCGCCGGCGAGGCGCTGAACAACCTCTTTCGCCCGGCGGCGGAACACGTTGTCCCCTGGCGCGGCGTCCGCAGGCTGACGCTGGTGACGGCGGTTTCGGCGGTGGCGCTGGTGGTCAATCCTTACGGGCTGCATATGCTGGCCGTGCCGTTCCAGACCATCAGCATCGGGGCGCTGCAAAACTTCATCCAGGAATGGAACTCGCCGAATTTTCACGACCGTTCGACCTGGCCGTTTATCGCGCTGCTGCTGGGGCTGCTGGGCGCGGCGGGCGGCAGCCGCAAACGACTGGACTGGACGGATTTTCTGCTGGCGTCCGGGACGGTCTTTATGGGGCTGCTGGCCGGGCGTAATATCGCCGTGTTCGCGGTGGCGGCTACGCCCGTCCTGGCCGATCACCTGGACGCGCTGCTCAACGAACGCGGCTGGGTCATACGCCCGGCGCGGAAGGTGACGCCGCGTATGGGCGCGCTGAACGCCGCGCTGGCGGCGCTGGTCGTGCTGGGCGCGGCGCTGAAGGTGCTGCTGGTGGTGGACGTGGATACCGTCCGCGAGGCGCAGGAAACCTATCTGCCGGTGAAGGTGGCGGAATATCTGCGCGACAGACGCCCCGCCGGGCCGATGTTCAACAGCTATAACTGGGGCGGCTACCTGATGTTTGCGCTGCCGGACGAGCCGGTTTTTGTGGACGGGCGCACCGACTTGTACGGCGACGAATTTCTGACCAATACCTATCTGCGGACGGCCACCGGCGGAGATGGCTGGCGCGAGACGCTCAACCGGTACGGAATCCGACTGGTGGTGGTAGAGGCCGGCAGCGGACTGGCGCGCCGGCTGCGCGATGAGCCGGGCTGGTCGCTGGATTACGAAGACAGAATGGCGGTGGTGTTCTCGCGGGAGACTGTGAATGGCTAAAACCCCTTCCTCCGTCCCCGTGTATGGGGAAAAACCGGCAGCGGTTACAGGGTTACTGGGTGACTTTCGGCTGCTGCTGATTCTGTTCATCGCCTTCCGCGTGCTGCTGCTGCTGGTTTATCAACCGCTGCTGGTCGAAGGCGGCGAACGCGGCATCACCGTCGGCGGCGATTACCAGACGTATTTTAATATCGCATCGCTGTCGGACAGCCTGGGCGCGCCCTTCCGGGACTGGTGGAGCGAGTTTCCGCCGGTCTGGACGTATCTTTCGGTGCTGATTTACCAGGGGACAGGCGGCGGTTACGCCGGGTACGGGCTGCTGCTTGGCCTGGCGGTGCTGGCATTTGACGTGGGCAATCTGGCGCTGGTGCGGAACATCGGCGCGCACCTGTACGGCGCGGCCACCGGGCCGGCGCTGGCCTGGATTTACGCGCTGCTGCTGGCCCCGCTGGTGTTCACCTTCTGGACGTTCGAGCCGCTGGCGGCCTTCTGGCTGCTGCTGGGGCTGTGGTGGCTGCTCAAAAAACGCGATGCGCGGTCGGCGCTGGCGGCGGCTGCCGGCGCGCTGACCAAACTGACGCCGGCGCTGCTGGTGGGCGCGGTCTGGCGCTTCCGGGAAGGGCGGTCGGCGGCGCGTTATACGGCGCTGCTGGCGGGCGCGTTTGCGCTGGTTTACCTGCCGCTGCTGGCGCAAAATGCCGCCATGACGCTGCCCTCGCTGACGGCGCAGTTTAATAAGGCATCCTACCAGACGGTGTGGGCGCTGGTGGACGGCAACTACCGCACCGGGAATTTTGGCCCGCTGGCCGACCGCGCCGACCCGACCAGGGCGACCGTGATGCAGGGTTATCCGGCGGTTGTACCGGGATGGCTGCGGTTGGGCGCGGCGCTGGCGCTGGGGGTGTTCGTGTTCGCGCGCGCGCGGCGCTTCGATGATCGGGGATTGGTGGCCTTCGTGACTCTCACGCTGCTGATCTTCTTTTTGCAGGCGCAGGGCTGGAGTCCGCAGTGGTTGGCGCAGATCGCGCCGCTGGTGCTGCTGTGTTTCCCGACCCGCAGCGGTGTGCTGATCGTGGTGCTGCTAAGCGCGGCGGTGTTCGTCGAATACCCGTTTCTGTTCATCCGCACCGGCGATACCGGCGGCGAAATCACCGGGGCGCTGGTCGGGCCGTTTGTGACGCTGGTGCTGGCGCGGACGATTTTGCTGGCCGGGGTATGCGTGGCCCTGTATCGCAAACTGCGGCAGGAGCCGGCAGGGTGATGATTATCACAAAAGATTAACGCTTTCTTGAGCATCGTTAATGCTGTGTCAATGGTAGCCTGAAAGGTATAACCACACCCACAGGAGCAGTTGTATGATGCGGCCAGAACTGGAAATCGCCCGGCAGTTGATCGAGGAGAAGCAGTTTGACAAAGCGCGGATGGTGCTGCAAAAGGCCAGCGACGATCCAATGGCGCAGAAATGGCTGGACAAACTCGATGAAATGTCGCCGGCAGCCAAACCGATTCAACATCTTAACGGCAATGGTCACAGCGGCAGCGGCCAAACCGACGGCTGGCAGTATGGCGCGCTGGAAGTGAAACGTTCCTACGGCACGCAGTACCGTTTTAACGGCGGCGCCATGCCGGACTGGAAAGACCAGCCGATTTATTACGCTCTGAACGAACTGGGCCGCGACGGCTGGGAACTGGTGAGTTTTGATGGCCGGGATGAAACCACCGTCTACATCCTGAAAAAACAAGGCGCGGTGCTGGAAAACAAAAAGGTCGAGGTCTGGGATCAATAATCCGCCGCTTAACCCGCGATCATCGTTCGGCGCTGCTGCTCGTCCTGCTGCTGGCGCTGGCTTTGCGCCTGGTCAGCCTGGGGGTGCGTCCCCTGTGGTATGACGAGGCGTTTGCTGTGTTGTTCAGCGAAAAAGGGCCGGACGCCATGCTGTACGGCACGCTGACGCCGGTGGCGGGCGGCGCGGCGGACATCCACCCCCTGCTGTATTACGGCACGCTCAACGCCTGGATGGCGTTGTTCGGGCAGTCGCCGTTCGCGGTGCGGCTGTGGAGCGCCCTGCTGGGCGTGGCGACGGTCGGTCTGATGTACCTGCTGGGGCGCGACCTGTTCGGGGAAAAAACCGGCCTGATGGCGGCGTTCATCACGGCCATCGCGCCGTTCCAGGTGCAGTATTCGCAGGAAGCGCGCATGTACGCGCTGCTGGGGCTGCTGCTGGCCGCCGCAACCTGGTGCTTCGTGCGGGGCAGCCGCTCCCTTCATACACCGGCGGAAGCAGCATCGCCGGCATCCAGCCGAGGTAACTGGCTTTGGTGGGCGGCATTTGGCGTGCTGGCCGGGCTGGCGATGTATACGCAGCAGTTGGCGGCTTTTTATTTAATCGCGCTGGGGCTGATTCCCGTTTTGCAGCGCGATTGGAAGCTGCTGCTGCGCGCGGCGGCGGGCGCGCTGGTGGCGGTGAGCGTCTATCTGCCCTGGCTGGTCAACCTGCCGGGACAGTTCGACAAAGTGCGCTCGTATTACTGGCTGTCGCCGCCGAACATCGGCCAGCTTTTGCTGACGGCGCGCTCGTTTCTGGTCGTCAACCTGGACATTCCCGCGCCCGGCTCGATGATCGGTTTTGTGGGCGCGCTTTTTATGTTGGCGTTTCTGGCGGTGCAGGTCATTGTGATGATGCGCCGCCCGCGCGCCGAGCGGGGCGCGCTGCGGCTGGTGCTGTGGCTGGCCGCCGCGCCGGTGGCGCTGATGTGGCTGGTGTCGCAGCTTCAGCCGGTGTACCTGATTCGCGGCCTGCTGGCGTCGGCGCTGCTGCTGAATCTGGCGCTGGCGTGGCTGTTCACGCGCGGCGGGCTGCCGCGCCCGGTGGCGGGGCTGATCGGGCTGGTGTGGCTGGCGCTGGCCGGAATCGGGCTGTATAACCAGTACACCTGGGCCACCTTCCCGAACTCGCCTTTTGAGGAAGCGGTGTCGGCCATTGGAGAACAGTGGCAGGAAGGCGACATCATCATTCATCAGAGCAAACTTTCGGCGCTGCCGACGGTGTATTACGCGCGCGCGCTGCCGCAGCGGTATCTGCGCGATTTACCCGGCAGCGGCGAAGATACGCTGGCGCTGCCCACTCAGGAAACGCTGGGGCTGCTGGCCGATGAAACGGTCGAAGCGGCGGCGGACGGCGCGCGCCGGGTGTGGTGGGTGATGTTCGACTTCGCCGAACGGCAGTATGCGGCGGCAGGGCGGTCGGATTTAAAGGCAGCGCTGGACTGGCTTGAGGCGCATTATGACCAGTCCGGCCAGTGGTCATTTAACGATCTGGTCGTCACGCTGTATGCCGATGAGGAAGGTTCATGATCGAAAGCCGGTCGCAAAAGCTGATTCTGGCGCTGGTGGCGCTGGTGGTTTTCGCCGTCGTGGTAGTTGGCATCCACACTATTTTCACGGCGCGCTATCCGGGGCTGAACGATTTTATGTCGCGCTGGGAAGGCGCGCGCGCGTACTGGATAGACGGCCTGAACCCTTACGGCGAGCAGGCCAGCCTGAACATCCAGACGCGCATCTACGGGCGCGCGGTGGTGCAGGGCGAAGACCCCGGTTATTTCGCCTACCCGTTTTATACGGTTTTTCTGGTATGGCCGCTGGTGTACCTGCCGTATGCATGGGCGTCGGCGGCCTGGATGGCGCTGCTGGCCGCCAGTCTGATCGGCTCGCTGCTGCTGCTGCTAAACCTGCTGCGCTGGCAGCCGAGCGCGCCGCTGCTGGCGGCGCTGGCGCTGTGGGCGCTGTTTTTCTATTTTTCGGCGCGCGGGTTGATCCTGGGACAGCCGGGGACGCTGGTGGTTTTCCTGGAGATTCTGGCGATCTGGGGGCTGGCGCGCGGCCAGAACCGGCTGGCGGGCGCGGCGCTGGCGCTTTCGACCCTCAAGCCGCAGATGGGTTTTCTGATGGTACCGTTTTTGCTGCTGTGGGGCTGGCGGGCGCGGCGCCGGTCTTTCCTGGCGGCGTTTGCGGTCGTGTTCGGTGCGGCGCTGCTGGCTTCGTTTATCTTCCTGCCGTCCTGGCTGGGTGACTGGCTGGCGCAGCTTTCGCTGTATCCGTCCTATACGGCGCTCGGCTCGCCGGTGTGGATCGTGACGCAGTATTACCTGGGGTTGGGCAGCCTGGCCGAATACGCGGTCACGGCGGCGCTGGCTGGGTGGATGCTGTGGGCGTGGTGGGGCGTGCTGGTGGGGAAAAAAGATACACGCCTGCTGTGGACGCTGGCGCTGACGCTGACGGTCACACACCTGATCGCGCCCCGGACGGCCACGCCGCATTACGTGGTGTTTTTCCTGCCGCTGGTGTTTTACTTCAGCCGGCTGGCGCGGTGGTGGTGGGGCGGTTTGTGGGTGGCGCTGCTGCTGGCGGCGCTGGTGCTGCTGCCCTGGCTGCATTTTGTGGCGACCGTGACCGGCGAATTTGAACATCCGACGCTGTATCTGCCGCTGCCGTTCGGCATCCTGCTGCTGCTGTGGCCGACGCGCCGGATGTGGTGGCGGTTCGGCGGGGAGTTCGCCGTATGATGAGGCGGTTCCCGCTTGCGGTGTGGCTGTTCGCGCTGGCGCTGGCGGCGCTGACGACGCTGCCGTATGTGGTGGGCGGCTGGAGCGCGCCGCCGGGATGGCAGTACAGCGGCGCGGCAGCCGTGCCGACCGGGGCGCTGGTGGACTTCAACAGCCATATCGCCAAGATGTGGCAGGGGTATCGCGGCCAGTGGGATTATCACCTGCTGTTCACGCACGAGGCGCACCCCGGCCTGCCGCTGGTGCAGAGTTTTTACGTGGCGCTGGGCGCGCTGGCGAGCCTGATGCCCTTCAGCCTGCCGGCGGTTTACCACATCGCGCGGTTTGCCCTGACGGTGGGCATGGCGCTGGCGATCTGGGCATTTGCCGCCCGCTTCTTTGAAAAGCCGTCGGAACGCTGGCTGGCGACCCTGTTCGGCACGATAGCGAGCGGGTGGAGCTGGCTGCTGCTGGCGCTCGACCCGGCCATGACCGCCGAACTGTCGCCGATTGAATTCTGGCTGACGGATGCTTTTAACCTGCTGGGCGCGCTGGTGATGCCGCATTTTGCGGCGGCGGTGATCGTGCAGATTATCATCGTGCTGGCGTTTGAGGCGTGGGTGAAGTCGCCCTCACCGCCGGCTCCTCTCCCTGTGGGAGAGGGGAGAAAGCCAAACGCCAGCACCGGTTTTCTCTCTCGCACCGGGGTTGTCCAACTGATTGTCCTCACGCTGGCGCTGGCGGCGCAGGCGATCATCCAGCCTTACGCGGCGCTGCTGTTCGGGCCGCTGCTGGTGATCCTGGCGGCCTACCACACCTTTTCGGCGCGGCGGCTGACCCGGCGGCGGGCGCTGTGGCTGCTGCTGCCGCTGGGTTGTTACGGGGCGCTGGTTGTGTACCAGTCTATCGCGCTTTACAGCCATCCGGTGTGGGCCGCTTTTGCCGAACAGAACCAGACGCTTTCGCCGCCGGTGACGTATTATCTGCTGGGTTATCTGCCGTTCATCCTGCCGCTGCTGCCGGGGCTGCGCGCCTTCCTGCTCGACCGCCCGGATGACCGCTGGTGGCTGCCGATCCTGTGGGTGGCGCTGGTGGCGATGCTGCTGTACGCGCCGTTCCCCACGCAGCGGCGCTACCTGCTGGGCGTGCAAACGCCGCTGGCGGCGCTGGCGGCTTACGGCTGGTCGCGGGCGGTGCTGCCGCGCCTGCGGGTGAAGCTGCGCCCGCTGGCGAACATTCTGTACCTGGCGCTGGCGTCGGTGGCGCTGGTGGGGATGCTGGCGGTGAACATCGCCGCGCTGTCCGAACCTTTCAGCCACCGGGCAGTTTTTTACAGCCCGGATGATCTGGCGGCCTTCGCCTGGATGCGGCGCGAAACGACCGGGCGCGATGATCTGGTGCTGACCGTCACCGACGCCGCCGGATTGGGCAGCGGCGGGCGGCTGGTGGCGGCGCTCGGCCAGCGGGTGTACCTGGGACACTGGATTGAAACCGCCGATTTTGCAGCCAAAGTGGCGGATATGCGGCGTTTTTACGACTCCGCCGCGCCCGACGACTGGCGGCGGCAGTTTCTCAAAAACACCGGCGCGGTGTACGTCTGGCATGATGAGGATGCGCGCCGGTTCGGGGACTGGAATCCGGCCAGCGCCGCTTATTTAGAGGCGGTGTTTTCGTCCGGCAGCGTGACGATTTACCGGGCAGCTGAGAAAGCGGGTTCATCTTGACCACGCGAGAACGCCTTTTATTCGCCGCCGTCGCGCTGGTTGGCGCGTTTGTGCTGACGCGCGGTCTGGTGGCCGCGCCGAATTACACCGACGCCTACTATCATCTCAACGCCGCCAACCGGGTCGTCACCGGGCAGGACCTGACGGACGCCTACCTGTGGACGTACATCGGCGCGCCGGACGAACTGCCCGCGCCGTCGCACCTGTACTGGATGCCGCTCACATCGCTGACCGCCGCCCTGGGCATGGGGCTGCTGAACGCGCCGGGGGATTACGCCGCTGCCCAATGGCCGTTCGCCCTGCTGTACGCTGGGACGGTCTACGCCGGATTCTGGCTGGGCGGGCGCATCGGGGGCGCGCGCCGCCATGCCTGGGCCGCCGGTTTATTAACGCTGTTCAGCGGTTATTACGTCCGCTTCTGGGGGACGATTGACACCTTCGCGCCGTATGCGCTGGCTGGCGCGTGGGGGCTAATCTGCATGGGCGCGGCGAACGATCATTCGACGAAACGCCGGTATGCGTGCTGGGCGCTGGCCGGGGCGCTGGCGGGGCTGGCGCATCTGATACGCGCCGACGGTTTGCTGCTGCTGCCGGTCGGCTGGGCGGTGATTTTCTGGCCCTGGAAGGCCGCGCCGGAGACACTAAAAACGCGCGCCGTATCGGCGGGGCTGCTGACGCTGGCCTACCTGCTGGTGATGCTGCCCTGGTTCGCCCGCAATCTGGCGGCGGTCGGGTCGCCGCTGCCGGTGGGCGGGGCGCAGGCCATCTGGTTCACCGAGTATAACGACCTGTTTAATTATCCCCCGGACGCGAACCCGGCGGCCTTTTTCGCCGATGGGCCGGCGACGTTTTTCAGGACGCGCGTCGAGGCGCTGCTGGGGAACGGGCCGATTCTGTCCGGCAATTTAGGCACGTTCATCGCCGTCGAAGGGCTGGTGGTGATGACCCCGCTGATGCTGGTTGGCCTGTGGCGGCGTCGGCGCGAACCGTTCCTGCGCGGGTTCTGGCTGTACGCGCTGGGGCTGCACCTGGTCATGACGCTGGTATTCCCGTATCCGGGCTATCGCGGCGGGCTGTTCCATTCGGCGGCGGCGCTGGTTCCCTGGTGGGCGGCGCTGGGGGTGGCCGGCCTGGATGACGCGGTGGATTGGGTCGCGCGGCGGCGGCGCTGGAAGGCCGGACAGGCCAAATGGATTTTTTCGGCGGCGCTGGTGGGGGCGGCGCTGTATCTGAGCCTGACGGTAGGGCTGGCGAACCGCGCCCTGCCGCACGGCACGCCGGCGCTGTATGCCGGCCTGCGCGAGATGCTGCCGCCGGATGCCCGCGTGATGATTAACGACCCGGCGCAGCTGTATTATTTTACCGGCCTGGGCGGTGTGGTGCTGCCCAACGAAGCGCCGGAAGTGGTTCTGGACATTGCCCGGCGCTATGCGGTAGGCTATCTGCTTCTGGAAGGCGTCACCGAGGACGGGCGCGCCGGGGCTGCCCCGGCCAGCCTGTGGCCGATTCTGCGCGACCCGCCGGTTTTCCTGGTGCCGCTGCCGCTGGATATTCCCGGCGTAAGGTTATATGAAATTCGCTACTGACGATTCCGCACCTGCACGCACTTTCGCTTTCGTTCGCCCGACCGCCGTGCTGCTGCTGATCGCCGCGCTGCTGCTGGTGGCACTGTACGCAGCGGTGGCCGACGGGGGTTTCCCGCTTGATGACAGCTGGATACACCAGGTTTACGGGCGCAACCTGGCGCAAACCGGGTTGTGGGCTTTTGTGCCGGGCGCGCCGAGCGCCGCCTCGACTGCGCCGCTGTATACGGTGCTGCTGGCGGCGGGATATACGTTGGGCATGCCGTTCAAATTGTGGACGCATGGCCTGGGCGCGCTGGCGCTGGCGGCGGCGGGGTTGACCGGCGCGCGGCTGGCGGCGCGGCTGATGCCGGAACAGCAATATATCGGGCTGGCCGCCGGGCTGGCGCTGGTGGGGACGTGGCATCTGGTCTGGGCGGCGGCTTCCGGCATGGAGACCATGCTGTTCAGCCTGTGGACGCTGGCGCTGATGACCCTGGGATGGGATGCGCCAGAGGGCGGCTGGCGGCGCGGCGCGCTGTTCGGTGTTTGCGCGGCGCTGGCGGCGCTCACCCGCCCGGAAGGGGTGCTGCTGGCGGGGCTGGTGGGGGCGGCTGTCCTGGCAGCGCGGCTGCCGGCGGGCCGGCGGCGCTGGCTGCCCTGGCTGCTGGGCGCGGGCGCGGGTTTCGTGGTCTGCATCGCGCCCTATTTAATCCTCAACCTTCAGCTTACGGGCGGCCTGCTGCCGAATACCGCTGCCGCCAAACAGGCAGAATACGCGCCGATCATCGCGCTGCTGCCGTACCCGCGCCGCCTGTGGGAAATGTTCAGGCCGATTTTCGCCGGGGGGCAGATTTTGCTGCTGCCGGGTCTGGTTTATTTTATCGTGATGACGGCGCGGCGGCTGCGCGCCGACCGGGAAAAGCTGCTGTTTCTGCTGCCGGTCGGCTGGGCGCTGGCGCTGGTGGCGTTGTATGCGGCGCGCCTGCCTGCGCCGTACCAGCATGGGCGCTATGTGATTCCGGCGCTGCCATCGCTGGTGCTGGTTGGCGTGGTCGGCACGGCCTGGATGCTGCGCGAAAGCCGCCGGACGCTGGCCGGGCGCGTGGTCAGCCGGGCGCTGGCGGCGGCGGGCGCGCTGGCGTTTGGTTATTTCGCGCTGGCCGGGGCCGGCATCTACAGCCATGACGTAGACATCATTGACGAGGAAATGGTTACGGCAGCACAATGGATTCAGACGCATCTGCCGCCGGAGGATCGTTTAGCCGTGCATGATATCGGCGCGGTCGGCTACTTCGCGCCCAGGCCGATTCTCGATCTGGCCGGGCTGGTGAACCCGGAGATCATCCCGTTTATCCGGGACGCGGCAGCCTTGTGGGACTGGATGCAGGCCAACGATGCCCGCTACCTGATGGCCTTCCCCGACCAGATACCCGGCCAGAACCCGGATGACCCGCGTCTGTGCCGGGTGTTCGTCACCGGGGGGAAGGCGTCGCCGGCGGCAGGCGGCGCGAATATGGCCGTTTATGCGCTGGCCTGGGACGGAATCTGCCCGGACTGAAAGGTGAGTTGCGTGGCAAGTTGTGAAAAAGGTAAAATGTAAAGCATGAACGATTTATTTAAGAAACTCAATGTCCTAGTGCGGGCCAGCATCAACGATGTGCTGGGCGAAGATCATGCTGTCGGCAGCGCGCGCCGCCGTCCGCTGACGCCGGAAAAACTGGGTAAAAACATTGACCGCGAAATCGGCGGCCTGCGAACCCGGATTAACGAGGCGCTGGCTTATGAAGACGAACTTCAGCGGCGCGCGCAAACCTTACAGAACGAAGTCGCCCGCTGGGATGTCCAGGCCGACGATGCAGTGGCAGCAGGGAACGAACCCCTGGCGCGCCGCGCCATCGAACAGATGCAGCTCGCGCAGCAGCGACTGGCGATGGCCGAGGCCGACCTGCGGGAACACCAACTGGTCACGCAGGAGTTGATTCAACGGGTGAATATGCTGGAAGCCGCCGTCGCCGATGCCCGACGGGCGCAGGAAGCCGAACAGCCGCAGCCGGAGGCCGCCTCAGCACCCGCGCCGGTCGAAGCGGCCCAGTATCCGCGCGTGCCGTCGCTTTCGGATGTGCTGCGCGAAGCTCAGGAAAAAATCGCGCGTATGGGCGACCTCATCAACGCGCAGGAAGACGTGCAGGCCCCGCCCCCGGCTGCCCAGGCGGCGGAAGCGGCTGACGACCAGCGCGTTGAGGATGATCTGTCCGCCCGCCGCCAGCGTTTGAGCAAACCGAAGTCGTGATGCCATTATGTCGGACGCAGATGTCAGACGCATTCTCATCGTAACCGGCGATTACGCCATCGTCGAACAGGTGCGGCAGGCGGTCGAGGCCGGCGGTTTTGCCCTGCAAACCGCCTACAGCCACGCTGATGGGCTGTACAGCCTGGAAAACGGCGAGTTTGATGCGGTCATTGCTGATGCCGGTATGTTGGACCGGCGTTCCGGCGAACGCACGCTGCTGGCGCTGGCCCGGCTGCGCCAAAGCCTGCCGGTGATCGGCCTGGGTGATAACGGCGAGGTTGGCGACCCGGCGGCGCTGCCGGCCAATGTGATGACCGCCGCGCTCGATCAGGAAGCTATCCAGCAGGCGCTTGCAGCGGCGCTGCACATTTCGTTCGGCGCGGGGGCGCTGCCGGTGAATGGCGGTTCGCCGACAGAATCGTCGGACGAGATTCAAACGCTGTTCACGCTCAGCAAGTCGCTGACCGAAGTCCTTGACCTGAACGAAGTGCTGAACCGGGTGGTGGAAGCCGCGCGCCGCCTGACCCACGCCGAAGAAGGCATGATTCTGCTGCCCGACCATGAAGGCGGCCAGCTTTACCTGCGGGCGAAAGTCGGCATTGATGTCGAGGTCGCCCGTAATTTTCGCGTCAAAACCGAGGACACGCTGGCGGGGCATGTCTTCCGCGAAGGCCGCCCGGTGCTGATCGGCGCGCAGGGGCCGCAGAAAGTCAAAACCGAGTACCTGGTTAACGCCCTGCTGTACGTGCCGATACTGTATAAAGGCAGCTGCATCGGCGTGCTGGGCGTGAACAACAAAAACACCGAGGCGGTTTTCAGCCCGCGCCACCAGGAAATGCTGCTGAACCTGGCCGCCTTTGCCGCGATTGCCATCGAAAACGCGCGCGCCCACGAAGAGGCGCTGGAACGCACCCGCGAATTACAAATGCTGGTCGAAGCCAGCCAGTCCATCAACGCTTCGATTTCGCTTGACCGGACGCTGCCAAACGTGTGCGAACAGTTGGTGCGGGTTTTGAAAGTCAGCCGTTCGGAGATTTACGAGTGGGACGCGGAGCGCGGGTATCTCCGCGCCCAGGCGCGCTGCTTCCGCGCCGTGTGGCAGGCCGGGCAGGGGCCGGTCATTAATCTGGCGGCTCGCCCCATATTGCGCGCGGCGCTGAACGAAAACAAACCCGCCGCCATCAGTTGCGGGGAATCCGCGCCGCCCGAAGAACGCGATTATCTCGATCAGGTGGGCGCCGAAACGATCCAGATGATTCCGATCCTGGGCGGCAGCCAGACGCTCGGCGTGGTGCAGACGTTTTACATCCAGCCGCCGCCGACCCTGCCGGACGGCGAGACGCTCCAGCGGGTGCAGCATCTGGCGCTGGAAGTGCTGGTAACGCTTTCTAACCAGACCATTTCCGCCCGCATCCCCGGCATCTTCCGGGTGATCGAGGACATTAACCGCCTGACCGGGGCGGACTGGTGCGAGCTGGCGCTGCTGACGCCGGATAAACAGGGGCTTGTGCTGCATGTGGCGGTGGGCAGGGCGGTCTGGTTGAAAGCGCCCCAGCCGTGTATAGACCTTAACCCGTACCCGGATGTCCTGGAGGCGCTGACTTCCCAGATGCCGATCAACAAACAGGCCGACAGCAAACTCATCAGCAGCGGCGCTCATGCCCTGCTGGAAGGCACGCAGGGGCGGAGCATCCTGGGGCTGCCGCTGGTGCAGCGCGGCCAGGTGCAGGGATTGGTGCTGTTCGTGGACGTGCGGCGCGGGCGCGCCTTCAACCAGCGCGATGTGGATATGGCGCGCACGATGGTCGCCCAGGCGGCGACGGCGCTGGAAAACGCGCGGCTGGTGCATGACCTGGAACGCAGCCTGAAAGAACTGCGCGAGACGCAGGATCGCCTGGTGCAGACGGCGCGGCTGTCTGCGATGGGCGAACTGGCAGCGGCGGTCGCGCACCAGATCAATAACCCGCTGACGACCATCATGGTCGATTCGGAAATGCTGCTGCTGGATGAACCGCCGAATTCGCGCAATTACCAGTCGCTTCAGGCGATTTCGCGGGCGGGCAAACGGGCGGCGGGCGTGGCGCGCCGCCTGCTGGCGATTGCGCGCCCCAACACGCCGGACACCCCGCCGCAGCCGATTGACGTGGTGGATACGATTGAAGGTATTCTGTCGCTGGTTAAATCGCATATCGAGCGCGACCGCATCCGGGTCGTCACCGAGTTTGCCGAAACGCGGCTGCCGCCGGTGTGGGCGGTGCCGGGACAGCTTGACGACATCTGGCTGAACCTGGTGATGAACGCGCATGATGCCCTGTTGGGGCGCGACGGCGCGCGCATTACGATGCGCGCCGCTTACCTGCCGGCGCAGCAGATCATTGAGGTGATCGTCAGCGATAACGGTCCTGGCATCCCCAGGGCGCTGCTGGATGAAGTGTTCAGACCCTTCTTCACCACTAAGCCGGTTGGCGAAGGCACAGGGCTGGGTCTGCACATCTGCCGCCAGACGGTTGAGCGCCTGGGGGGCAGCATCACGGTTAGTAGCGCTCCCGGTGATGGGACGACGTTTTATGTTCGGCTTCCGGTAAAGAAAGGCGCTGAATAATGGCATATATCCTGGCTGTAGACGATGACCCGGAGGTGCTGGATACGCTGGGCCGCGTGCTGGAGCGCGAGGCGTTCGAGGTCGGCCTAGCTCATTCGGGGCAGGAGGCGCTGCCGCTGATCGAAAAGCGCGCCCCCGACCTGTTGATTCTCGACATCATCATGCCGGGTATGGACGGTATAACCCTGTGCCAGCAGCTCCGGCGCGACCCGCGTTTTACGGCGCTGCCGATTTTGTTCCTGACGGCCAAAGGCAGCACCGACGATATTGTGGACGGCCTGGACGCGGGCGCGGACGATTACGTGGTGAAGCCGTTTGAACTGGCCGAACTGCGGGCGCGCGTTCATGCCCTGCTGCGCCGCAGCACGCGCGAAACGCGCAGCGATGCGGTGATCCAGTTGAGCGAACTCAGGCTCGACTCGGATACCTACCAGGTGTATATCAAAGGGTATCGCATCCAGTTGACCTCCACCGAACACCGGCTGCTGCGCTACCTGATGGAAAACCCGAACCGCGCCTTATCGCCGTCCCACCTGCTGCAAGCGGTCTGGGAATACCCGCCGAATACCGGCGACCCCGATCTGGTGCGGGCGCACGTGCGCAATCTGCGCGCCAAAATCGAAAGGAACACCGACCGGCGGTACATTCGCACTATTCACGGAGTCGGGTATATGATTTCGGCCTGAGCCATTTCTGCCGTCCAGTCCCGGAATTCACAAATTGTTTAGATCTGTAAACCGTATTAGCGTGTTTATCAGGCTATACTGGTTACATATAAGATCGTCACCAAAACTGGACTGGCCCAAATGTATAAAATCCTGCTTGTAGACAACGACGCTGAAACGCTGGACATGATCGAACAACTTTTGAAGCGGGAAGGTTATGTGGTAGCCAAAGCCACTTCCAGCTATGATGCGCTGCATATGATAGAAACCGCCCCGCCGCATCTGTTGGTCATCAGTATGCATCTGCCGGGGGGGGGGGATGGACTCGCGCTGTGCCGCAAGCTGCGCGCGATGCCGCTGACTGCCCAGACGCCGATCCTGTTTCTGAATGACGCCGACTCATCCTACGGCGTGGCCGATGCGCTGGATGCCGGAGGGGACGACTACTTACGCAAACCGTTCGCCCTGCGCGAACTGGCGGCGCGCGTGCGCGCGCATCTGCGCCGCATCAACCGGCAGGATGATAACCTGCCGACGCTGCGGATCGTGCCGCACAGCCTGACCGTCTACGTGAATGATCGTAAGGTGATGCTGACGCAGATGGAATTTGATCTGCTGCTGTTTTTGTGCAGCGCGCCCAACCAGCTTCATTCGACACAAACGCTGCTGTCCGACGTGTGGCGTTACCCGCATGGCACGGGCGATACCGCCCTGGTTCGTAACCATGTCCGCAACCTGCGGCGCAAGATTGAGGATGACCCGGAGCGCCCGGCCATCATCCAGTCGCGGCACGGGCGCGGGTATGCGGTGCGCGCGCGGGTGGAGATCGAGCAGCCAGTGGCGGGCAGCCTGCGCCTGCGTTAATGCGCGTTTTCGGTTTTGGGCAGAGGCGGGTTTCCAGGCCCGCCTCTGTTTATTTCCCTCAGACGTTGGTTCGGTGCCGGCGGCGCGAAACCCCTTTGGGCTGCTCCGGCAGTACCGATGGCCTACGCGCTTTTGCACAAAACTCGTACAACTTCTTATCAGTAGCCGCACCGCATAAACTCAGGCTTGTGGTATCATCAAATTGCCGATATGCGTCAACCGGTAATCTATTGAGGGCGGGCGATGCGAAGATTACTCAAAACCCTTGTCGAGCTTCTCGACGGCACGCCGGCGGTTTATGGCGACCGCCGCAGAGGGCAGAGCGTCGTGGAACTGGCGCTCGTCACGCCGATTTTGATCGTACTGCTCATGGGGCTGGTCGAAGTCGGCTGGTTTGCCAATAACTTCCTCATTCTGCTGGAAACCACCCGCGTGGGGGCGCGGTATGGCACGGTACAGCAGGGCGATACCAGCCCGCTGTCCTGGAATAACGACGGCAGCCTGGTTCCCAACTCGATCCAGAATTTTTATCCCCCCGACCTTACCACCGATACCCAGCGTATCGGCGTGCGGGATTGCAATTCGGTGGTGGCGGACGCCCGCTACCGGGGCTTTTACAGCGTGCTGACGTGCGTCATGCTGCAATCCATGGACCCGCTGGACTTCAAACAGGGCGCGGCCCCGGACGGCGGCGAGTTCCCCGACGATTTCACGATTTCGGTTTTCGCGCTGCAACTGATTGACCCGGCCCGCGTGCCGGCGGCGCACCGCAATAAACTGGCGGTGGTAGACCTGCCCAACCTGACGGTTGACCAAGAAAAACTGCTGCCGCGCGTGCTGGTGGTGGGGCGCTACCCGACCAACGCCAACGAATGTACGGTAGACGACGAGGGCAACGGCTTTGCCTGGGACAGCCGCGACCCGTTTGATTACCTGACGGATAATGTGCGGACGTATGACCTGCGCAAGGATGAGTTCGGCAATGATCTGCCAAACATCGAGGAAAACCGCATTTATTACGAACTGTCCGGTTACGACCCGTTTAACGCCGGCGACCCCAACTCGTTTGAGCGGCAGCGCGGCTTTTCCTACGTGGGGCAGCACTACGTCGGCGGCGCGGGCGTGAACTGCCTCGGCTCGGAGTGGACGATTGCCGAAGTCGAGCAGTTGATTAACCTGCCGGGTTTTGGCCTGGAAGACACCACCGAACGCAACAAACTGGCTTCCTTCGGCCTGGTGCTGGTGGAGATGTTCTGGCAGCACGAACTGCTGCTGAAAAACCCGGTCTTTAACCCGGTCTTCACCATCCTGGGTGATAACACCACCATTTCGGTCTGGGCAGCCTTCCCGGTGCCGGCCGTCGAGCCGCGAATTCGCTTCCCGTAGCGAGGTGCTTATGAAACGACTGATGCGACACATGCTCCGCCGGGGGCAAACCGGCCAGACCATCGTCATCATGGCGTTTGGCTTCATCGTCCTGCTGGGTTTCGTCGGCATCGTCACCGATGTCTCGCTGCTGTTCGTGCGTTACAGCACGCTGCGGCGCGCGGTGGACAGCGCCGCCGTCGCCGCTGCCGGCCAGGTGCGCCGCGCCACGCCGACGCAGGCGGAAAGAGATGAGGCTGCTGCCAAAGGGCTGGATGTGAACGGCATCGCCTATGCTCGCAATCTGGCGACCGTTAACCTGGCTGCCCGCCAGTTCATCGAATTTTACGGCCTGACGCCCTCCGCCGTGCTGGTGGAAACCTGCATCTCCACCGACTACAGCGACCCCGAACTGTGTACCGAAGACCAGCGCAAGCTGGTGCGTGTGACCGCCCAGCTTGAGTCGCCGACCGTGTTCCTGCGCCTGCTGGGCTGGGGGTCGGTGCGGCTGGAAGCCTCTGCCATTTCGGAAACCGCCGTGCTGGACGTGGTGCTGATTATGGACGTGTCCGAGTCCATGCTGAGCGAAACCTCTCATGAGGACTGGGCGGCGATTCCTCAGAGAGATGGCTCTTACGCGGACAAAAGCGCCCGCATCGTGCCGCCGCGCGCCGACCAGGTGCCGGGCGGCGAAACCGCCGACCTGTGGGAACAAATCCTGACCTATAGCAACGGCCAGATTCTGTCTGACCCACGCTTCAACCCGCCCAATCAGCCGAACGCCTTCAGGGCGTTTGTGATGAACGGCAGCACGCCGGTGGAAGTATCGGCGGGCGACTCGCGCCTGCCACACCCGAACTGCCGGGTGCGCTTCTGGCCCGCCGGCACGCGCGAAATCCCCAACGGCGCGGCGGGCGGTTACGACCCGGACGACAACCTGCTGCAGGAATTCAGCGCCTTCCTGGGCATCAGCTACCCGACCAAGTTCAGCCGCTTCCAGTTGGGTTATAACTTCTACGGCTGCTGCAACGACCCGGACCAGGATCAGGATTTTTATGACCTGGTGTGCCAGCCCTTCAAACAGGCGCGCGACGCCAGCGTCAACTTCATCAAACAGGTGGACTTCGCGCGCGGCGACCGCGTCGCCATCGTCACCTTTGATCGCGGCGCGACCCTGATGGTGCCGGAACACCCGCCGGGCAAGGATGTCTCCCACATGATTGACAACGAAGCTAACGCCGTCAACATCCTGCAAAAGGCGGTGGGGGTGCGGGCGGAATCGAACTTCTACGCCGATACCAATGATGATGGGTTGTGGGATGGCTTCAAGGTTAATTTTGGAACGACGGCTGTAAGGTATGATTACGCGGATTACTGGAATTCCGTGCAGGTGGGGAAGATCGTTGACTATCCGGTCAAGGACAGCTGCCCGTTCCATAATGCCTATCTCGGCTACCCGCGCAGCCTGTACAGCTCCACCAGCGACACCAGCGACCCGGACTATAACGCGCTGCGTTTCCCGTCGGCGCTGACGGCGCTGGTCAAACCGATCATGATCCCGAACTACAACGAGTCGGCCTGGGGCGCGCTGCTGCCCTCCGGCGCCAACCCGGCGCTGTACACTTATGAACTGCGGGCATCCTGCCGGGGGACGAACATGGGCGCGGCGCTGCGGACGGCCAATAACGCGCTGCTGGACCCGGCCACCAAACGCACCAACGGCGCGGTCTGGGTGATGGTCATGCTCAGCGACGGCGCGGCGGGCGCGAGCGACCCGGCTTACATCAACAAACGCGCGCTCACTCTGCCCAATCCGTACACCGACCCGGCTGACCCGCCGCTGAAGGGCGAGTACGGCGTGTATGGGGTGTGTCCTACCGGCACGACGGCCAACCCGGCCGAACTGGTGCGCGACGAAGTTCCCGGCTTCCCGTACTGCTCTGACCCCAAGCCGGAGTCGCGGCACTTCTGCTTCGACCCGCGCGATAAACTGGACGACGGCAGCATCTACACCAACCTGGGCAATCCGAGCTGCGACGTGAACTATTATGATGTGGACGACTACGCCCGCGACTGGGCGGATTATGTCGGCCTGATTGACCCGTATCCCTGGCTGAAGATCGGCAGCAGCAGCAGCGACCGCAACGACTTGCAGCTTCCGACGATTTTCACCATCGGTTTCGGGCTGGGTTTCGAGCAGGGTGACAAGGATGCCGAGGATAACCCGGAAGACTTCCTGGGCGAAGAACTGCTGCGTTACATCGCCGACGTGGGCGATAACTTCCAGATTGACACCGACTACCAGCAGGACTTACGCAATGACGGTCAGCCGAATCTGCTGCTGAACCCGGACGATGAGTGGGGGCTGCGCGGCCCGTGCGAAGACCCGATCCCCGGCTATAACACGGTCGAGGACGTGAAGGCCGCCGGGCTGCCGCATACGACCATCATCGTGCCAAAAGCGCCGGGCGAAAACTGCGGCAACTACTTTAACGCGACCAACGGGCTGGAACTGCAGCTGGTGTTTGATGAAATCGCCGCGCGTATGTTCACGCGACTGGCGCGCTAGTAGAGTGGATAAACGGCCCGGCGACGGACCGCTTTTTAGGGGGTGTGTATGGACAACAACACCGAACGGCAAAGGAGGCGGCGAAAGGGCCAGACCCTGGCCGAATTCGCCATTACGCTGCCCATCTTGCTGCTGCTGCTGTTTGGCATCATCGAGTTTGGGCGCATCTTCCAGGCCTGGGTGACGCTGCAAAACGCCGCGCGGACGGCGGCGCGTTATGCCAGCACCGGGCAATATTATGAAAACCAGTATGTGATGGACACTAAGTCGAAGCAGTCCGACCCGACCGGCTTCATCCCATGCGTATACGACGACGAAGCGGCCTATGGCGGCGCTGACCAACGCGGGACGATGGCTACCCGGCCCTATTCGTATACCGATGCCGGTGGCGATGTCAGGTCCTACGAGGTAAAGGTCTACCAGGGCGGCCTGGAATCCCTGTTTGCGACCTGGAATGACGGGCGCAACTGCGACCCCGGCGACGAGTCGCATCAGGATATGCGCAAGGATATGGCGCGGCTGCTTTCGATTATGGAAGAAGCCCGGCGCGGGGCCGCCGGCCTGGCGCTGGAAGACAACCCGCTGGATATTCCGGCAGGGGAAGATGCCAAGAAGAACATTGACGGCTGGCCCTGGGCGGATGTCTGGGAGCGCCCGTATCCGCGTTCTGACCAGCGCGGCTGGTTCCACGTCATGATATGCAGCACGCGCGACCGGCTGGAGCGTGACAACGGCTCGACGACCTTCCATAAAATTGACAATAACCCGGTGACAACGCGGTTCGTCAACTATCTGGGCGAGACGGCGGTGCGGAACAATGCCGACGAAGACCTCGATCCGCCGGTGCCGTCGTGTTTGCTGAACGAAGTGCTGCCGCCCGGGCTGGTCACGGATGGCGATCTGCTGGAAAACGCCGGCATCCCCTGGATGGACCCCGGCGGCCCTGCCGACAGCGTGACCATCGTGGTGACGTTCAATCACCCGCTGGTGACGCCGCTGGGGCTGCGGAACTACATCACCATGCAGGCGCGACGCACGGCCATCGTTGAATCGTTCCGCGCGGCGCGGGCGGTCGGGGCGATCAACAACCCCGGCGCTGAAAATCCGGCCTTCGACACGCCGACGTTCACGCCGTCGTTTACGCCGACGCAAACGCTGCCGCCGACCAGCACCCACACCCCGTCACCCATCCCGTCGGCGACGCTGACCACCACGCCGCGCCCGCCCTTCCTGTGCGAGCGCATCACGGCCAGTGATCTGGACATCAGCGGCAACACGGTGCGTATCGAAATCCAGAACAACAATGATAAAGCGACTTTCCTGACGCGCGCTTTGTTCCGCTGGAAACCCGTCGGGGACTTCCCGCTGATGTACGTGTCCGACCTGGGCATGAACGGCCTGCCGCACTGGCACGGCGAGGATCATGAATCGCCGACCGACACCAATGCCGACCCGTCCACGCCGCCGTTTGCTGAAACGGACGAAAACGACCGGACGATTTCGGCCAACGACGTGGCGACCTGGGGCGCGCTGTTCGCCAACGGGCCGCTGCAACTGGAAAACTACACGACCATCCATGACTACGGCGGTTCACAGTTCTACTTCCACAACCCTGAAGGCGGCCCGGACTGCGTGATTACGCTGGAACTGCCTGAGCCGACGCCGACGCCGACCTTCGACCCGTCTGCCCCGCCGCCGACGCCGACCCGGACGCCGGACTGCGCCTCGGCAGACCTGCGCGTGCGTTTCGTGCGCTTCGAGCAGTTCGGCATCGTGCGGCTGGAAGTGGTCAACCAACGCAACCAGATCGCGCCGTTCACGGACTTCACCATCAACTGGCGGCAGGTCGCGCCGGGTGTGCTGACCTTAGCCAGAGTGACGGCAGCCGCGCCGCCCGGCAGCCCCGGCAGCGTGCTGATGTGGGACTCCAACAGCCCCACGCAGGACGCCAACCCGCCGACGCACGGCCTGGGCGAGGGGCGCTGGGTGCAGGATTACACCTTCAGCCCGAATTCGATCACGCCGATCTTCATTGACTTCGACGGTGTATCCTCGACGTTGAGCAGCATCGGCATGTCGCCGATAGACTTCAACGGCAGCCGGTTCATCATCGGCTGCGGGCGTGAGGGCGGCGGCCCCGGCCCTGGCGAACCTGGCGGCCCGCCTTCCGGCGAGATCATCCTGGATGAAGTGCCGACGCCGGCGCCGACCAATACGCCAGGCCCAAGCAATACGCCGCGACCGACCTACACGCCGTCGAAGGTCCCGACCAAACCCCCGCCGACGTGGACATTCACGCCGGGGCCGACCAAAGCGCCGACTAATACGCCGGTGCCGACGACTCAGCCGCCGCCGCCGACCAATACGCCGCTGCCCGACGACGACGATCCCGGCAAGTCAGACTGAGTGAAGCAGCCAGTGGGACAGGGGGCTTAAGCCCTCTGTCCTGCCGGCAGTTTAGCCAATCGAAGTGTTAGAGATAGATGCCTGCGCGCGCCAGCTTGGCTTCGACCTGCTGGCGCGTTTCGTTGAAGGATAGTTCCAGATAGGGGAAACCCAGCCAGGCGTTCATAAAACCGAACAGCCCGCCGGTGACGACACGAAAGATGGGCAGGGTTTCCCGCTCCGGCCACAGCCCGAAGGGCGGATAACCGAGCATCTGGCTGAAGCCGTCCAGCGCGATGGGCAGCACACCCAGGATGATGTAGATATAAATCGGCACCGGGCGCAGCCGCCGCCGCACCTGGGGGTGGCTGTAGATCAAGCCGCCGATAAACAGCGCCAGGTAGGTGCTGATGTCGCGTTCGCACAGCGTCAGTTTGTAGCCCATCCGCTCGTTGCCGACAAAATCGCGGGCGGCGAACTGGAAGCCGGGCGTGAAGGAATAGATGTCGCCAATTCGCCCGCCGATGGCGTGGACGCGGCTGGGCGCGAAATCCGGCAGGTCGGCGGCATAGGCTTCAAAAGGCGTCAGCGGAGAGCCGGCGTTATAACGTGGATAGGCCGCCTGTTCGCCGTACAGGAAAAATGAACGAAACGCGAACTGGTGACAGAACGGGCTGTAGAGCCTGTAAAGTGTCATGCCCGGCCCGGTCAGCCCCAGTTTCATCAGCGTGGGCGCAGCCCAGGGCAGGCTGACGTAAAAGCCGAGGATGACCAGCGCGATACGCAGCCAGTTCCGCGACAGCCGCAGGACGAACGTATTCAGGCGCAAGGCAAAGGTGGCATTGGGTTTACTTGAGGGCATAATTTTACCTTCCGGCGACAAAAGGCATGACGGCGGATTGCAGCGTTTCAAACATGGCCGGGCCGAAAAAGATGTGCGTGACCGTCCCGGCGGGTGAGATAACGTAGGTGGACGGCTGGCCGCGCAGTTGATAGCGGGCGGCGGCCTCGCCGTTCGCGTCCAGCAGGATGTCGAACGTCAGCCCCAGGGCGCGCACCCACTCCCGGACGACTGCTGGTGTTTCGCCCAGGTTGACCGCCAGGATACGCAGTCCCTGGTCATGATAGCGGTCGTGGAGCGCCTGTAGCTGCGGCATCTCCGTCCGGCACGGTTCGCACCAGGTCGCCCAGAAGTTAACGATCACCGGCTGGCCGCGCCAGTTCGCCAGCCGCAGTGTTTGGCCGTCTGGTGACTTGCCTTCGAGAGGCGGGGCAAGCGCGCCGATTTCCGGGGCGGCGATCCGTCCGCCGGTCACAATCTGGCCGGTGAAGGCGGCGCGTTCCGGCAGCCCGGCCTGGATGATGAAAACAACGGCTGTGGATAGGCAGGCCACAGCCGTTACAAACAGGCTTATCTGGATTAACAGACGTCTGACATCACGATGCCAGCGCATCGCCCACCGCTTGCGAAATCTGCTCTGCTGTCATCGGCCCGAAAAACTGGGCGATGATGACACCTTCTCGGTTCAGGATAAAGGTGCTGGGATAGCCGCTGATGCCATAAAGGCGCTGAATGTCGCCGCTTTCGTCCATCAGCAGCGGGAACGACAGGCTGATTTCGTCACGAAAGCCGGCCACGTCTTCGACTGTTTCCTGATTGTTGACGGCCAGAATGGTGAAACCTTCGTCCGCGCGCGCCTGGAAAACCGCCTCGAACTCCGGCATCTCCAGCCGGCACGGGCCGCACCAGGTCGCCCAGAAGTTAAGCAGCACTACCTGCCCGCGCAGGTCGGCCAGCCTGATCGTTTCGCCGCCGTCGGTCGGCGCCTCAAAAGCGGGCGCGAGATCGCCGGTGGCCGTGCCGGTTTCCGGCAGATCGGCGGCCAGGCCGGTGATCGAGTTCAGCGCGGGCGCGCCGGTGAGGACATCCTGGCCGGGGCGTGCCGCATCGCCTTCCGGTTCGGCAGGGACGGGCGTGCTTTGGCCGGTCAGCGCGCCGATCACGCTTTCTTCGACCTGGATGGAAACGTCGGCGAACTGGCTGTTGAGGTATTGGCTGAGGTTTTGCAGCGTGCCGGTGGCGACCAGCAGGCCGATTAAAATCAGCAGCGCGCCGCTCGCCAGTTCGATTTTGCGCATATGGCGCTGGAGGCGGCGCAGGATGCCTTGCGCGCCGTCAAGCAGCAGGGCGGTGAGCAGGAACGGGATGCCCAGCCCCAGCGAGTAAGCCGCCAGCAGCGGGCCGGCCATCACCACGTCGCCGGTATTGGCGGCCAGCGTCAGCACTGCGCCGTAAACCGGCCCGATGCAGGGCGTCCACCCGGCGGAAAAAACCACGCCCATAATGGCCGAGCCGCTGAGTCCCTGTTTGCCGGAAGCGGTCATCTGGCGGCGGGTGTCGGTGTAGAGCGCAGTTTGCAGGGTGCTGATGACGCTGCCCCAGAAAGCGCCCGGCTGCGTCAGTGCGCCGTCCAGCACCATCCACAGCAGGAAAATCGCCAGCGTGACCAGGGCGATAATGGTCGGCCAGTAAATGGCGCTGACTTCCCCGGCGGTGGTGAGCGTGATGGTCGTCAGCGGGGGCAGCAGTGCGCCGGTGAAGCCCCACAGGATGAGGGCCGCGCCGGTCAGCGCGACCAGCGGCGTCGCCAGCGGGTTTGCCAGGGTGCGCGGGCTGGCGGTCAGTCGGTTAAAGACCTGCGGCAGCACGCCCATGAAGTGCAGGCCGAAAAAGATAATCACCATGCCGCCGATGCGCCCAATGATACCTGTCACCAGATTGATGTTCTGGCCGCCGATCTGCTGGACGAAAGCGGTCGAAAGCAGGCCAATGACCACAAATACGAACGTAAAGCCGCCCACGAAAGCCAGGCCGTGCAGCAGTGTGGTAAAACGCGCGCTGATGGCCGGCCTGGAGGCCACCTGGCCGCCGCCGGATACCTGCGCGGCGACGGTGCTGGTCATGCGACCGCCCATATAGCCGATGTAGGCCGGAACCAGCGGCAGCACGCAGGGCGAAATAAACGACACTAACCCGGCCAGGAACGCCAAACTGAGCGACAGGTTTTCAGGATTCACGATAAAACTTCTCCGGGCTTAAGGATTCGACAGTGAACGATCACCCCACGAACCCCAACAATTTTGCCGACATTAATCAGAGCCGCCCGCTGCCGCAAATCTTTCGTGAAATTCGCATGAGAGAATCTACAAAATCGTCAGGCGGCTGCGGCCTTCCTGGAGGCTGTGATACAGCCATTCTGCCAGCAGCGGCGTGACCTGAAGCGACGGGCCGGGTACTGCTGCGCCGAAGCGATTGTGCCAGTATACGCCGGTCAGGTCATAGTCGCCAAACGTCACGCGCCAGGGCAGGCCAAAAAAATCGTCCAGCCGCGCGCCGCCCACCAGCCGTCCGGTGATACTGTACACGCCGGGCCGGATGGTCTGGCCGGTGGAACAGGGCGCTTGCAGGACGGCGCGGCCATCTTCCCAGGCCGTCAGCCGCCCGGCACGAACGTCCACCTCAAGGTCTATCGCGCCGGCTTCGGGCGTTTCCACCGCTCGCCAGTGGACGGCCTGCGTCCAGCCCAGCAGATCGCCGGTATCGGATGCGATTCCGTACCAGGGGGCGGGTTCGTCGGGCAGCGCGTCTATCACCCTGGCGACGCCGCCGTGACCGATGCGCGTGACCAGCGGCGCGTCCGCCCCGCAGTACCGCCGCACCGCCGCGACCGGCCCGGCCACTTCCGCCCAGAACGGTTCGGACGGCAGCGGCGCGCGCTGGAAGGGGGGGGCGGGTTTCATCGGTTGGAGCAGGTCGCGGGCAACGTAACCGCCCGGCGTCTGATACCATGCGCCGCGCTCGCCGAGGATCGGCACGATGCTGTCCGGCCACAGTTGGCCGACCGGGGCGGCTTCCAGAGCCGGATGGCGATAAACCGCCGCCGCGTCCAGGGCGCGCCCCACCGGCGACGACGTGTCGCGCAGCGATTGAGTGAACAGCGACGGCAGCCGGCTGCCGATAGCGGCGATGCCGGCCAGTTGCAGAAATTGTCGGCGGGTATACATATCCAGAGCCTTCCCTTAAGCCGTGACGCGGATGATGATGGTCTGGATGGCCGTCGAACCGTCAGGGAACGCCGGCGCCGCGGCGGGCTGGATGAAACCGTCGCTGTCGGTGGCGCGGACTTTGACCCGATAATTGCCGGGGGCGGGCGGCGTCCAGGTGATGCGCCAGGGTCTCCAGGTATACGGGATGGCGGCGCCCAGCGGGACGGGCATCCAGGGGCCGTCGTCAATGCTGATGTCCACCCCGGCGATCAGCCGCGCGCCGGCGAAGGCGAAGCCCTCAAAAACCACCGGGCCGCGAACCGACTCCAGGTGGCGCGGCGCAGTGATGGCCGAGAGCGTTAACACGTCGCCGTTGGCGGAGCAGCCGCGCTGCTCCCAGAAGCCGTTAGCCGGCGCGTCGGTAAGCTGAAGACGTTGAATCCACTTGGGCATTTTGTAGCCATAAACGCCCGGCACGATCAAACGAACCGGGAAGCCGTGTTCCGGCGGCAGGGGTTCACCGTTCATTTCGTAAGCCAGGATGGCTTCGCCCAGGCGCGACAGTTCGGTAAAAGTTGTGTAGCCGTCGGCGCCATACCACTGGGCAAAGCGCGCTTCCGGCTTCGGCTGCGCGTCGGCCAGCAGCGCGGCCAGCGGCACGCCGCGCCAGCGGGCGCTGCTCATCAGCGGGTGAGCCGGCGTGCTGCCGACGCAGACCAGCGTCGCGCAAAGCTCGACAGTGGGCAGCGTCATAAACGTTTCGTAGGGGATGACCAGCGGTTTAGCCGCCAGCCCGCCCAGACCGAAGGCCCAGAAAGCCGGGTCAATCCGGGGGATGTGCCGTAAACGCTGGCGGAAAAAATCGCCGGTGGGTGTTTGAACGGGTTGAAAATCGCGCTCGGTGGTGTGCGCCGGTTTTGCCAGTAGCAAGTCTCGCCGTGTGATTGTATTACGCTGCATACCCTGTTCGTTCGTTGGTGGACGGTTGAGCCAGAATCCCATTCTACGATACTTCGGGTGCTTCATGCCAGTTAAGGAACGCCTGCCCGGCCTGTTCGCGCACAAACAGGCCGGACAAAAGGCTGTCATTACCGAATGTAATGGGGTTTGTTAGAGTTGTTGCGGGAATAGGTGGCAGGAGAAGCCCGGTGAAAAGCAGGCGCAGATGGCCTAACGCCGGGCGACAGCGGCTTCGACGCACTTTGCGCCGCCGCTGCCGACAATCGTCCCGTGGCGCACGCCCGCCGGGATCGTCACGCGGTCGCCGGCCTTCATGACAAAACGCTGGTTGCTGTCCGGCAGGGTGATTTCCAGGCTGCCTTCGATCACATACAGCACTTTATCATAGCCGTGCGTGCGCACGCCGTAGCGGTGGTTGGGCATGTTCACCCACATATAGGGACGCAGACCTTCTTTTTTCATTTCGCGGGTGATGGTCGAAAAGGTTGGGTGTTCGCTGCCGCTCCAACGCTGCAAGCGAACGGTGGCTTGATTGATGTTCATTTAGTTCCCTTTACGATTTGACTCAGTGTAGGGCTAAAAACCCCTTACAAGCGCCACTCAAACCTGAGGGCAACAATGCTTTAACAGGCCTAGCTTAACACCAGCCCGCCATTTTACCCTGTAACGATTTGCTTTTGCAACATCCAACATGGCTCATGAACATACCTCAGGTTTCCCCGGTGGTCAACATAGTGCCAGCGGCCTTCATCTTCGGCGTAAACGCGATAGCCCATGCGTTCGTACAGGCGGTGGGCGGCGGGGTTATTCTTGGCAACGGAAATCAGCGCCCAGTTGTGGTCGCGCTGGCGAATGACGACCTCGGCATACTGGAGCAGCCGCGTGCCGATGCCCTGTCCGCGAAACATCTCCATCACGCGGAACGAATACAGATAAGCGCGTTTGAGGCTGCCTTCGTCAGCGGGGGCGAACTGGATGAACAGATAACCGATGGGAAAGTGGTTGCAGTCGGCCACCAGGATCAGACGGCGGCCAAGCTGCTGTTCGCGGAAGGCGCGCCGGAACAGGTTGCGAAAGTGAATGTACTGGCCGTACCATTCCAGTTTCGGCAGGTCTTCCCGGTCAGCCGTCCGCAGGGTGACGGCCAGCGGCACGATGATCGAAGCTGGCTCAAGCGCGGTCATGGCAGTTGTTATCCTCTATCAGCCGGTGGAGCAGGCGTTGTTCATCGGCGTCGGTCGGGGTTTCGCCATCCAGCCGCGCCTCACGCAGCCGGTTCAAAATCAGGCTGTAACACGGGCCGGGCTTCAACCCCATCTTTTGCAGGTGGTGGCCGTTGATGCCGGGCTGGACGAAACGCCACTCGGTGTTATACCGGCAGATACGCTGGCGGACGAGGTTTTCTTCGGTCAGCAGCCAGGCAGCCAGGCAGGCCAGGTCGGACGCCGGCCTGAGGAAAGCGACGATCTGGCTGGGGCGTTGGTCGGGCTGGGCCAGTTCATCGGCCTGCTGCGCCAGGCGCGCGGCTTCCAGCAGCGAGTTTGCGACCGCTCGCCCAAAGAGCAGCCGTTCCAGCAGGGCGGGCAGTTTTGCTGCCGGGATACCGGCGGCGATGATGTGCCAGTACAGGGCGGCCATATCCAGGTTTGACACCGGCCAGGGCCAGGTTTGCACCGCCCGCGCGCGGCGGAAAGACGCGCCGATGTCCCCGGACAGCACGAAGGCCGAGTGAACGGCGGCCAGCGCGCCGCGTTCCTGCAAGGCCAGCAGGCCGTTTTCAGGGCGATCTTCACGAAGCAGCAGGGTCAGTTCGTTGCGGATGCGTTCGCCGGTGATGCGCCCCAGCATGGGCAGCGCCCCGGCGATCAGTTCGGCGGTGCGCGGCTCGATGGTGAAGTCAAGCCGCTGCTGGAAACGGACGGCGCGCAGGATGCGGGTTGGGTCGTCTACGAAACTGAGGCTGTGCAGAACGCGAATCTGCCGCGCCTGGAGATCGTGCAGGCCGCTGTAATAGTCCAGCACGCGCCCGGAAGCCACCGCCGGGCTGAGCTGCACCGCCATCGCGTTGATGGTGAAATCGCGCCGCTGCAAGTCCAGCTTGATCGAACTGTTGTAGACGGTGGGCAGGGCGGTGGGATGTTCGTAAAACTCGTTGCGCGCGGTGGCGAAGTCTATGTGGTCGGGCAGCAGGCGCGCGTCCAGTTGCAGGGCGGCCCCCACCTGTTCATCGAGTTTCCAGCGGGCGGTGCCAAACGGGCGAAAACAGCTGATTCGCCCGCCCAGGCGTGACTGAAGCTGCTCGGCCAGGTGGATGGCGTCGCTTTCGGCCACGAAATCTATATCCAGGTTGCGGCGGTAGAGCAGCAGATCGCGCACGATGCCGCCGACCAGATACAGGCTGACGCCGGTTTCCTGGGCGTGGGCGGCGATGGCGTTAATCAGGGTCGCAATCGCCCGGCCCAGGACACTTTCGATCTGACTGCCGGAGACGATTTTGTCCTGGGGATAGGCGGGCGGGTGGGTTTTCGCCCAGTGGTTAATCAGGTCGGTGCGGGTGACGATGCCGATCAGGCTGCCGGAATCGCTGACGACCGGAATCTGCCCCCAGCCGCTTTCGACCAAACGCTGCTCGAAGGTCAGCACCGAGTCGTCCGGGCGCAGCGTAACCGTGCCGGCAGTCATGATGTCCCGCGCCGTCAGATTGCCCAGGCCATGTTCGACAGCGCGATCCATATCCCGGCGGGTGAGCAGGCCGACGACCTGCCCGCTTTCCACCACCGGGAAACCCTCATGACCGATGCGCCGAAGCTGCCGGATGATGTCGTTGATGCGCTGCCCGGCATTAATGGTATGGACGCCGTAGGACATCAGATTGGCGATGCGGGTGGTGGGCTGGATGTGTTTTTCGACTTTTTCCCAGACCAGCGCCACCGTTTCGGACAGTGTGTAGTCGTGAATGGTGGCAGCGGCAGCGCGATGATGCCCGCCGCCGCCGAACAATCGAGCGATTTCGCCCACGTCCAGCGCGTCAATCGTAGACCGGCAGACCAGTTGGATGCTGCCGGGCATGGCAACGACGACGAACAGCGCCGCCGGGTCGAGCGTGTCGCGCAGGCGGTGGGCGACGCTGCTGATTTCTGTGATGTAACGCTCGGCGCTGACCGCGCTGGTGACGATCAGGTAGCCTTCGATGGAGCGGCTTTCGGCGGCTTTTAGCAGGCTGTCGAACAAGACCTGCTGGGTGTCGTTGAGGGGCGGGAACAGGAAGCGCCGGATGGTATCCAGCGATGCCTGCTGTTCCAGCAGCCAGGTGGCGGCGCGCAGGTCGCGCGGGGTAGTCGTGCCGTACACCAGCGAGCCGGTATCTTCGTAAATGCCCAGCGCCAGCAGGGTCGCTTCCAGTGGGGTGAGCGGGATGCACTGCTCGCGGATCTGCTCGACCAGCAGGGTGGTGGTCGCGCCGACCGGCTCGGACATAAATGTCTGGTGCGGCTGAAGTTCCCGCGCCAGGGGATGGTGGTCAATCATATGGGTGGGCGTGTCGGGCGGCAGGCCGCGCAGTTGGATAGGCCGCTGCGTATCCACGACGATCAGCTTCCGCGCCGACCCGGCGCGCGCGTCCCGCTGCTGGATGAAGGGCAGGCCGTTCTGGTAAAGCGTGACAAAGCGGGCGACATTCTGATTCAGGCGTTCGGGCAGCACGGGAACGGCTTCCGG
Source organism: Chloroflexota bacterium (assembly GCA_013388735.1). Taxonomy (GTDB): domain Bacteria; phylum Chloroflexota; class Anaerolineae; order Aggregatilineales; family Phototrophicaceae; genus CFX2. Next base: position 6,482 of record JACAES010000063.1, on the reverse strand, counting down.
GTTCAGTTTATGCGCAGCCAGCGCGGCAGCGACGGCATCAAAATCGGCGTTTTCGTGGGTGATGATAAATTCCATCCGGTTGATGGCGGTCGGGATGATCGTTTCCGCGCCGACCGATTCTCCTCACAGCCGCCAAGCATACGCCGAAATTCAGCGATTTGCAATCGGCCAGCCTGAAGGCGTGAAGGTGATGTTCAGCCCCGGCACGGCCTGATAGCCGATGGGGACGGCATACAGGTCAACCAGATTGGCCGCGCCGGCGCGCGCTGCCCAGGCCGCACGTTCGTCCGGGGTCGTCCAGACGATCAGCGCCAGGTGAACCTGCCCGGTTTCCAGGGCGCTGTTGAGGGTTTCGGGGGTTTTCTGTGTGACGTTGACGCGGATGCCGGCGGCGCACAGCAGCGCGGCGGCCTGTGCCGCGCCCGGCGCGAACGTATAAGCCAGAGTCAGATCAAGTCCATCCGGCCAACCGGCATTCGCCAGTTCAACGCGCCGCTGCGTTGCGGATGGAATCGCCAGCGGTTCGGCCTCAAGGCCGGGAATCGCCAGCGCCGCCGCCGCGTCTGCCGGGTCAAGGCTGTGTCGCAGGATGGCGGCCAGTTCTTCCTGCTGCACCGCTGCCGGATTGATGAACAGCGCGACATGCTGTAATACGGGGGAACGCGCCCCGCCGGGCAGATCGCCGAAAGCGGCCAGGATGTCGTAACGCCGGCCCAGGTCGTCGGGGAGCGGTGGGGTGGTCAGGTATTCCACCGGCGCCGATGTTTCGATGAGCGGCAGGTCGGCCACCAGGCCGCCGGTATTGGCGGCCAGCGCGTAACGGATGAAAGCCAGCGCAGCCGGAGAAGGTAAAACGCTGGCGGCAGGCGCAGGTTCGGCGACTTCCGGGGGCCGGGTTTCCTCAGCCGGGATGTCCACCGGAAACGGCGTCGGTTCCGGCCCGCAGCCGGCCAGCAGCCCGACCACGACCGGCAGCCATTCGGCCAGCCTCGTCCAGCGCGCGCGCGGCATACCGGCAGGTATCCTAACCGGGCAGCCAGGGGCCGACCAGGCCGCGCTGGAACATGCTGGTTGAGGTGGCAGCGTTGAAAAAACTGAGCAAGGCAAAAGCCAGCGCCGCCGCGCGATCGTCACGCCCGCGCAGCATAGTGTATAGGCCGGGCATGATAATCACCAGCCAGGACATGTAAATCAGATAGACGCCCGTGCGTTCCACCTGCAAACCCTGAAGCGCCATGATGATACCTATCAGCATGGTGATGCCGGCCAGGATGGCGCTGGTGGCGACCGCCCCCCAGAAGTTGCCGGAAATGGATTGGCTGCGGGCGGCCATGGTCGTCGCCCAGATGCCGAGGATGATCGAATACAGGATGTGCATGTTGAAGAGGATGGTGTGAAGGTCGTTGAGCTGCATTTCAGTTTACTTTGAATTTACGCAAAGCCAGGACAAAGGTTGTCCCCTCGTTGGGGCGGCTTTTGACGCCGATGCGCCCGTTGTGTTTTTCGATGATCGTTTTGGCAATCGCCAGCCCCAGCCCCGTGCCGGGAAAACGCCGGGTGATGCCGCCGTCCACCTGATAAAAGCGGCGGAAAATCTTCTGCTGGTCGGCCTGCGCGATGCCGACGCCGTAATCGCGCACGAGAATCTGCACCAGCCCGCCGTTAGCTTCTTGCAGCGAAACCTCGACTCTTTCGCCGCCGACGCCGAATTTGAGGGCGTTGTCGAGAATCTTCTCGAACGCTTCACCGATCAACGGCGGGTCGGCCAGTATCGGCGGCAGGTTGGTGGGCAGGTCGGTGATGATGCGCAGCCCGGCGGCGTTGGCCCGCTCGTGATAACGTTCTACCACCTCGGCGACGATTTGAGCCAGATCAGCCGGTTGGAGATCAATGGCACGGTCTTCCAGGTCTTTGACGACAATAATATCCTGAACCAGATCGGTCAGTTTTTGCGCCTTCTGGAGGATTTCGTTCAGCGCATCCCTTTGCTGCTGGTTCAGCGATCCGAAGGCTTCGTCGGTCAGCAGGCTGGCGTAACCCATGACCGAAATCAGCGGTGTACGCAGTTCGTGAGAGACATTCTGGATGAACTCGTCTTTCGCCCGGTCGGCTTCCTGAAGTTCCTGGTAGGCGTTTTCCAGCGAGTAGTAGAGGCGGGCGTTTTCGGCGGCGCTGCTCACCACGTTGGCGATGCCCTGCGCCAGATGAATGTCGTCGCCGTCGAACAGGCGCTCGTCCTGGTCAACCAGCTTGATGATGCCGATAGCCGCGCCGCGTTCCAGCAGCGGCAGCATCAGGCAGGAGCGTCCGCCGCGCCGGGTCAGCCATTCAGCTTCCGCAGGGTCATCGGCCAGGTCGCTTAAGACGATGGTCTGCACCTGGCGTTCGTGGATGACCGCCCGCATGGTGGGATACTTCTCGATGGGGAAAGTCAGCCGGGGCTGCGCCGTCCATTCGGCGAAACCGCGTTCGGCGACCAGCAGCGTAAAGTCGTCGCCGGGAGTCCATGCGCTGAGCGTTACCCAGCAGGTTTTGGCGACGGTCATCAGACGGTCGGTCAGCCCTGCCAGCGAGGTTTCGTCGGCGGCTGTCAGCAAGCCGCCGTTGGGCGAAGCAGCCTGCCATTCCTGCGCCAGTGTATTCACCCGTTCGGCGTCCTCGTCCCGGTAGGGCACGCCGGTGTCCATACTGTACAGGTCGGCCAGGCCGGCAATTGCGCCGTTGATCCAGATCGGTACCACCAGCATATGCGTCATGCCGGCGGCTTCCAGGCTGGCGCGCTGGTCATCGGCCAGGTCGGTATCCTGGATAGAGGCGATCACCGGCAGGCCGGAAGCCAGCGCCGCGCGATTCATCGGCTCGGCGGCCAGAGCGCGGCGCGGCGAATCGGGGAGCGGCCAGGTGATGTCGCATACTTCGGCTTGGGTTTCCAGGCGGTTTTTGTCGGCGTTCCAGGTCATGATCGTGCAGCGCTCCACGTCCAATCCTTCGGCCACGCTGCGGACGATGTTTTCCAACACCTGCGCAAACTGAAGCGTGGAAGACGCCGCGCCGCTGGCTTTGAGCAGCATCCCCAGCTCGCGCACCCGCTGCTGCGATTCATCAAACAGATGGGCGTTGACGACCGAAATCGCCGCCGTCCCGGCCATGCTTTCCAGCAGCCGCAGGTCGTCGGTATCGAAGGCGCGGCTGTTCAGTTTGTTGACCACTTCGATCACGCCGATGACGCGGTCGGCGCTCACCAGCGGGACGGCGATCAGCGACCGGGTTTGCAGGCCGGTGCGTTCGTCCACGCCGCGATAATAACGCGGGTCGTCGGCCATGTCGGCGACTAACTGCGGGCGGGCTTCGCGGGCTACCCAGCCGACGACGCCTTCGCCGACCGGCACACGCAGCCCCTTAAGGATGTCCGCCGCCGAGCCGACCGCCGCGACGGCGATCAGTTCATTGACGTTTTCCCGGTTTAACAGAAACAGCGAAGCGCCCTGGGCTTCAACGACTTCTACCGCTGCCTTCAGGATGTTCTGAAGCGTTTCGTGCAGGGACAGGTTCGAGGCGATCACATGCGCAGCGCGGTTGAGCGCGCTCAAGTGGCTGGTCTGGCGTTCCAGTTCTTCTTCACGCTGCTTCTGCTGCGTCATATCGGTCAGCACGACCACCTGATTGTTCGTGCCGTCCGCCTGCGCCCGCGAGCGGGTCAGCCAGACCGGGATGACGCGATTTTCGCGGGTGATGAGCCGCTGGTCAAATTTCATAGTCGTGATGCCTTCGCGCAGCAGGCCGACCATGACCTCGGCGCGGTCTTCCGGGTGGAACAATTCCCCGACCGAGCGCCCTTCCAGATACCCGCGTGGATAATTCGTGATGCGCAGCAGACGCCGGTTCACGTATTTGATGCTGCCGCGTGAGTCAATAACGACCAGGCCGTCGCTCATGGTATCTAGGATCATCTCGCGGAAGGACTGCTCCTGCTGCATATCCCGTTCGCGCTGGGTGAGGTTCATAATCAGGCGCGAGTAATCGAGGGCGATGGCCGCCTGACTGCCGAGCGAGGCCAGAATTTGCTGGGCGCGCAGTGGTTCGATATTGTGCGGCTGCGTGCCGCCCAGCACCATCACGCCGGAGGGTTTGCCGGCAATGGTCAGCGGCACGATGGTCAGATAGCCGATGCGCAGGCCGCGCGCCGCCTCGAAGACCGCTTGGGTGGAGGGGTGTTCGGTCAGGCGGTCAAGCGGGATATTCACCAGCATTTGCCGGGTGATGAGCGTCGAGCAGAACAGGTTCTCGGATTCCTGGATGGGAAAACGCGGCGCGGGCTGGCCGCTGCTGGCCGCCAGCAGGAAAGCTGTCTCCGCCCGCGACCCGCTGGTTGTGACCAGAATCCGGCTTTTGAGCGCGTTATCCTCGCCGTCCAGCGCCAGCAGCCACACCAGATTACAGGGCAAAATCGTCAGGGCAGAATGGGCGACTTCTTCCAGAAGGCGCTGCACGTCCACCGACGACTGCGGCGAAGTCGCCAGCGCCGTTTTGACACGCCGAACCAGATCGGTCAGGTTGATGGGCTTGGTGATGTAATCCACCGCGCCCGCCAGCAGCCCTTCGGAGCGCGCATCGCTGGGGTTCTTCGCCGTCACCAGGATGACGGGGATGCCCGCCGTCCGGGGATTGGCTTTAAGCCGGCGGCAGGTTTCGATGCCGTCCATCTTCGGCATCATCACGTCCAGCAGGATTAAATCCGGCGACTGGCTTTCGGCAGCTTCCAGCGCCTGCAGGCTGCTGGTGACGCCTATCGTCTGAAAATGATGGTTTTCCAGCCAGTCTTTAAGAAGTTCTACAGTATCGGGGATGTCATCCACAATCAGAATGCGTCCGCGCGGATTTCCACCATTACTCATAATAATGCCTGACTGCTTGCAGAATGGATGTCTGACAACCTTTGATTATAGAGGATTGAAATTGCGCGCGCCAAAAGGACTTTTGACCCAGCGTGAATTCGGCGATGATTTTAGGCTAAAAATGGGTTAAGAAATAAAAGAGTCGGGGGAACTCCCCGACTCATCTGCCCGATTATTACGGTACAGGCGCTACAGGAAGAACAGTTGGTTGACGAGGGCGAAAATCAACCAGGTGATGATGGTGAGGTTCGCCACCAGCAGCCCTTGAACCTGAAGCCCGCCGCTGATTTCGACCGCTTCGCCGCCGCGCATGTCGGTCTGCGGGCGGAACATCATGCTGATGGGGATGCTGACCAACAGCACCAGCCCCAACCAGAGCGGGAACACGCCCTGGATAATGGCCGCCAGCAGGCAGACGCCGCCCAGGCCAATCGAGAGGTACATCACCCGGCGGGTGTTGTTCTGCCCCAGCACGATAGCCGTGTTAAACAGACCGGCGGCTTTGTCCATCTCGAAGTCACGAAGCTGGTTATAAAGCTGGCCGTAGACGGAAATCAGCGTCACGCCCGCGGCTACGAACCAGACGATTCCGGGCTGTGTATGATAGGTGAAATACCCCGCCAGCAGCAGCAGCCCGCTTAACATCAGCGAGTGGGAAACGACATCCGTCACCGGCCAGGCTTTCAGGCGCACCGGACGCCACGAGTACAGATGCGACAGCAGCAGCGTGGCGACGCCGATCAGCAGCGCCCACAGGCCGCCCAGAGCGTACAGGATGAGGGTCAGCGCGGCGACGATGCGGCAGGCTGCATACCCGATGCGCGTCCCGATTTCGCCGGTGGTGATCGGATTACGCGCCGCGCGGGCCGGGTCGCGGGCATCGTCCGGGGCGTCTTCGATGTCGTTAATCATGAAGGCATAAGCGACGGCCAGAACATTAGCAGCCGTGACCGCCAGCAAACGCCAGTCCAGCAGAATGTTGTTGGGCCGGGTCGCCAGCAGACCGCCGAGGATGGTCAGCGGAATCACAAACGGTACGTATTCTTTCCAGCGCGTCAGCCGGATGAGGCCGCGAATTTGCGCCCAGATGGGTGATGCGTCCAAGGTTGCTCCTCCTGGTCATGTGGCACAGACAAAAAAAGATAACACGAAAACCGGCCATAAGCTACGCAGAATCGTGGAAAAAACAGGGCAATCGCTTCAACAGCATTCAGACCCCTTCTCAATCTTCTCCCGAATTCTGGGGAGACTTGGCTGCCGATGCGATGAAGCCCCCTCTCCGAATTCGGCGAGCCGAATGGGGACGTTTGTCCCCTGAGCGCGAGGGAGTTTGGGGGTGGGGTCAAGAGCGGACAGCACGCTTACTGAGACGATGGATCTTCAAGAGATTACCCTGGGGGAAGAAACGCCGGTTGGCAAGTTCAGGCCGCCGGGGTAAGATGCTGGTATGCGACGCATGGTTTCATGGATGACCCTGTTTTTTCTGGCCGCCTGCGGTTTTACGCTGGCAGACGAACGCCCGCTGCCGGCGCCGACGGCCTTTGTTTTCCCGCAGACCACGCCGGTTCCCACGCTCGACCGCGTTTT
>JACAES010000183.1 GCA_013388735.1 Chloroflexota bacterium | reverse complement strand
GCTGCCAGTCAACCAGCCTATTGTCTCGACACGGCGTATGCGGTTAAAGTGAGCCATGCTCCACCTCGTGCGAGTGCGTCAGGGACAAGCCAGCCGCTTTAGCGGCTGGTCGTTGACACTTTTTCCCTCGCTACTGCGTTGAACGGTTCGCGTGTCCGACGTTGCCATGACACGCCACGCACAGCCGTTCCTGGTCTTCGTGATACCCGTAGACCTGGCTGACAAGCGTTTGATGGCAGCCGATACAGTTTTCCTGCACGATCTGGGCGTTAAAGTCGCGGATATGGATGGTGGCCGGGAAATCGCCGGTGGTGAACGCCAGGCTGTGATTCCAGCCGTTGACGGCCTTCGTCACCCACTTACCCACGAAATCGTGCGGCATGTGGCAGTCGTTACAGACGGCCACACTCTTATGGCTGGAGTGATTCCAGGCGTTGAACTGGTCGCGCATGATGTGGCAGTTGACGCAGGCATTCGGGTCGTCGGAGAAGTAGGCCGTCCCTTTGGCATAACCGAAGGTGAACAGCCCCAGCCCGAACAGCACCCCCAGCGCCAGCGCCGCCGCGCCGCCCAGAATCAGCGGACTTGACCGGGAACGGACGAATCGCAGCATTAAAAACCTCCATGCTAGGTGAACCCGGACAAACCCAGATTAACACCGCATGAAGGACAAAACATTGATCTACATCAAATTTGAACAGGCAGTGGGATATTTTCGGCGATGCCGTTCAGCGCCGCGCGGTCAAGGACATCAATATGGCGGTGACTGCACGATACCACGCCCTGTTTTTCCCAGGCCGTCAGCGTGCGGTTGATCGTTTCGACCGTCGTGCCGGTGAACTCGGCCAGGTCACGCTGCGACAGCGGCGCGTCAATCGAGATTTTGCGCCCGTCGGCCCGGCCAAATTTGTCGCACAGGTGCAGCAGCGTGCGCGCCAGGCGGCGGTCTACTTTTTCGGCGGCCATGTGCCGGATACGCTGGTGCGCATGGTGGACGTGTTCGGTCAGCAGATCAATCACCATCAGCGCCACTTCCGGGTAAGCCGACATCAGCCGCCGGGCGTCCTGCCCATCGAAGGCCACCAGCACGCTGTCGTGAATGGCTTCGATCTGCGCGGGATGGGGATAACTGCCGGAAACCGCCAGCAGGCCGAATAGGTCGCCGGGGCCGTAAATCTTGAGCGCCACGCTCTGGCCGTCCGGCGTATATTCGACCAGCCGCACCCCGCCTTCGACGATCACATAAAAGGCGTGAATCGTCTCGCACTGGCCCAGCAGAATGTCCTGCGGGCCGAGGTAAATCGTCCGGGCGATTTCGCTCAGGGCGTCCAGCGCCGGCGCGCTCAGGCGGGCGTTCAGCGGCGGCACGTGATGCAAATTCACGCGATAGTTGGCGTGTCGTATCATGGGGTTCGCGTTCTCCGGTGTGTGAAGGCGGCGGGTTTGAACCCACCGCCTCCGCTCAGGTTGTCCCGTTAAGTTAATCCTTGACCGGCAGCACCTCGCGCGGTTTGCTGCCGCTTTCCGCCGGGCCGATCACGTTGCGTTCTTCCATCAGGTCAATCAGGCGGGCGGCGCGGGTGTAACCGATGCGCAGCCGCCGCTGGAGCAGCGACACCGACGCTTTGTTCAGGCGGCGCACCATCTCGACCGCTTCTTCGTACAGCTCGTCTTCCTGGTCGTCTTCCGCCCCGGAGCCATGAGCCGCGCCGGCGCCCGTCGGGCCGCGCGCGGGCTGTTCGTTGTCCCGATCCCAGAACGCCTGCTGAATCTGCTGGCGTTCGTTGCTGGGCATGACCGGGCGCGCCGGTTCGGCAATCGAATGATCGAGGACAAGCTGCGTGATCGGGCGCGCCGCCACTTCACCTTCCGCCACCTGCGATTTCCAGAAACGGTTGATGTTGTTGCTTTCGCTGTCGGAGACGAACACGCCCTGCAACCGCACCGGCGCGGGCGAATCGCCGCTCATGTACAGCATATCGCCGCGACCGAGCAGGCGGTCTGCGCCCGGCTGGTCAATGATGACGCGGCTGTCCACGCTGGACGCCACCGCGAAGGCGATACGCGCCGGGAAGTTGGCTTTAATCAGACCCGTGACAACATCCACCGACGGGCGCTGAGTGGCGATCACCAGATGGATGCCGGTGGCGCGCGCCAGCGCCGCGATACGGGTGATGACGCGCTCGGTCTCGTCCGGGGCCAGCATCATCAGGTCGGCCAATTCGTCAATGATGACGACGATATACGGCATGATCTCTTCGCCCGCCGGCAGATGTTTGTTGAAGTCCTCGATATTACGCGCCCCGGCGCTGCTGAAGCGTTTGTAACGCTCGTCCATTTCGCGCGTCACCCACTTCAACACGCCCACGATGCGCTCCAGGTCTACCACCACCGGCGCGACCAGATGCGGGATGCCGTTGTAGCCGGTTAGCTCCACGCGCTTAGGGTCTACCATGATGAACTTCAGCACGTCGGGCGGGTTGCGCAGCAGCAGGCTGGCGATGATGGCATTCACGCATACCGACTTGCCGGAGCCGGTCGTGCCGGCGATCAGCAGGTGGGGCATATTGCCCAGATCGGCGGCCACCGGCGTGCCGTCCACGCTCTGCCCCAGGGCAATCGTCAGCGGGGAACGTATTTTCTGGAATTCTTCCGACTCCATCACGTCGCGCAGGCTGACCAGGGCCGGCTGTTCGTTCGGCACTTCGATGCCGACGTAACCCTTGCCCGGCACCGGCGCTTCGATACGGATGGATTTCGCACCCAGGGCAAGCTGCAAGTCCTTGTCCAGTTGGGCGATGGCGCTCACCTTGACGCGGCTCTTTTTGCCGCCGCGCGACATCAGGTAATCCGGCTCGACCGCGAACTGCGTAATCACCGGGCCGGTGTTCACTTCGACCACCTTACCCGGCGCGCCGAAGCTGCTCAGCGTATCCTCGATGATGCGGGCGCGCTGGAGCAGGCTTTCACGGTCGAAGTCCTGTTCCGAACCGGGTCGCAGCAGGGTGGCGTAATCCGGCAGTTTCCATTCTCTGCGCCGGCGCGCGCCGGCGACGGG
>JACAES010000115.1 GCA_013388735.1 Chloroflexota bacterium | reverse complement strand
TTGAGCCTTTAAGGGGCTGCGATGGCCGACGAACGGTTGTTTGACGAAACGACGCGGCGCAAGCTGGAACAGTTGATGCTGGTGGCGCGGCGGGTGCGCACCGGCGCGATGAAAGGCGAGCGCCGTTCCACCAAACGCGGCACGAGCATCGAGTTCGCCGACTACCGCAACTACGTGCGCGGTGACGATCTGCGCCGTCTGGACTGGAACATCTACGGGCGGCTGGAACGCCCCTTCATCAAACTGCTGGAAGACGAAGAAGACCTGGCCGTGCATCTGATTCTGGACGTTTCCGCCAGCATGGACTGGCCGCAGGAAGGCGAACGCGACCGGAACAAGTTCCTGTATGCACGGCGGCTGTTCGCCGGGCTGGCTTATATGGCGCTGGCGACCAACGACCGACTGGCGCTGCTGGCGACCAGCGACACGGCAGTACAGCCTTTCGGGCCGGTGCGTGGGCGGGGGTTCGGGTTGCCGATGCTGGCCTACGTGGACGGCCTGAAGGCGTCCGGCATCACCGACCTGAACGCCGCGCTTAAGGATTACGCGCTGCGGGCCGGGCGTCCGGGGCTGTGTTTCATCATCAGCGACCTGCTGATGCCGGGCGGGTATCAGGAAGGCATCAACCGTTTGTTGGGGCGTGGTTACGAAGTCGGCCTGATTCATGTGCTGTCGCCGGACGAAATCGAGCCGCCGCTGGGCGGTGATCTGCGGCTGGTGGACGTGGAAACCGGACAGGGGCAGGAAGTGACCATAGACGCCGGGATGCGCGACCTGTACATGAAGCGCCTGGAAGCCTGGCGCGACGGCATCCGCGCCGACTGCGTGCGGCGGGGCGTGCATTATATCGGCGTGGATACCGGCGTTCCCTGGGAAAAAGTGATTCTGTTCAACCTGCGCCGCCTGGGAGCAGTAAAATAGAAGAATAAAAACTTAACACAGAGGCTCAAAGACACAGAGCCACAGAGAGAAAAGCCGAAGGCAAGGAAAGCCTGAGACAGAGACCCAAAGGCAGCGAGCCGAAGAGGAGCAGCGTTCGGTGGCGGAACTGACGGTCGAAAATATCATCAGCGGTCGCATTGTAGATGCAGCGGTCGAGGTTCACCGGACACTGGGTGGGCCGGGGCTGTTAGAGAGTGTTTATGAAGAAGCGCTGGCATGGGAATTAACAGAACGCGGTCTGCGTGTCGAACGGCAGAAAATCGTGCCGATCAGCTACAAACAGGTTTTGCTGGCGACACCGTTACGCCTGGATATGCTGGTTGATGAATGTGTGATTGTGGAATGTAAAGCGGCTGCGGACTATAACGCGATTTTCGAAGCACAGGCGCTCACTTATCTGCGTCTGACCAATCTGAGGCTGGTGCTGGTTATCAACTTCGGTGAGCGATTGGTGAAAAATGGTATCCATCGTGTTATCCGGTAACAATCAAACCCGGCAGCACAAAAATGCCGCACTGCTCCGTATCTTTTCTCTGTGTCTCTGTGCCTCTGTGTCTCTGTGTTATGCTTTTACAGGTATGCTCTTATGGCGTTTTTAACACCCCTGGCGCTGGCCGGCGCGGCGCTCGCCATCCCCGTGATTCTGCTGTACATGCTGCGGCTGCGGCGGCGCGAGGTGATCGTGTCCAGCACGTTTCTGTGGCAGCAGGTCGTCCAGGACAGCGAGGCCAATACACCCTGGCAGCGCCTGCGCCGTAATATCCTGCTGCTGCTCCAGCTCATCATCCTGGCGCTGATGGTCTTTGCGCTGGCGCGCCCGTTCATCATCGTGCCGGCGGTCAGCGCCGGGCAGATCGAACTGCTGCTGGATGCTTCCGCCAGCATGAACGCGACCGACCTGCCGGGCGGCGGCTCGCGTTTTGAGGAAGCCAAACGCCAGGCGCTCAGCATCGTGGATACGCTGGGCGCGGGCGACACGGTGACGGTGATCCGCGTGGCCGATGTGCCGGCGGTGGTCGCCCCGGCCACCGATGACCGGGTGACGCTGCGGGCGGGCATCAACGCCTTGCAGCCCGGTCTGGCGGAAGCCGATTGGGTGGCCGCGCTGACCCTGGCCGCCGCCGACGCCGCCGGCGCGCAGCAGGCCAGCATCGTTATCATCGGCGACGGCGGCCTGGGCGACGCTGAAGGGCTGCCCGGCATCCCCGGCGACATTCGTTATGTGCCGGTGGGTGTGGCCGACAGCAACCTGGCGATCAGCGCCCTGGCGACCCGCGCCCTGCCGGGGCAGCCGCCGCAGTTGTTCGCTCAGATCACCAACTATGGCAGCCGGGACGCCGACGTGATTTTTGACCTGCGCGTGGACGGTGCGCTGTTCACGGCCCGGCGTTATACCGTCCCGGCGGGCGAGAGTCTGCCGCTGGTGTCGGAGTCGCTGCCGGACGGTTTTGGCATGGTGCAGGCCGGGCTGACGCAGCCCACCGGCTCGCGCGTGCCGGATTATCTGGCCGCTGACGATGCCGCCTGGGCGCTGGCTGCCGAAGGCGGCGCGCGGCGTGTGCTGCTGATGACCGCCGGCAACCTGTTTCTGGAGCAGGCGCTTCGCAGCCTGCCGGGCATTCAGGCTTTCCGAGGGGACATAAACCGCCCGCTGCCCGCCGAACCGTATGACCTGTACATCTTCGACGGCTGGCTGCCCCCCGGTAATCTGCCGGACGGCGATCTGCTGTTCATCAATCCACCGGGTGATACGGCGCTGTTCACCGTCGGCGCGGAAAGTGCCGCCACCACCAACCCGACGGTGCACCGGGACGACCCGCGTATGGCTTTTGTGGATTTTGACGACGTGAACGTGCTGAAGTTCAAAACCATCACCGGCGCGGACTGGGCCGAAACGCTGATCGCGGTCGAGGGCGGGCCGCTGCTGCTGGCCGGCGAAACCGGCGGGCGGCAGGCCGCCATCCTGACCTTCGACCTGCACGAGTCTGACCTGCCGCTGCAAATCACCTGGCCGGTTTTGATGGCGAACCTGCTGGAGTGGTTCACACCGCAGGCGGTAGTTTCCGCGCCGGACGGCCTGCTGGTCGGGCAGACGATGGCGATTCGCCCGGCGGCGGGCGCGGCGCAGGTGCGTTTGACGCTGCCGGACGGCTCGACGCGCGTCCTGCCGGTTGACCGGGAGACGCTGGCTTTTGCCGAGACAGGCGTGCCGGGGTTTTATCGGGTGGATGTGCTGGGCGAAAATGGTCTGATGCAGTCGGCGCGGGTGGCCGTCAACCTGTTCGCGCCGGGGGAAAGCGCCATCGCGCCGCGGTCGTCGCTCAGCCTTAGCGGCGCGACCATCACGCCCAGCGCCCGCGACGAAAT
>JACAES010000184.1 GCA_013388735.1 Chloroflexota bacterium | reverse complement strand
GTGTGAGCGTGGGTGTATGGGTGGGCGTATCGGTCGGGCGCGGCGTGGGCGTGTGGGTGTCGGTCGCCGCCAGCGCGACCAGCGTCGGAATAGCCGTGTCGGTGGCGGGCGGGGTCTGGCTGGGCGTGCGCGTAGGGGCGACGGTCGGCGTCGCCTGCGGAACGGACAGGTTGCAGGCGGCCAGCAGCAGCGCCAGCAGAACGAACACCAGTTGCCGGAACATGCGCCCCCTTTTGGCCGAATCATGCGATCTGTATGTATTATAAACACAGCCGCCGGAGGGCGCGATAGACGCCCCCGCGCCGCCTGGCCTACGTTTGCGCCACGCTCGCCGCCCCGAATCGGCACAGGCGTGTTACAATGGCCGGTGTTGGTTAACCTGCGAGGAAACACCGTGAAACCCCCTGCCCTTCCGCTCGAAAAAATCACGGCGCTGCCGGAAGTGTACCGTTTCATCGTGCCGGAAGATTACCGGGACGCGATGGGACATATGAACATGCGCTGGTATCTGGCGCTGTATGACGAGGCCGGCATCCCGCTGTTCGACCGTCTGGGGCTGACGCCGGAATTTTACCGCCAGCATCAGGCCGGCGGCTTCGACCTGGAACATCACATCCACTACCTGAACGAAGTCCGCATCGGCGATACGCTCTCGATCCGGGCGCGGCTGGTGGGGCGCAGTGCCAAACGGCTGCATTACCTGCTGTTCATGGTTAACGAGACGCGCGGCCTGCTGGCGTCCATCTTCGAGTGTGTCAACTCGTATGCCGATCTGACCGTCCGCCGCACCGCGCCCTACCCGCCGGAAATCGCCGCTGCGATTGATGCCATGCTGGCCGAACATCAAGGCCTGGATTGGGATGCGCCGGCCTGCGGCGTGATGCGCGCCTGAGGCGAAAGCCGAACAGCGCACAGAAGGAAGCCTGTGAGCAAAACGACACCTCATATCATACGCGCCGGCATCCGCAGCCGGAAGGTAAGCGTGCCGCACCTGCTGCTGGCGCTGATCGTGGTCGTTTATCTGGCCGTCGGCGGGTTATACGCGGTGTTTACCCCGCCCTGGCAGTCGCCGGACGAACCGGCGCATTATAACTACGTCCGGCAGATCGCGGCGCGCGGCGGCTGCTGCCCGGTCATCGAAAGCGGGGACTGGCAGCAGGCCTACCAGGAAGAACTGATGTCGGCTCGTTTCGACCCGGCGCTGCTGTCCGGCCTGGAAACGCTCCAGTACGAAGATCACCAGCCGCCGCTGTATTACCTGCTGGCGCGCGCCTGGACGCCGCAGCCGGAGCGCGGCCTGCTGGTGCAGATGCGTCTGCTTTCGGTGCTGATCGGCGCGGGCGTGGCGCTGTGCGCCTTCGGCGTGGGCTGGCTGCTGCTGCCGGAACGCCCGCAGGTGGCGCCGGCGATGGCGGCGCTGGTGGCCTTTCTGCCGCAGCACGTTCACATGCTGGCTTCGGTCAATAACGACGGCCTGGCGGAACTGATCGTCGGGCTGACGCTGGCGGCCAGCATTTACTATCTGCAAGACCGGCCTTCGTATGTGCTGTACCCGGTGATAACCGCCGGGCTGATGCTGGCGATCTGGGCGGCGGTCGCCATCCTGGGCGCGCTGGTTTACGACCCGGCGCGGGACGGCGCGACCGGCGCGAACCTGCTGGCGATGCTGGCGGCGGCGGGGATGCTGGCCGCCGCCGTGTACTGGGGCTACAACTGGCTCAAACACCCGGACAAACGCCGCCTGCACGTTCGCCCCTGGAGTCTGGGGCTGCTGGTCGGGCTGGGGCTGGTGACGAAAGTCAGCACGCTGCTGCTGGTCGGCATCGTGCCGGCGGCGATTCTGCTCAAATGGTGGTTTGACCGCCGCAGCCGGAAAACGGCGGCTGCGGTGCATATCCCGGCGCAGGCCGCCCGCCGGGGGGCGCTGGCGGTGTGGCGATACCGCGACACGACGCTGGGGCGCGCCGCCATCTCGACGGCCCGGCGCGCGCTGCCGGGGGCGCTCAGAAGCCGCCTCCAACCGCTGCTGCCGCTGCTGCGGGGCTGGGCCGTTTTCGCCCTGCCGGTGATCGCCCTGGGCGGGCTGTGGGCGCTGCGGAATATCAGCGTGTACGGCTTCCCGGACGTGTTCGGCCTGGGGCGGCATGATCTGGTGGTGGCGGAACAGCTTCGCACCGCCGACCTGATCGCCGACATCGGCCTGAGCGTCTACCTGGGGCAGGCGCTCCGCACGACTTTTACGAGCTTCTGGGGGCAGTTCGGCTGGATGGCCGCGCCCATGCCGGGCTGGATTTACGGGCTGATTCTGGCGCTGCTGGCGCTGGCGGGCAGCGGGTGGATTGCGGCGGCGGTGTCCTACCGGCGCAAAGCCGAGGATGCGAAGCCTGCCGGTGGGCCGACCTGGCGCGCTGCCGCCGCTCTCGTGCTGGCGCTGACGGCGGCGCTGGCGCTGCTGGCCTACGTGTATTACAACACGTCCTTCGTGCAGTACCAGGGACGCTACCTGTACCCCGGCCTCATCCCGCTGGCGCTGGCGCTGGCGGCGGGCGTGGACGCCTGGCAGCGGTTGATCTTCGCGCGCGCCCGCCGGCCCCGCCCGTATATGGTTTACAGCACGGTTCTGCCCTTTCTGGCCTTCGCGCCGCTTGACCTGTACCTGCTGTGGCGCTGGATTATCCCGGCGCTGACGCCGTAAAAGCAGTTGGGGCAGGCTAAGCGACCTGTTTTGCCCCGTCTCCAAGCGGTGGGGTGAGGCCAGAAGCCCCCCAACCGGGCGTTAACCGGCGCGTAGGGCAGTCGTGGGTTGGGCGCTCAGGCTGCGTTAAACGCGCCCGGCTGAAACGTCTATAATGAATAAAGACGATATTTAAGAGCACAATCATCATGCAGCCGCAAACGCCCCCTCAACCGACCGCCTACCCCCGCCGCGCCTTGAAGCGCGCCCGCAAACGCCCGAATTACTGGCCCTGGCTGCTGGCCGGCGGCGCGGTGATGGCCGGGTTCACGCTGTTCCTGGGGCTGCTCGGCCTGCTGGCGCTGGTCATCCTTGCGCCGGAGCGTGTGCCACCCGGCGTGATGGTGGCCGGCATCCCCCTGGGCGGCCAGACCCAGCAGGAAGCCGCCGACCGCCTGCTCCCGTCTGTCGCCAATCCATCGGCCACCTTCACGGACGGCGACCGGAGCTGGCGGCTGCCGCTGGTGGACATCGGCGTAACGGTGGATATTGCCGCCAGCATCGAAGCCGCGCTGGCGGCGCACGCCGGCGCGAGCCTGCCGGCGGTTTATCGCGTTGATCTCAATCAGGCGCAGTTCGGCCTGCTGAACCTGAGCGACCAGGTGAACGTTGAAGCGACGACCAGTCGTTCCGGGCGGGCGATGGACATCCCCGTCATGCTCGACCGGCTGCGCGTGGACGCCGCCGGGGAACTGGCCGACGGCCTGTTTGAACTGGATATGTTCACGGTCGCGCCGGTGAGCATCCAGCCGGGCGGGGACTACAGCGGCGCGACCACCCGACACGTCGTCGCCCCCGGCGAGGAACTCGGTCTGATCGGCAAGCTGTATAACGTGTCGGTGGCGGACATCGCCAACCTCAACGGTATCACCAACCCCGATCTGCTGTACGTCGGCCAGGAACTTATCATCCCGGCGGCGGGCGTGTACGAACCAACCGCCGCCGACGCCCCGCCCGCGCCGACCAGCGTCGGTAAATCCATCGTCGTCTCCACCGATTCGCAGCGTATTTTCGCTTACGAAAACGGCCAGTTGGTGCGTTCGCGGCTGGTGTCCACCGGCCTGCCGGACACGCCGACCGTCAAGGGCGATTACAAAGTCTATGTCAAATACGTGGCCGACGACATGAGCGGGCCGGATTATTTTCTGCCACAGGTGCCGTACACCATGTATTTTTATCAGGGCTACGGCATTCACGGCACGTACTGGCACAATAACTTTGGCCGCCCGATGAGTCACGGCTGTGTCAATCTGCCGGTGGGGGACGCCGAATGGTTTTTCAACTGGGCGGAAGTCGGCACGCCGGTGCGCGTGATCTGACCGGCAGGGAAAAGGCGCAGCGGCTTAACCCGCCGTCCCGCCTGCTTCCTGAACGTGTCCCACCTGGGCGTATTCTTCGGTATACCGCTTGACATGGGCGCGATAGTGGTCTGCCGCTATGATGGCCTCGTAGGCGCTCCAGAACACCCGATCTTCGCCGAGATGCTGGATTATGCCGGCGCGTTCCAGGTACGAGCGCACCGGCTCGCTCAGCCCGCTCAGATACAGCCGCCGGCCTTCCCGCTCAAGCCGCTCGATGAGATTTTCGATGGCGCTAATGCCGGTCGTGTCCAGCAGGGGGACGGTGCGCAGGCTCAGGATAATGTCCTGGTTTCCTTCCAGGTTGTCCAGCAGGGTATTAAAAGTGTTGACCGTGCCGAAAAACAGCGGCCCCATGATATAAACCACCAGGATGCGGTTGGCGTCGTACTGCATCTCGTAGCCGTCGGCGCGCATCTTTTCGCTCGAAACCGGCGCCAGCGTCACTTTGATGCGGCTGATCTGAAACACAAAAATCAGCGCCGAAAGCCCGACCCCCAGGATGATCGCCTGCGTCAGGTCGAGCGCGACAGTCGCAACCAGGGTGCTGACGAAGGCAAACATGGCGCTTTTAAACCGGCGCTGGAAGATTTCGCGGATTTCGTCCCACTCGTTCATGCGCCAGGCGGTCACGGCCAGCACGCCCGCCAGGGCCGCCAGCGGAATATGGGCGATAATCGGTGCGAGCGCCAGCGCCGCCAGTAACAAAGCGGCGGAATGGGTCAGGCTCATGACGCGTGTTCTGCCGCCGCTTTTGATGGCGACGCTCGTGCGGGCGATGGCGGCGGTTGCCGGGACGCCGCCGAAAAAGGGAATGATGATATTGCCCAAACCCTGCGCGATGAGTTCCTGGCTGGACGACATTTTTATGCCGGTCATACGACCGGCGACCGTGCCGCACAGCAGGCTTTCGATGGACCCCAGCGCCGCGATAGATAACGCCGGCGTGATGAGTTCGCCGATATGCTGCCAGGGAATGTGCGCCGGCAGCAGGCGTTGGTCGAGCAGGATGGTCTGCGGGATGCTGCCGATCACCGGCACGTCCAGATGGAACAGCAGCGCGACTACCGTCGCCACGATGAGTCCCAGCAGCGACCCCGGAAAACGAGCGTTCAGGCGTTTAGGCCAGAAGATCATCAGCAGGATGACCAGCGCGCTTAAACCAACGGCGGCGGCGTTGGGGCTGTAGTCGAAGCGCAGATAGTGCGTGAATTTGACCAGCGCGTTTTCGGCGGCTTCGGTCGTCACCCCCAGCAGGTTGTCAATCTGGCCGATGAAGATAATGATGGCGATCCCGCTGGTGAACCCTGCGATCACCGCCGATGGGATGAAGTTGACGATCTGCCCCAGGTTGAAAACCCCCAGCAGCAGGATGAACACGCCCGCGATCACCCCGGCAGTCCAGACCCCTTCGATTCCGTAGCGGCTTGCCAGAACAATCAAAACCGCCGACATCGCGCCGGTCGGCCCGGAAATCTGATAGCCCGCCCCGCCCAGTCCGCCGATGATGACGCCGGCCAGGATAGCCGTCACCAGGCCGGCGGCGGCAGTCGCGCCGGAGGCCACGCCGAACGCCAGCGCCAGCGGCAGCGCGACGGCGGCGACCGTCACACCGGCCAGCAGGTCGCGCCGGAAGACCTGACCGTTATAACCTCGGAACTCGTCATGCCAGATATGAAGCAGGTTAGGCAGGGAGCGTATAACGCGCATTGTGGGTTCATTCCTCCAGGTAGAAGTCATCCCAACCATCACACGACTGCATAAGGACAGGCAACTACGTTTGGACAAAAGAAAGCCCCACATTCTCCAGGGAGAAGTGAGCCTTTCGCTTTGGCCTGCGAGGTAAGCTGACGGGTTTGGGCTGAAAGGATGCCCAGGGCGCGCAAACGCCCTTCACCCTAAAAAGTGGTTCCCCCGCGCTCCGGTTAAGGAGCCTCGGCCTGTATTCGATTGCGTTATGGAAGCCTGCTGTCTATCCATAAAACCGCCAGCACGGGGCTTTGTGCCTTACCTGACCGGGTGAGGTGGCATTTCAGGGATAGGCATAGATGTGAGCATTATAGTGCCAAAAACGCGGATGATGAAGGGCAAAATTCAAACGGGCGCGGCCTTGTTTTGCGCGGCCTCCGTCGGGCGAAAAACCGCTTGCCAGCGGCCAATCGTAGGCTGCGGCAGTTGACAGCCCGCCTGACCAGAGGCTAATATCCGGGGCATGGAACTTAAGTGCCGTCAGGCGCGTCTCAACGGTAACGCGGTCGTTTTTATCGGACTCTTTGCCAGGATTAAGGTAGGCGAAAGGTCGGCTCGTTACGATAAATAAACGAATCGCACAACCGGCGAGACGCGGGTATGGTTAGCACGCGCATGGGCGATAAACAAATTCAACCTGTAACCAGTCGAGACATTGCGCTGGCGCGGCGGTCGCGCCCGCGCGGGCTGATCGGTCAGCTGAGCGCAACTCTGCTGGAGCCGGGCGCGTTTTTCCGTGCGCTGCCGGGCAACGAAACCAGCCGCCAGTGGGTATGGGTGGCGCTGCTGATTTTGGCGCTGGTCGGCTTCAGCGCCGTGCGTCAGGACGCGCTGGCCGGCGGCGCAGCAGACAGCCAGCCCGCTTTTCCGGCGGCGCTCGGTTCGGGGGGGGCGTCGCCCTTCCCGCTGGAAGCCGGCGGCGGAGCGCCCGCATCCTTCGACCCCGGCACACTCGGCGCGGGTTCGCCGTCGGCTGCGAATGTTTCGGCCACCTGGACGACCGCGCTGCTGGCCGCCACCGGCGTGATTGTGGGCTGGATGGTACAGGCGGTCATGTTATGCGAGGTGTCGCTGTTCAACGGCACTGCGCCGCGTCTGGGGCGTAATTTACAGGTGGCCGTCTGGGCGACCGTCCCGGTCGGCCTGATGGCGGCGCTGCAGCTGCTGTACTTCGCGGCGGGCGGCACGGCGGGCGAACCGGGCATCTCCGGTCTGCTGGCCGAATGGGAAGCCTACGCCGGCCTGCCGGTTTTCGTCAAAAGCGTGCTGCTGTCGCTCACCAGCCGGCT
This sequence comes from Chloroflexota bacterium, assembly GCA_013388735.1. Lineage (GTDB taxonomy): Bacteria > Chloroflexota > Anaerolineae > Aggregatilineales > Phototrophicaceae > CFX2. Next base: position 19,561 of record JACAES010000184.1, on the reverse strand, counting down.
GACGCTGTTTTGGCTGTGGAGCCTGGTGCTGCTTTACATCGGCGGGCGCATGGCGCTGCGCGGCAAAACCTGGGCGGTGCTGCTGGTGGTGGTGGCCTGGGTGCTGGTGCTGGTGCTGGCTCCGGTGCTGACCGGGGCGGTCGCCGCGCCGGAAAGCGAATCGCCCGCTGCCGAACTGCCGGAGGGGCTGCCGAACCTGTTCGATCTGCCGTCCGAGCCGGTTTTACCATCTGGCGACGAAATGCAGCCCGACCTGCTGACGCCGCCGCCGGACGAAAACCCATCCGGCAGCACTTTCCCGGACGACTTCGAGCAGGTCACCGAAGCGCCCGAAGCCACCCTGCCGGTAGACCTGTTCGGGCTGCCGGACGGCACGGATCAGCCGGACGCCGAGCAGACCGCCGCGCCACCGGTCGGGCCGCTGGCCGACCGTTTCGCCAGAATGACTGCCGCCGCCGAGGCCGCCGCAGTCACCCCTTCGCCGCAGGCGGAGGTGACGCCGGAGCAGTAACAGACAGGACTGAGGCCCGCCCTGTGACAACCATTAGGAAAGGTTAATGAGCAGGATTTAGCGTTATTCGGAATAGACAGCAGGCAGTGAAATGATCGAACCCGGCAGCAGCAACGGCAGCGCCCCGCCCATCATCATCGGGCGCGACCTGCACAAAATTTTCACTCTGGGTGACCAGCAGGTCCACGCCCTCAACGGCGTGGACATCACCGTTCCGCAGGGGCAGTTCATCGCCATCATGGGTCCCAGCGGCTCCGGCAAAAGCACCCTGCTGTATCTGCTGGGCGGCCTCGATCGCCCGACGCTGGGCGACATCCTGGTGGCCGGGCGTTATTTAAACACCCTGGGCAGCGAAGGTCTGGCGGATTTCCGCCGCGCAACGGTCGGGTTCATCTTCCAGGCCTTTCATCTGGTGCCGACGCTGACGGCACTGGAAAACGTGGCGCTGCCGGGCGTGTTCGCCGGCATGGCGCGCGATTTACGCGAAGAACGGGCGATCAGACTGCTGGCGGCGCTGGGCATGGCCGACCGCCTGGATCATCGCCCCTGGCAGCTTTCCGGCGGCCAGCAGCAGCGGGTTGCCATCGCGCGCGCGCTGTTCAATGACCCGCCCGTCATCATGGCCGACGAGCCGACCGGCGCGCTGGACAGCAAAACCGGCCAGACGGTGATGAAACTGCTGCGCTGGTTATGCACCCGGCAGGGTAAAACCGTCCTGGTCGTCACCCACGACTCCAACGTAGCCGGGTATGCCGACCGTGTGGTGAAACTGATGGACGGCGTTATCACCCAGGATCACCGGCGGCGGCTGAAACGGGGCCGCAGCGGCAACGGCATTCACCTGCCGCCCGCCGAGAAAGAGGTAATGCCCGATGCGTAACAGAGAATGGACGCGCAGAAGCGCGTCCCTACCCGCGCCCTTACGAAAAACAATGTCTGTGCAGGGACGATTAATCATCCGCGCGCTGCTGCTGGCGCTGGTGGTGGCCGTCACCGTCGTATCGTGGCAGGCGTCGGCGCAGGAAAACACGCCGGAAGCGACCGAAGCGCCGCCCGCCCCGGAAGCGCCGCAGGACGATTTGTTGTTCCAGCCTGCCCCCACCTTTGACGATTTTCAGCCCAGGAGCGTCATCAGCGGCCAGGGCGGCAGCCTGTCCATTTTTGGCAGCAGCTTCCCGACCGACGCGGCGGTGGCGCTGGAAGGCATCGGCCTGCTGCCGACCACCTTCATCAACGCCAACGCGCTGTCGGCGGCGCTGCCGACCAGCCTGCCTCCAACAGCCGACTCGGAAGGCCGGGGGGGCGGCTACAAGGTGCTGATTTACATCGCCGGGCAGCCGCCGCTGGAGTGTATCTGCGGCGGGACGAGCGCGACTCTGGTCGTTCGCCCCGCGCCGCCGACCGTCGCGCCGACCAGCATCCCGCCCACCCCTGCGCCGCCGCCTACACCGGCCCCGCCGCCCACCGACATCCCCGGCACGCCCAACCTGCTGGTGCGGAATTTTAACGTCAACCCGACGACCGTCGCGCCCGGCAGCACGGTGAATTTTACGGTCGAAATCGTCAATGCCGGCACGCGCCCGGCGTTGGGGCTGTCCGTCTCGGTAGACCCCGGCGGCAAGTTCATCCCGGCCAACGGCCAGGCGACCATCCTGCTGCCCGACCTGGGCGTGAACGCCGCGACGGTGGTCGGCATCCCCGTCACCGCCGCCGAGGATACGCCGTCCGGGCCGCAGACTGTGACGATCACGATGGCCTACCGCGACTTCACCGGCTCGGCCTATACCGCCAAAGGCACGCTGACCGTCAACGTACAGAAGGCCGCGCCGCGCGCCGCGCAGGTGACGCTGGCGCGGTATATGTTCGACCCGAATCCGGTCGAGCCGGGCAAAACGGTTCTGCTCACCGTTCTGCTCACCAACTCCGGCAACGCTGCCGCCGCGCAGGTATTGGTGCGGCTGGGTGAGGGCAGCATCCTGCTGGCTGGCCCGCAGGGCGACAGCTTCCCGGTGGGCGACCTGGCCGCCGGGGCCAGCGCCAGCGTCGAAATGCCGCTGATCGTCAGCGCCGGCGCCAAACCCGGCCCGCAGCCGCAAAGCCTCAAAATCGCCTATCTTCAGGAAGGCGAAGCCAAAGAAAATACCGCCAGCATGACTGTGGATGTCGCCAAGCTGGTGCCGACCGCGCCGGTGCTGCTGCTGGATGGTTTTGAAACCGGCAGGGAATATTTGCAGCCCGGCGAGCAGTTCACCGCCAGCCTGAGCATCAAAAACGTGGGCGAAGAACCCGCCGAGAATATGCTGGTGACGTTCGGCACGGTCAGCCCCAGCCCGAACACCGGGACGGACGACAGCGGCCCGAACACCACCGGCACGACCAACCCCAGCACGACCTTCGCGCCGCTGGGGTCGGGCGGCACGGTGTTCGCCGGGACGGTGGATGCCGGCGGCGGCCTGATTAATCTGACGCAGGAATTTATCGTCAGCGGTTCGGTGGACAGCGGCATTTACACGCTGCCGATCACGCTGCGTTACCAGAAGCCCGACGGCTCGACCGCGCAGGAAACGCTGAACGCCAGCCTGGTGGTCATCCTGCCGCCTCGGCTGAACCTGGAACTGCAATCGCCGCTGCCGGAAGAAAGCAGCGTCGGCGAACCGCTGTCGCTGACGCTGAACATCGCCAACCGGGGACGAAAATCCGTCAACTTTAACAGCGCGATGGTAGAAGCCGAAAACGCCGAAGTGGTGGAAGGCGCCGAGACGCTGCTGACCACGCTGCGGGCCGAGGACGATACGTCCATCACGACCAGCATCATCCCGCTGGAAGAAGGGCCGGTGAAAATCATCATCACCTTCAGCTACACCGACGACCTGAACAAACCGCAGACCATCGTGCAGACCTACGAACTGCAAGCCGTACCCGCGCCGCCGCCGCCCACCTTCGCGCCGCCGCCGGACTCGCTCCTGCCCGCCGGCGGGGAAGAAACGGAAACCAACCCGGACGATCTGCTGGGGCGGCTGCTGTTGGGCTTTCTGGGTTTAGGGAGCTGAGATGTTTTACGAACTGGCGATGCTGGCGATTAACAACCTGGGGCGGGCGCGCGCCCGCCTGCTGATGACCTCCGGGGGCGTGCTGGTCGGCACGACAGCGGTGATTATCCTCATCGCACTGACCATCGGCTTGCAGCAGTCCGCCGAAGCCGGCATCGGCAGCAGCGCCGCCCTGACCGAAATCCAGGTTTATCCCAACTTCGCGCCCAACCCGGACGGCACCTTCCCGGAAAATGTCCCGGAACTGGATGTCGAGGCGGTGCGGCTGCTGTGGCAGATTCCCGGCGTGGCCGCCGTCATCCCGATGGTGAACCTGCAAGGCGGGGAACTGGTGGCCGGCGATTACACCGGTTACACCCAGATTTTAGGCATAGACCCGACCTTGCTGCCTTACCTGGGCGTGCAGGTGACACAGGGGCAGCTGACGCTGGAGCGCGGCCAGGCACTCATCGGCGCGCACGCCGGCGATTATTTCAACGATCCGGAGTCATCCGGTGACACCTACCAGCCGGTGCAGGTGGATTTGTTCAACACGCCCTTTGAGGTTAAACTCTACCAGTATACCAGCGCCACCCCGACCGAACGTCGGGTGGACATCATCCCCGCCGGCCTGCTTCAGGAAGGCACCAGCAGTTACGATTACGCCATGCTGATGCCGCTGGAAGACGTAATCCGGCTGAACGAATGGATCACCGGCCAGCCGGTAGATGCCAAAAATTTCCGCTACGACCAGATTCTCGTCCGCGCAACCGACCGCGAAGTGACGCTGGACGTTTCCGCCGCCATCCGTGACCTGGGTTTTGGGGCGGGCGGCATGGGCGATTTTCTCAATCAGCTCAACAGCTTCTTCGGCACGATGCGCCTGATGCTGGGCGGTGTGGGCGGCGTGGCACTGTTGGTGGCGGCTTTCGGCGTCGCCAACACGATGACGATGGCGATTTTAGAGCGCACCAGAGAGATCGGCCTGATGAAAGCCATCGGGGCCAGCGACCGCGATATTCTGACGGTCTTTCTGATCGAAGCCGGTCTGGTGGGGCTGGCCGGCGGCTTGGCGGGGGTTGGCCTGTCCATGCTGCTGCGAGATGCCATCAATCAGGCGGTGATGAACATGCCCGCCGAATCGGCGGCCAGCGGTTTTCTGTTCCTGCCGATTGCGCCGGGGCAGGTCAGCGGCGGCCTGATTATCATCCCGCCGGAACTGTCCGTGTTCGCGCTGGTATTGGCGACGGTGGTCGGCCTGGGCGCGGGGCTGTACCCGTCGCTGCGGGCGGCGCGCCTGCCCCCGGTCGTTGCGCTCAAGATGGAATAATTGCTTCAGACCGTTCAGGCAGACCGGGCAGCCGCATCCTGTTAAACCCTGGAGCGTGTTATGCGCTTTTGCGCCGTCAATTTGCCCTCACCCCCTCGTTCCCCCTCTCCCGACCGCCACTTCGTGGCTAGGCGAGGGGGATGAAAAACGAAAGACCCTGTCTTTCACCCCTCTCCCGGTGCCGAAGGCACGTTCGGGAGAGATACAAGGGGATGGGGGTGAGGGCAGTCCCCTGAGCGCGAGGGGGAGTGCAAAAACGAAACTTCATTTATTGAGGCAAAGTATCTTCGCGCAATCGCCCTGTTCAGGCCGTCGCCTGCCCTGAGGATAATTCATTGCCGGCCAGCAGATCGCGGACAGCTTCGTCCAGCGGGCGGGTTTTGCCGCGTTCCCAGCCGGCTTTGACCTGTTCCGGCGGCAGCGCGGCCTGAAGTTCAAACAGCAGCCGTTCAGCTTCATCCTGCGTTTTATCGCTGCCGTCGGGGTGGTGCAGCGCCAGCGACAGCAGTTCTACGCTGCTTTCCGGCTGGCCGCGCCGGACGAACAGCGCGCCGATGGCGGCCAGTGTGTCCAGCATCAAAGTTTGGTCGGGCAGCGCCGCCGCCATCTCCAGCGCCGCCCGCAGAAACGAGGCCGCCGCGCTAAACTGCCCCGCCGACGTTCCCAGCCGACCCAGCGCGTTGAGGGTCAGGGCGTGCGCCCAGCGGTCGTCCGTCTTCTCGAACAGCGCCAGCGCCTCTTTCAGCAGGGCGTCGGCCTCTTTAGGGTTGCTGGCCGCCAGCGTCAGCAGCCGCTCGAAAGCCTCCAGCAGCGGCGCGCGGCGGCTGGATTCCTGGTACAGCGACAGGCTGTCCCGAAGCGGCTGGCCGGTCACAACCGGGATTTCCTGAGTGGTGCTGGTGATCGTCCCGGCCATGCTCCACTGGCTGCCGGCCTCGCGGGAAAGCACCAGGCTTTGCTGGTAGAGATTTTTGGCTTCGGCCAACTGCCCCAGGTCGTAGGCCACGCTGCCCAGGTTGTTGAGCAGGCGGGAGACGCCGGTCTGGTCGCCGATTTCGCGGTAGATTTCCAGGCTTTTCTGGTAACACTCGCGCGCCCGCTCATAATCGGCCAATGCCTGCGCCACGTCCCCCAGGCTACGCCGGGCGTCGGCTTCGCCGCGCCGGTCGCTTAAGGCGCGGCAGGCGTTCAGGTTGTCCTCGAAAAGCTGCCGGGCATCCTCGTACTGGCCCAGGCCCAGCCGCGCCCCACCGATCTGCCGCCGCAGGGTGATCTGCCGCTGCCGGCGGTCGGCGGTCGGCGCGCCTTCCCCGGCGGAAACCAGCGCCAGCGCGCGCGCCAGCCAGTGAATTGCTTCGCGGTAGGCGCCGCTCATCAGCAGATAAGCGCCCGCCAGCGCCGCGTAGTGTTCTTCTTTGGCCGGGTTGCCGGCCCTGGCGTAATGATAGGCGATGGCCGGGGTGTGTTCCGGCTCGCCTGCGTACAGCCGCTCCATAGTGGCGGCCACGCGCTCGTGCAGCGCCCGCCGCGACTCATCGTCCAGATCGGCCAGCACACCGTCGCGCAGTTTATCGTGGGCGAAACGCCAGCGGCCATCCAGCACATCCAGCACGGCGGCGTCGGCACAGCTCGTCAGCCAGCGGTCGAGGTTAGCCGCCGGTTCGATGGCGCGCAGCAGTTCCAGGTTGAGTTCGCGCCCGATGGTGGCCGCCACCCGCAGTAACGGCTGCGCCTCCTGGGGGACGCGGCTGAGGCGGCGCTGGATGATCTGCCGGATGCCGCCTTCAAAGACGTGCATGGGCAGCGTCACCATGCCGATACGGTCGAGCCGCCCGGCTTCTTCGGCCAGCACGCGCACCACTTCCACCAGGAAAAACACGTTGCCTTCGGTTTCCCGCTGCAAAAGGTCTAACACCTGCGGCTGCCGCCCGGCATCGCCCAGCATGGCGGCGCTCAGTTCCGCGATACCGGTGTTGCTCAGGCGTTCCAGCTTCAGGCGGTTCATGTGCGGCAGGCGCGCGGGCAGGTCGGGGCGTTCGTCATCGCGGTAGCTGCCGATCAGCAGCACCGGCAGGTCGGCCACGATCAGCGCCAGCCGCGCCAGCACGTCCAGGCTTTCGTCCGCCCAGTGTAAATCTTCCAGCATGACCACCAGCGGTTGTTTCTGGCGGCGGAACACTTCCTCGATGACGGCGATAATGCGCGATTGGGCGGCCTTCCAATCCACTTCTTCCGCCGGCAGCGTGCGGTCAAGCAGCGTTCCCACGTCCGGCACGAGGACTTGCAGCGCGCCAAGCTGGGCATCGTCCAGTTCGGTCAGCAGGCACAGCCAGCGCAGCGCCGGACGCCACAGCAGATACGGGCTGCCGCTTTCGGCAGCGCCCTGGCCGCGCAGCACCAGCGCGCCGCGCACCAGCGCCAGCGCCCGCAGTTCTTCCAGCAGGCGGGATTTGCCCACGCCGCCTTCACCGGCCACCAGCCACGCGCTGCCCGTCCCGGCGATGGCTTTTTCCAGCGCATCGGAAAGTGTTTTTAGCTCGTCATCACGCCCGACCAGCCGCGCCGCCTGCAAAAAGCTCTCCCGCGTGGCGGCGGTTTCCAGCGGGAGCGGCTGGCCGACCGCCTCGCTCAGTTCGCGGATGACCTCGTTTGCATCGGCGTAACGCGCGGCGGGCGACTTGGCGAGCAGCCGTTCCAGCACCAGCGCCAGTTTAGCCCCCAGTTCCAGATTAGACGTATCAGGGGCATTGTAGAGGATGTCGTTAATCAGTTGGGTGACGTCTTCGACGTGAAAGGGGTGTTGGCCGGTCAGCAGTTCGTAGGCCATGACGCCGACGGCGTACAGGTCGGTCAGCGCATTGGCGATGCCGCCGATCAGCACTTCCGGGGCCATATAGGCCAGCGTGCCGGCGGTGGAAGAAGCGGTTTCGCCGCCCCGGTTTTCGGCAGCGATGGACAGGCCAAAATCCAGCACGCGCACTGCGCCGCCTGTCACCAGCACGTTGCTCGGTTTTAAGTCGCGGTGCGTGACGCCGCGCCGGTGCAGGTAAGACAGCGCCTGGAGCATCTGTACCAGCAGGCCGACCTGCTCGATCAGTGGTTTGCCGCGCCCGGCTTCCAGGATGGTCGCTGCGCCGTCCAGCAGTTCCATCGTGTAATACGGCTGGCGCAGCTCGTCGAAGCCGTAGTCCAGCACGCTGATGATGTGCGGGTGGCGCAGCGAAGCCAGGATTTTAAATTCCTGCGCCAGCACCAGCCGAAAGTCCATCTCGTAGCCGGTCGAAAGCTGGTCGCTGCCCGACGCGGCGGCCACCCGCTTGAGCGCGACGGCCTGACCGGTCAGCCGGTCGGTGGCGCGATAGACCGCGCCCATGCCGCCAGACCCCAGCGGCTCGTGCAAAATATAACGTCTGCCGATGATGCGCGTTGGAGGCAGCATTGAACGTTAAACCCCGTGATGTTGTTGAGACCTCACAGCAAACTCGTTCTCGGCGATAGGTGATAATCTTAGATTGTATGCGCGACAGGGGGGAAAGACAAGCGCGCCGACTGGGGCAACCAGGGCTGTCGCTTCAAAACTTGTGGGTCAGCCAACACGATCGTGCTGACCGCTAGACCCCCTCTACATCTCCCCCGAATTCAGGGGAGACTTTGCTGCTGGTGCGATTAAGCCCCCGCTCCGAATTCGGCGAGCCGAATGGGGACTTTTGTCCCCTGAGTGCGAGGAGGTTTGGGGGTGAGGTCAGAAGGCGAAAGCCCGCTTACTGAGACGCAGTGTCTTCGTGCGTGCGATTGCCCTGTCCCCCTGGGGCGGGCGCGTCTGGAATCGCTGTTTGCCGGTGTGGTAAAATGAAGCCGGTCGAGGACAAACAGGAATCATGACTATGGCATTTGACTGGCAAGAGCAGCGGGTGATCGTCACCGGCGGCGCGGGTTTCCTGGGGGCGCACCTGGTCAGCCGGCTGCAAGCGATGGGGGCGGGCGAGATTTTTGTGCCGCGCAAGCAGGATTACGACCTGCGCGAGCCGGAAGCCGTCAGCCGCATGTATGCCGCTTTCCCCGACGCGACGATGGTCATTCATCTGGCGGCCACCGTCGGCGGCATCGGCGCGAACCGCAGTCACCCTGGCGTCTTTTTTTACGACAATATCATGATGGGCGCACTGACGCTGGAATATGCCCGCCGCGCCGGCGTCCCCAAGTTCGTCGGCGTCGGCACGATCTGCGCTTACCCCAAGTTCACGCCGGTTCCCTTTAAAGAGGATGACCTGTGGAACGGCTACCCGGAGGAAACCAACGCGCCTTACGGCTTGGTCAAACGGATGCTGCTGGTGCAAAGCCAGGCCTACCGCGCCGAATTCGGCTACAACGCCATTCACCTGATGCCGACCAACCTGTACGGCCCCGGCGACAGCTTCGACCTGGAAAACTCGCACGTCATCCCGGCCCTCATCCGCAAGATGATCGAGGCCAACGCCGAAGGCCGCGACCATGTGGTGCTGTGGGGCGACGGGTCGCCGACGCGGGAGTTTGTGTACGTCAAGGATGCGGCGGAAGGCATCGCGCTGGCGGCGGCCTACTACGACAAGCCCGAACCCGTCAACATCGGCAGCGGCGTGGAGATCAGCATTAAAACGCTGGCCGAGACGATAGCCGACCTGGTGGGCTTTAAAGGCGAAATTCGCTGGGATACCAGCAAACCCAACGGCCAGCCGCGCCGCAACGTGGACATCACCCGTGCCGAGCGCGAGTTCGGCTTTCGGGCGCGGACGAGCTTCCGCGACGGCCTGCGCGAAACGATAGACTGGTATCGGGCGCAGCTCACCGTGTTAACTTGATATGGGCGAATTTCCAAACCCGCCCTGCCTAACAAATCGAACGTTTCTGCAATCTGATGAGTATGTTAAGCATATCGGCTTATGACATGGACTGCTCCCCGAATTCGGAGGGGTAAAGACTGCGCTTGATGCGCCCCACTCCCCTGAATTCTGGGGGAGCGGGCTTGGGGGTGAGGGGGTTGCAAACCAACGCTGACCCATGCTGGGTTAAAAGCCGGTTAAGTGACTTTTTGCATTTTGTACCGAAGTGTGCAAAATTACACCTCGTTATGTTCATGATAAAACCTTATACAGGTTGCTAGTGGTGGGAGGATAAGGATTTGACTCAGCCCGTCCTGATGGAGGTCAAAGACCTCGTTACACGATTCTATACGCAAGAGGGGACGGTGTACGCCGTGAACGGTGTCTCCTACCGGCTCCATGAGGGGGAAACCCTGGGGGTGGTAGGCGAAAGCGGCAGCGGCAAAAGTGTACACGTGCTTTCCATCATGGGCCTCATTCCGACGCCGCCCGGTAAGGTCGAGCGCGGAGAGGTTCATTTCCGCGGGCGCGACCTGCTCAAACTTTCGCAGGAAGAAATGCGCTCGGTGCGCGGCGCAGAAGTCGCCATGATTTTTCAGGACCCGATGACTTCGCTCAACCCGGTGCTGACCATCGGGACGCAGATCACCGAGGCGCTCAAACTGCACCTGGGCATGAGCAACCAGGAAGCCCGCACCCGCGCCGCCGACCTGCTGGCGATGGTGGGCATTTCCGACGCGACCAAGCGGCTGGACAACTACCCGCACCAGTTTTCCGGCGGGATGCGCCAGCGCGCCATGATCGCTATGGCGCTGTCCTGCAATCCGAAGCTGCTGATCGCCGATGAGCCGACGACGGCGCTGGACGTGACCATCCAGGCGCAGATTCTCGACCTGGTGCGCCGCCTGCGCGACGAAATCGGCATGGCGATGATCTGGATCACGCACGACCTGGGCATCGTGGCCGGGCTGGCCGATACGGTGCAGGTCATGTACGGCGGCCTGATCGTCGAGCGTGGGCCGGTGAAGGAAGTGTTTAAAGACACGCGCCACCCCTACACGCTCGGTTTGCTCAAGTCGCTGCCGCGCCTCGATCAGCGCGGCGGCAGTGCGCGCCTCAACCAGATTGAAGGCTCGCCGCCGGACATGCGTATTGAACCGAAGGGCTGCCCCTTCCAGCCCCGCTGCCCGTACCGTATTGATAAATGCGCCGAAATGCCGCCGCTGGTGCAGGTCGCCGATGGTAAATCCGGCCACGTAAGCGCCTGCTGGATAGATGTTCGGACCACTGAGCCGCATGGAGTAGCGCAACATGGTTAGCCCCGCACCATATATGACCGGCACCAAAGACAAATCGAAGGACGAAGTTATCCTTAGAGTTCGCAACCTGAAGAAACATTTCCCCATCACGTCGGGCATCATCCTGCAGCGGCAGGTGGGCGCGGTGAAGGCCGTAGATGATGTCAGTTTTGATGTCTACAAGGGCGAAACGCTGGGCTTGGTGGGCGAATCCGGCTGCGGCAAAAGCACCACCGGACGCACCATCCTACAGCTTTATCGCCCCACCGCCGGCTCGGTGATTTTTGAAAACCAGGAATTGACGACGCTTCCCGGCGAAGACCTGCGCAGGATGCGCCGCCGTATGCAGATGATCTTCCAGGACCCGTTTGCGTCGCTTAACCCGCGTATGTCGGTCGGGCGTATCGTCAGCGAGCCGCTGCGCATCCACAAGATCATGAGCAACAAGAAGGAAGAGCAGGAATACGTCGAAGCCCTGCTGGAGCGCGTCGGCCTGAACCCGTATTTCGTCAACCGCTACCCACACGAGTTCTCCGGCGGGCAGCGCCAGCGTATCGGTGTGGCGCGCGCGCTGGCCTTAAAACCGTCCTTCATCGTGGCCGACGAACCGATCTCGGCGCTGGACGTGTCCATTCAGGCGCAGGTGGTTAACCTGCTGGAAGACCTGCAGGACGAGCTGAATCTGACCTACCTGTTCATCGCCCACGACCTGAGCATGGTGCGCCACATCTGCGACCGCGTGGCGGTGATGTACCTGGGCAAAATCGTCGAACTGGCCGACGCCGACGAACTGTACGAAAACCCGCTGCACCCGTACACCCAATCGCTGCTGTCTGCCGTACCGGTGCCGGATCCGACGGTCGAGGAAAGACGCCAGCGGATCATCCTCACCGGCGACGTGCCAAGCCCGGCCAACCCGCCGGTCGGCTGCAACTTCAATACGCGCTGCCCGGTCGCGTTTGACCTGTGCTACCAGGAACCCGACCCGGTGCTGACGGAAGTGCTGCCCGGTCACTGGGTCGCCTGCCACCGGACGTAACCGGCGCGGTCGCGTCCGGCCACCTGTCGAAAATCGTAAGGGCGACTCCGCGTGGGTCGCCCTTCTGGTATATCCCCCACTCGTAATCGGTAACTGGCAACCGGAAATTCAGAACACGGAACTTTGAACTATGGAATTCTCTGCTCTCGATACCCCGCCCGCGCTGCTGGCCGACCGCTTTAAGACGCTGCGCTACGACGAGGAAACGGGCGCCGTGGTCGTCCTCGACCGGCGCAGGTACCCGTTCCAGACCGAATACGTCAGGCTGCGGACGGTCGAGGAGGTGGCCGAAGCGATCACAAACATGACCGTACAGGGCGGGCCGCCGCTGGCCTATGTGGCCGGGCTGGGGCTGGCGCTGGCCGCCCGCGACCAGGCCGCCCCGGCTGCCCGGCAGCGCGAACATCTGCAAACGGCGGCGGCGCGCCTGCTCGCCACGCGCCCGACCGCCGATGACTTGAAACAGATCGTGCCGCTGGCGCTGGAGGCCGCCCTGAGCGCCCTGGACGCCGGCGGCGACCCGTTCCGCGCCGCGCTGGACGTGGTGAACGGCGAGATCGAACGCGGCAATGCCGTTAGCCGGCGGTGCGGGCAGCACGCAGCCCGACTGGTCGAGGATGGCGACCAGATTTTGACCCACTGTTTCGCCGGGGCGGCGTTGTGCTGGATGCTGTGGACGGCGTGGCAGCAGGGCAAAGCCGTGACGCTGGTCGGCTGCGAAACACGCCCGTACTTCCAGGGCGCGCGGTTAACCGCTGCCAGCGCGCGCGAGATGGACATCCCCTTTCGGCTCATCACCGACGGCATGGCCGCCCACCTGATGAGCGCCGGCAGGCTGAACAAGTTCATCTGCGCGGCGGATCGCATCACCATGGACGGGCATATCACCAACAAAATCGGCACGCTGACGCACGCCATCGCCGCTCATCACTTCGGCCTGCCGTTTTACGTGCTGGGCTACGACGGCCCCGACCCGGCCACCGCCACCGGCGCGGACATCCCCATCGAGGAGCGCGACCCGGAGGAGGTGTTCCACGCGCGCGGCGAAAGCGGCACGGTGCGGACGGCGGTGCGCGGCATCGGCGGTTATTACCCGGCGTTCGACGTGACGCCGCCGCATCTCATCAGCGCCATCTGTACCGACCGGGGACTCTTCGCGCCGCGCGCCATCCGGGACTATTTCGACGCGCCCGATTCTGTGGCATGATAGGTGTAGAAGGTTAAGGTGAGGAAAGCCGATGGCCGGGTTAGAAAAGAGCCGTTTGCGGGCAGCCGAATTCGACCAACTGCCGGAGACCAACCAGCCGACCGAACTCATCCAGGGGGAATTGATCGTGAGTCCATCGCTTGCGCCGCAGCACCAGCGTATCAGCCGCCGCCTGTGCCGCCTGCTGGAAGACCTGATTCCCGGCGGCGAAATCTTCAGCGCGCCGATGGATGTTTATCTCGATGCCGAGAATATCCCGCAGCCGGACATCATCTGGGTGGCGCAGGGCAGCCGGTGCAAAATCGGCGACAAACGGCTGGAAGGGCCGCCCGATCTGATCGTGGAAATCTTCTCGCCGGGGACGGTGAGCCGGGACAAAATTCAGAAGTTCGACCTGTACGAGCGGCACGGCGTTGGGGAATACTGGATGGTAGACCCCTACGAGGCTTACGTCGAAGTGTATTGCTGGCAGGCCGGACGTTTCGCAAGGCAGGGTACGTTCTCGCCGGACACGCCTTTTGAGTCGGCGGCGCTGGGCGGCAAGGCGGTTGATCTGGAGGCGGTGTTCGGTGGAGCAGCGCGCGATGCGTGAAGACAGCCGCCAGATTATGATCGTCACCACCGCGCCGCCGGAAGCGGTCGCGCCGCTGCTGGACGCGATTGCCGCTGCCGGGGGCGGCGTGCTGGGCGCGTACACCCACTGCGCCTTCACCCATCCCGGCACAGGGCGCTTTAAACCCGGCGACCAGGCCAACCCCTACACCGGCACAAAACAGCAGGTGAACGCCGTAGACGAAGTGCGCATCGAAACGTTTTGCAGCCGGCAGGCCGCCCGCGCGGTGGTGGCTGCCATCCGCGGCGCGCATCCCTACGAAGAGCCGGTGATCTACCTCATCCCGCTGCTCGTGGAAGACGAACTGTAGAGGCGCGCGGGCCAGGCTGCCTCCTCGCCCCTGCTTTCAAAATCTCCTCATATATTACAACATTCAAACTGAAATTTTTGTGAATTCAGTAAAACTTCAATGTTCCTGCAAACCGCTTTGGAGTATGCTGAATATAGATATTGCATTAAGGGAGAATGAAAAATGGCGCACGGTAGAAAGTCAATTGATACTACGACCATTCTTCTGGTGGAAGACAACGCCCCCCTGCTGCGCAACATGGCCTTCATTCTGCAACTGATCGGCTTCAAGGTGCTGTCGGCAGCCAACGGCGCGCAGGCGTTGGACGTTTTGCGGCGCTGCGTCCCTGACCTGATTATCTCCGACCTGGATATGCCGGTGCTGAACGGTTACGAACTGCTGCGGCAGGTGCGCAGCGATCAGTCCTGGGGGCGCATTCCGTTCATCGTGATTTCCGACAAGTACGATCTGCCTGACCTGATGCGCGGCCTGGAACTGGGTGCCAGCGATTACGTGCCGAAGCCCTTCGACATTTACGATCTGCTGGACGCCATCAAGGAAACGCTGCAACTGCGCCCTTTTAACGCCGACTATCCGCTGGCAAGCTGAGGTTTTTCGGCCACCAGCCCGAACATCAGCGGCAGGTCGGGCAAGCCTTCCGGCATGAGCATCCGCGCGCCGGGTGTCTCGCGCATGTCGTGAAAGGGGCGAAAGCCGTTGCTGTAAGGGTATTCGTGCAGCGCCTTCAGCGTCAGTCCGGCCTCGATCAGCGCCATCACCACGTCGCCGATTCCCCAGGTGAACTCGTGGCCGCGATGCGGGTTGACGAAATTCTGAACGCCTTCCAGATACCCCGACGGCGCCGACGCCGCGCCGCTGTCCGCCACATAATCCCCGATGCCATTTTCGAAAGTCTGCGGCTGACCGCGCCCAAAATAGGACGCCGACAGCTTTAAATCCTCGTCGTACATCGAGATGAACGGGTGGAACTCCATCAGCACGAAACGCCCGCCCGGTTTTAGCACCCTGGCGATTCCCCGACCCCACAGCCGAATATCCGACAGCCAGATGATCGCGCCGTAAGACGAGAAGGCGATGTCGAACGATTCCGCCGTCGTGTCCAGCCAGTCGTAAAGATCGGCACGGTGGAACACCGCCGGGATGCCGACGTCCGCCGCCAGTTGTCGGGCGAAGTTAATGGCCGTATCGCTGATGTCCACGCCGGTGACGACCGCGCCCCGCAGCGCCAGGCTGAGCGTATCCTGCCCGGCATTGCATTGCAGGTGAACCAGGCTTTTACCGGCCAGGTCGCCCAGCAGTTCGATTTCTTCCGGGTGCAGCGTGCTGCCGCCCGCGCGGAAAAACCGCGCCTGGTCGGCCTTGTGGCTGTTGTGCGCGTCGGTGGCGGCGTTCCAGGCGGCGCGGTTTTCTTCGTGCAGGTCTTTTCGCAGCGTCATGGGTGTTATATCCTCAGCAGCGGAATCCGGCGGCGCAGTTTTCGTAAAATCAGAATGCCGTTGATGATGAACGGGTTGTTATGGGACAGCACCGGCAGGGTGAGAAGCTGGTTATCCAGCAGAATGGACTGGGGGCGTACGAACCGCAGCAGCCCTTCCGGCCCCTGCCGCCGGCCCAGGCCGCTGTTTTTGACGCCGCCCATCGGCAGCGACGGCGAGCCAAAAATCCAGTTGGGCGCGTTAACGGCCACGTCGCCGCTTTCGATGCGGGTGGCAAGCTGTTCGGCACGTTTGAGGTCGGTGCTGAAGATCGTGCCGGACAGCCCGTACTGGCTGTCGTTTGCCAGCCGGATGGCCTGCTCAACATGCTTGACGCGCATCACCGGGATGATCGGCCCGAAGGTTTCTTCCTGCATCACCAGCATGGAGTGATCCACATCCACCAGGATGGTCGGCTCGTAAAACAGCGGGCCGAGATCAGGCCGCCGCCGGCCACCATGAATGATTTTCGCGCCCTTCGCCACCGCGTCGGCGATCTGCGCCTCACAGCGCAGCAGTTCGCGCTCGTTGGTCAGGCTGCCGACATGGACGTTTTTGCCGTCGCCGGGGCCGACCACCAGCCGGTTTGCGTGAAATTTCAGGCGCTCCAGGTAGCGGTCGTAAACGGCCTCCTCGACATAGACGCGCTCGATGGAAACGCAGGCCTGGCCGGCGTTTTCCAGCCCACCCACCAGGGTGCCGGCGGCGGCCAGATCGAGGTTGGCGTCCTTCAGGACGATCACCGGGTCTTTGCCGCCCAGTTCCAGGCTGCATGGGATCAGCCGTTCGGCGGCGCGCACCGCCACCTTGCGCCCGACCAGGGTGCTGCCGGTGAAAGAGACAAAATCCACCACATCCACCAGCGCCGCGCCGGTGCGGCCATCGCCGGTGACGATCTGGAACACATCGTCCGGGATGCCGGCCTCGGCCATCAGGCCGCCGGCGTGCAGGGCGGTGAAGGGGGTGTACTCGCTCGGTTTGAGCAGAATGGTATTGCCGGCCAGCAGAGCGGGCAGCAGGTCTTGAAAGCCGTTCAGCAGCGGGTAGTTCCAGGGGGTGATGAAGCCGACCACGCCCCAGGGTTTGAAGTACACGCGCCCCTGATGCACCAGCGGCGCGGACGTGCGGCGCGTCTGCGGGCGCAAAATCTGCGGCGCGCGGTGAACGTAATACCCCAGTTGGGTATCAATCACGGCCACTTCTTCCCATGCGCCGACATCGGTTTTGCCGGTTTCGGCGCGGATGGTCTGGATAACCTCCTTTTGCCTGGCCCACAGCAGGTCGCCCCACTGCTGGAGCAGCTTGGCGCGTCCCCGGACGCCCAGGGCTTCCCAGGCGGGTTGGGCGGCGCGGGCGCGTTCGACGGCCTGGCGCACGTCCTCGGCGCTCATCACCGGCACATGGCCGAGCAATTCGCCGGTCGTGGGCTTTTTGACGGCGATCTGTTCGGGCGCGGCTTCACTCGTTTTTAAGTCTGGGCGTTCTGCTGCTGCCATTATTATTTTGCACTCCACAATAAAATGTTCATTTGATTTTGCCGCCGATTGTACCAGAAACAAAGGAGTTTTGCGCCAGGCGTGTTACAATCGAAGCAGGGTACTCGCATCAACACGGTTATACAAATTATGCTGTCCTCGCCCCCTCTGCCGAACGCGCTGCGCGCCGGGAGAGGGGTGAAAGACCCGGTTTTTTGTTTTGCTCCCCCCGCGCCTAGCCACAAAGTGGCGGTTGGACGAGGGGGAACGAGAGGGTGAGGGCAAATTGACAGCGCAAAAGTGCATGATACGCTCTACAGACTGGCGACTAAAGACTACAGACTGCACCTGAGGAAATGCACATGCTTCGCTGCGGCATTGACATGATCGAAATCCGGCGCGTGGAGGGCGGCATCACCCGGTTGGGCGAGCGTTTCCTCAACCGCTTTTTTACGCCCGGCGAACGCGCCGACTGCGAGGATAAACCGCACCGGCTGGCGGCGCGGCTGGCGGCCAAAGAAGCCGTGTCGAAGGCGCTGGGGACGGGCATTGGCGACGTGCGCTGGGTGGATATTGAAATCCGCTGCGGCGAACGAGGCCGCCCGGTGCTGCATCTGCACGGCGCGGCGGCGGATTTAGCGCAGCAGTTGGCGATCACGACCTGGGATGTCAGTCTGACGCATACCGCCGACTATGCGGCAGCGATGGTGGTGGCGCTGTAGAAGGTGGTTTAACCGCTGTCTTCGCGGATGGCGGCGCGTTGTTCGGCGATGATGGCGTAGGCGCTCTCAAGCGTGCGCGTGATGCGGTAGCGTTCGGCGGCGGTGCGGTACAGCCGCGCAAACACGTCAAACAGCGCCAGAATGGCCCGATCCTGCGTAATCACGACGCGAATGCCGGTATTGGGATGCATAATGCCGGCCACGCGCTTAAACTGGGCAATCGCGCCGCCCGGCATTTTGAAGCTCCGGCGCATGTCCACGATGATATCTACCCGGTGCTGCACGCTATCCTGCATGGCGCGGCCTTTTTCGACGGCCTCGAACAGCTCATCCCATGTCCAGTTTTCGCGGAACGTGTAACGCAGGATGGTTTGTTCAGAATTATCCCAGATAGCCGTTATGCTCATAGGTTGTCTTCTTCACATTGGTAGCACTGATTTTATCATATGCTTAAAGAGGTGGTCAATCAAATTAAGACAATAGCTGAACAAGGATTGGACGATGCCAAAATGGGAATATTGTACCGCAGCGCAGGCCCCCAGCGGCCCTTTGCTTATCACGGTCACGTATTATACGATGCAGGGCGCGGCGGTGGTGCAGCACCGGGCGGCCAGCTACGAAGAAGGCAGCGGACGGCTCTGGCCAAAGCTGATCGCCGAAATGGGACGCGAAGGCTGGGAACTGGCCGCCATTGATGCGGGGGCGTGGCACTTCAAACGCCCGCTGGTCGAACAGGAGGTCACATGATCGAAATCGAAGTCTGCGAAGTCCCTGCCGGGGAATATCCCATCGGCGACAATACACTTTCCGCCAGCCGACCGGCGCACGTCGTTCATCTGGAGGCGTTCGCCATCGGCCTGACACCCGTTACCAATACCCAGTTCGCCGCCTTTGTGGAGGCCGGCGGTTACGACAGCCCGGTTTACTGGGGCGAAATGGGCTGGCGCTGGCTGCGCGGGCAGGGGGCGCGGCAGCCGGATTTCTGGCACGACCGGCGTTTTAACGCGCCCGATCAGCCGGTGGTGGGCGTGTGCTGGTACGAGGCGCTGGCGTATACGATCTGGTTGGGCGGCGTGACCGGCCTGCCCTGGCGGCTGCCCACCGAAGCCGAATGGGAAGCCGCCGCGCGTGGAATGGATGGGGACGCGCCTTCGCCGCGCCTGTACAATACGGCGGAACGCGGCCTGGGCCGCCCCTGGCCGGTGACGAAACCGAGCAACCGCTCCTGGTGCGGCGCGTCTGATCTGTGCGGCAACGTGTGGGAATGGTGCAGCAGCCGGTGGGGGCATAACTGGCAGACGATGGAATACGCCTATCCCTACGACGCCGGCGACGGGCGGGAAAACCTGAGCGGCAGTTTCGCCCGTGTCATGCGGGGCGGCTCGTGGTTCGACCCGCTGAAGGAAGCCAACCCGGCCAACCGGGGGCGCTACCTGCCCGGCTCGCGCGGCAGCAACATCGGCTTCCGGCTGGCGCGTGGACTGGTGTAAGCGGCTTACGGCGGCGCCCCGCCGGTATCGTCCATTTCCCAATCGCCGTTTTCGCCCGGCGGCATTCTGCGCCAGGCTTCCTGCGCTTCATAAGATTTGGCGCAGGAAACCACCAGCTTTAGCGGGTGGATGAATGCGCTCTTGCTCCTTTCGTGGCATAATGGTCTTGGGTGAAGACACTCCCTCACGGGAGCAACGGTTAC
>JACAES010000187.1 GCA_013388735.1 Chloroflexota bacterium | reverse complement strand
TTAGGATATAATCAATCAAGGCATATAGATCAGGAAGGAAAGGCGATCATTGTGCTTATTTGAGAATGTTCTCGGCGTCTCGATTGAAGACATCGAGTTTGCTTTATACGGCCAAATCCCCTGGGCAGACTTCTGGCTAAACCCTCGCCGACTGCGTGGCAGCGACTTCTTAATGCGCTGGTCGCAAGGTGTTTGGAGTGAGGATCGGTTGACACAGGCCGTTAACCTGACCGGAAAATATTTTGTGCTGCCATATGGTCCCAGCGGCACGGCACCTGATGATGACGTGCGCGCCTTTGAACTATACTTCGAGCGGTTGGAAAAAGCCGGTCTGAATGAGATTAAACGGCCAGATCTACTGGTCTTTTCAAAGAGCGACGAGCCGTACATTCTTCAAACGGTCGAGCGGCTTGGTGGTATCCCCGAATTACCCTTTATTCCTGAAGATAAGCCATTGATTCAAGCATTGTTAGCTCGTGCCATCGTTGCGGTTGAATGTGAAAACAGCCTGTGGAAAGCCGGCCAGATGCCGGACTATGGCGCGGAACTCAGACCACAGCGCCGCCTGGGAGGCCCTTTGTGCGATTTGAGGGCGGCCAATTGCGCCTCCGCGCGGAGGCGCTTCAGGTGATAGATGAGTTGAGCCGGAGCAGATCGTGAAACGCACCCACCAGAAACTTCCTGCTAACGGCGCCGAGCGGGAGGCGCTGCGACAGAAAGGCCAGTTTTGGACGCCGGATTGGATAGCTGATGCGATGGTTAGCTACGTCTTACAGCAGGACGAACAATTTCTCTTCGATCCGGCGGTTGGGGCGGGCGCTTTCTTCCTGGCCGCTTATCGCTTCGGTGTGGCAGCAGGCCGCACGATCAGTCTGGCGGGCATGGAAATTGACCCCGATGCCCTGGGGGAAGCGCGACAAAACGGCATCAGCGAGGCGGACCTGAGCAAAGTCGAAATTCGTGATTTCGTCTTAAATCCCCCGCAGCGGCGTTTGAGCGCGATCGTGGCAAATCCGCCCTACATTCGTCATCATCGGCTGGCAGCCGAAACAAAAGCGGCACTCCGACTTTTGAGCGCCCGTCTGATCGGCTCTCCGCTAGATGGCCGCGCCGGGCTGCATATCTATTTTCTGCTGCGCGCCCTTGAACTGCTGGACGAAGGCGGGCGTCTGGCTTTCATCATGCCTGCCGATACCTGTGAAGGAGTCGCTGCTCCCAAACTCTGGCGCTGGATTACCCGGAACTATTGTCTGGAAGCGATGGTCACATTTACCGCAGAAGCAACTCCTTTCCCAGGCGTGGATACTAATCCGATTATTGTCTTGATACAAAACCGCCCACCGGAACAATATTTTTTTGGGGTACGCTGCGCGGAAGCAAACAGTGATGAACTGCTGTCTTGTATCCAAGCCAATTTCGCAGAACGCTCTTATCGTTCGCTGACAATTCACCGACGAGAACTTGTGGAAGGTTTGGAAACCGGCCTGTCCAGAGAACCTGCCACGAACGGTCATCGCCCCACCTTTGTATTAGGGGACTTTGCCAGCGTATTACGTGGCATAGCGACGGGCGCCAATGAGTATTTTTTCCTCACTACAAGGCGGGCACACGAACTGAACATTCCTGGCGAATTCCTGCGCCCGGCAGTTGGTCGCACTCGTGATGTCGAAGGGGATGAAATCAATATAGAAACGCTCCGCAAATTGGAGCGACAAGGTCGCCCGACCTCACTGTTTTCGCCGGACGGTCGAGCTATGAATCAATTTCCTGGTGCTGTGCAACATTATTTACAGCAGATTGAGTCGCAGGGTGTTCCGCAACGGGCTTTGATCGCGTCTCGAAACCCCTGGTACAAAATGGAAACCCGCGAAGCGCCTCCCATTCTGTTTGCTTATCTGGGCCGGCGCAGCGTGCGTTTTATCCGTAACCGGGCAGGTGTTGTGCCGCTCACTGGCTTTTTATGTGTTTACCCTCACCGGCAGGATACTGCTTACATTGAAAAATTGTGGCAGGTGTTGCAGCATCCGCAAACGCTTGTTAATCTAACATCAGTCGGTAAGTCTTACGGCGGCGACGCCATCAAGGTCGAGCCGCGCGCGCTTGAAAAGCTGCCGCTGCCCAGCGACATGATTCACGAGTTGGGATTAACGCCCATAACCAGGCGATTGATTTAGAAACTTGTAGCGAAGGGAAAACGGCCCGATGAACAAACTGCTCAGTTTTATGCTCGGCCTGGGGGCGGGCGCGCTGGTGGGCGCGGCGCTGGTGACGCTGTTCGCGCCGATGGCCGGTGATGACCTGATGGCGCGGCTGCGGCAGGGCTGGCAGGAGACGCTGGAAGCCGCCCGTAAAGCCAGCGCCGAACGCCGCGCCGAGCTGGAAGCCGAACTGGCGGCCAAACGCGGCCAGACCCCGCCGCGCCTGCCGCCCGGATAGTCGTTAGTCGGCAGTCATCGGTCTTGCGCTTTTGACTAACGACTACAGACTATGGACTAACCATTGTTGACTTTCAGACTTTTTTATCCGAACGCGGGTCAAGCGCGTCGCGCAGGCCGTCGCCCACGAAGTTGATGCTCATCACCGTCAGCACGATCATCGCGCCGGGGAAAATCCACAGCCAGGGCGCGTCGTCAATAAACTGCCGCGAGCCATCCAGCATGTTGCCCCAGGTGGCCGTCGGCGGCTGCACCCCCACGCCCAGAAAACTGATGTAGGCTTCCGACAGGATGGCGCTGGCGACGCCCAGCGTGGCGGCCACGATCACCGGCGCTAACGTGTTCGGCAGCACGTGGGCGATGATGATGCGGCGGTGCGTGGCCCCCAGGGCGTGCGCCGCCAGCACGTACTCGGTTTCTCGAATCGACAGCACGGCGGAGCGCATGATACGCGCCAACGCCATCCAGCTTGTTAAACCGAGAATCACCACGATGACGATCACACTGCCGCTGAAGCTGCGGCCCAAAATCTCCTGCGTCGGGATTTTGCCGCTGAAATATTTCGCCATCACCAGCAGCAGCAGCAGCCGGGGGATGCTCAACATGGCTTCGGTCAGCCGCATCAGCAGTGAATCCACGATCCCGCCAAAGTAGCCCGACGCGACGCCGACCACCGTCCCGACGACGACGGACACCAGCACCGACGTAAGACCGATCAGAATCGAAATCTGCCCGCCGTAGATCAGACGCGGCAGGATGCTGCGGCCAATCGTGTCCGAGCCGAGCGGGAACTGTTCGCCCGGCGCTTGCAGGCGCAGCCCGCTGTCGGCCCAGTTTGAGTCCGCCTCGCTGTAAAACAGCGTCCCCAGCGACACGAACAGGATGATGAGCAGCATAATCACCGTTCCGATGACGGCCACACGATGACGGAAAAAGCGGTAGATCGTGCGCCGGGAACGTGACAGATTGACGGTGGATTCGCCGTTTAAGACGGCCGGTTTGGCCGAAGATGAAGTCGTCATCAATCGCCCCCTACGTGTAACGGATACGCGGGTCGAGCCACGTGTATACCAGATCGGTCAATAACTGGAACACCACCACCGCGACCGAGATCATCATCAGGATGCCCATCAGCACCGGGAAGTCGGAGCGCCCCAGGTGGTCAATGAACAGCCGCCCCATGCCCGGCCAGGCGAAGATGGTTTCCGTCACCACCGCCCCGGCCAGCAAAAACGGCAGGTCCAGGCCGATGAGCGTCACAATCGGCAGCGAGGCATTTTTGAAGGCATGAACGAACAGCGTGCGCCGTTCCGAAAGCCCTTTTGCCCGCGCCGTGCGAATGTAATCCGAGTTGATGACTTCCAGCATGGTGGAGCGAATGTAGCGGCTGTAACCTGCGATGCTGATGAGCGAGATGGTCGTCACCGGCAGGATCATATGCCAGGCGATCTGCTGGAAGGTGCGCCCCTCGGCAGGTTCGTACATGCCGCTGATGGGCAGATAGGGCAGCCCCCATTTGCGGAAGTTGACGGCGAAAACGTACATCAGAATCAGCGCCATCAAAAAGACCGGTATCGAATAAGTGATAAACGAAAAGCCGGTGGCGATGGTATCAATCAGGCTGTACTGTTTGACGGCGGATACAATGCCGATGGCGAGTGAAAGAATGACGATCACAACTTCGGCGGTTATCATCAGCAGCAGCGTATTGGGCAGCCGCTCGACGATGACTTGCAGCGCCGGCTGCCGCGTGACGAACGAATTGCCGAAATCGCCGCGAATCACGCCCTGGCGCGTGCCGGTTTCGCCGGTTTCGGCGTCCACCACCATCCAGTCGTTGCCCACCAGCCAGATGATGTACTGCGTGAGAATCGGCTGATCCAGCCCCCAGGCGCGTCTGAGGCGTTCGCGGTCTTCGGCGCGGGGCGGCTGGCGGCCCCCCAGCGTGGCAACCGGGTCGCCGGACGCCTGCATCAGCACGAACAGAATAACACTGATTAAAATCAACAGGGGGATCGCCTGAATCAGACGGCGGACGATGTATTTAGTCATGGCAGTTCATAATGAAAAATTGAGGCAAGGCCAGCCTTGCCCCGGCAAACGAAAGGTAGAGGCGGACGCGCCGCCCGTGCAGAGGCGCGTCCGCAGTTAAAAGCCGTCTGTTACCCGGCCAGTTCCCAATTCACGATGTCGAAGAACGGGGTCGTGCCGTTCAGGCGCACGTTCGTCAGGCGCGGGCTGACCGCCCACAGGTCGGCGTCGAACCACGTGCTGACCCAGATGTACGAATTGTAGATTTTCTCGTCAATCTGGTGGAAGAGGGCGATGCGGGCTTCGGCATCCGTCTCGGTGCGCTGCTGTTTCAGCAGGGCGTCCAGTTCTTCGTCGCAGAAGTAGTTCCAGTTGTCGCCGGCGGGGTTGTCGTCGCTCGGAATGTAGTCACACTCGAAACGAACCGTGTCGGGGTCGGGGAAGCCGCCGGGGGCCGACGACCAGGTGGCGATTTCGTATTGGCCGGTGGCCGCCGGGCCGCCCTCGTCATAACCGCCGAAGAAAACGCCGGACTCGTAGTTCTCGATCAGCATCGAAATGCCGAGTTCCTGATACCACTGCTGCGCCAGCGCCTGCATATCGCGGCGGATGCCGCGCGTGGTGGCGATGAAACGTACTTCCAGCTTCACGCCGTCTTTGTCGCGGATGCCGTCGCCATCGCTGTCCACCCAGCCGGCTTCGTCCAGCAGGGCTTTGGCCTGTTCGGGATCATATGGCACAGGTTCGAGGTTGGGGTTGGCGTAGGGGGTGTTTTCCCAATAGCTGGCCCCAGGAGGCAGCACGCCGTAGTTCAGGTCTTCCGAAATGGAGAAACGGTCGAAGCCGAGCGCCAATGCCTTCCGCACTCTGATATCGGCCATCGCCGGGTGGGCGCGGTCGCCGGCGTTGAAGAACAGCCCTTCGTTGTAGCCCGAACCGATGATACGAACGTCAATGCCGGCGTCGCGCAGTGTCTGCACTTCGCTGGCCGGGAAGAACGTCCCCAGGTCGGCGTCGCCCGCCAGCATACTGGCGGTATAAGCCTGTTCGTCCGGCACGAAGGTCACGACGACGGTTTCGATCTTGGGCGCGCCGAGGACGAAGTTCGGGTTGGCGACGAAACGCATGAACGTGCCGACGACGTATTCGGCCAGCACGTAGGGGCCGCTGGCGACGGTCGGGTTTTTGTTGAACTCGGCGTTGTCCAGCGTGCCTTCGGCCTCGAAGATCGGGCGCAGGATGTGTTCCGGCAGCGGGCGGAAGTTGAAGCCCAGCCAGGGCGCATACGGTTCGCTGAAGGTGATAACAACGGTGGTCGCGTCGGGCGCTTCGGCGCTTTCGATCAGGTCATAGGGGGAACGGCCCTGCGTCGTGTTGCGTTCGTTGGCCCACATATCCAGGGTGAACAGCACGTCCGCCGAGTCCAGCGGGTCGCCATCCGACCAGAGCATACCCTCTTTCAACTTATAGGTGAAGGTGCGGCCATCTTCGCTGATGCCGCCGTTTTCCGGGCTGGGCATTTCGCTGACCAGCACCGGATAGGGATTATAGTTCTCATCGAATTCCCACACGGCAGCCAGGAAAAGCTGGTAGGTGTAACCACCGAAGGTCATGGTGGTGTACATGGGGTTAATGGCATCCGGCTCCTGCGGCCACATGACCGTGATCGCGCTGCCCTGCGCGGCAGCCGGGGCGACCATGCCGACCAGCAGAGCCAGCATCGCCACCAGGACAAAAGCATATTTCCGGTTCATAGTGTCTGAGTTCCTCCACAGATATTAAGTAAAAACGCGAGCGCACATTACACCCCTATAATATAACCACTGTGAGCGATGCAGGCAATCAAACAGCCTACAGGAATACTGCGGGTGCGAGCAAAACCTGTCAGTGAAAAGGTAGACAAGAAGCCTCAGAAGTGGTAAGGGAGAGTTTGGCAACCAACCCAAACCCACCTCGGAGGCTTGACATGGAGTTTATCAGCTTTT
>JACAES010000186.1 GCA_013388735.1 Chloroflexota bacterium | reverse complement strand
TATAAGTCCATTATATGACTTTTTCGCCGCGCTCACAGTGATTATCGTCACCTCATTCAGCCCCCCGCCAGGGCGGATCGCCGGATGGGCAGGCAGATGGTGAAGGTGCTGCCCCGCCCCGGCTCGCTGGTGACGATCACCACACCGCCGTGCAGATCAACGATTTCCTTGACAATCGCCAGCCCCAGCCCGGTGCCGCTGGATTGGGTCTGCCGCGCCTTGTCGGTGCGGTAGAAACGTTCAAAGATATGCGGCAGTTCCTCCGCACTGATGCCGATGCCTTCATCCTCCACCGAAAAAAGAACGGTATCCTCTTCGACGGCGGTTCGCACCAGGATGGTTTTGCCCTCCGGCGTATAGTTGATGGCGTTGGAAACCAGGTTCACCAGCACGCGCTCGATCTGCCGTTTATCAAGCTGAATTTCCGGCAGCGATGGTTCGGCTTCCAGCTTTAAGGACTGGTTTTTATTAATGGCGACCGGTTCGTAAGTGTCGAAGATGCGCAGCGCCATCTGGTTCAGGTCGCAGCTTTCCGGGCTGAGGGTAAGCTGCTTGCGATCAAGCTGCGACAGCGTGCGTAAATCGGTCAGCAGATTACGCAGATGCTCAACCTGGTTTTCCAGGGCGTGCACGTGTTCGTCCAGCTTTTCCGGCGACCGCTTGAGCAGGTACAGCCGGGTGCTTAAGCCGGCGATGGGTGTCGCCAGGTCGTGGACGGCATCGGCCACAAAACGCGCCTTAAAGCGTTCGATCTCCTTCAGGTGGGTGATGTCGTGGGCACTGATGAGGATGCCGTTCTGTTCGGCCTCGTCGGCCAGCCGCACCGGGATGAAGGTCAGATCAACGTCCTTGCCGCTGCCGTCCGCCGACATAATCTGCGCTTCGACGCGCTGCTGCTCCTGCGACCAGATAGCCTGGATCAGCGCGCTGCCCACCAGCACGATATGTTCGTCGCTGTCAATGGCCCACAGGATGCGTTCGATGCTGTGCGAAACGCGGTCGCCAAACAGGGCCGCAAAAGCCGGATTGGTGGTGCGAATATCGCCGTTGGGGTGGGCCAGCGCCACCGCGTCGCGGGTGTTGTTCAGGATGATTTCGATCTGTTCCTTGGCGCGTCGCAGTTGGGTGGTGCGTTCTTCGACCATTTCTTCCAACTGGGCGGTGTACCGCTGAAGCTCCGCCGCCAGCCGTTTTTCCTGGGTGATGTTCCGGCTGTAAACCGCGAACGCCTCGACCGCGCCGGACGACGAAAGAACCGGGTAAACGCTGTTGTCCCACCAGCCGGACGGCGTGTCGTCTTGCCATCGCTGCGGCTGGCGGGTGCGAGCGACCGCCTCGAACTGCCGGCGGCGCGCCTCGCGCAGCTGCGGACTCATGCGTTCAAAACCGTTCTGGCCGGTCAGTTCCTCAACCGTCATGCCGAAGGAGTCGGCCATCGTCCTGTTCAGGGTGAGGAAAGTGCCGTCCAGGGCCATCAGAAAGGCCACGTCGGTGGTAGCGTCCAGCAACGCGCGCAGCAGCGCCTCGCTGCGCCGCAGCGATTCTTCGGCCTGCTTGCGTTCGGTGATGTCCTGGATGACCGCGCCTATGCGCCAGCCGTGTTCAGATTGAACGAGAAATGCTGACTGCTGGACGTAGCGCAGCCCGCGCTCCGGGTGGTAAATCTGCGCCTCCGTCGGGCGGTTCGTCGGCTCGGATTCGCCGGCCTGGAGTATCCCCCGGACTGTCGTTTTGATTTTCTCTGACAGCGCCGGCGAGCGCTGCTCCAGGGGAGCCAGGCGCAGTTGAGTATCCCAGACCCTCTGGCCGATCACCGCCTTGCGCGCCAGGCCGGTGAGGTCGGTCAGCGCCTGATTCCACTCGATAATCAAGCCCTGCTCATCGGCCAGCACCAGCCCTTCGGATGCCTGCTGGATGAAGGTGCGGAAGCGTTCTTCGCTTTCCGCCAGCGCCCGTTCGGCCAGCTTGCGCTCCGTAATATCCTGGGCCACGCCGTAAAACCGGATCGGGCGCCGGTGCTGTTCGTCCCATTCCACCCGGCGTCGAGTCTGAATCCAGCGGAGCTGGCCGCTTCGGTTATAGATGCGGTATTCCCCGGAGGCCGCCTCGCCCCTGAGGGTCTGTTCGACATGCTGCCGGGCGAGTTTCTCATCGTCGGGATGGTACAGCTTAAAGGTTTCGCCGATCTCGCTCCACCGATATTCGGTCATTCGCTGGAAGGAGTCTTCGGTGATCCAGGCGGGCGTAAAACTGCCGTCTGGGTGAATGTCATAGGCATAGGCGTAATCGGAGATCATTTCGCTGACCAGCCGGTAGCGCCCTTCGCTTTCGCGCAGCGCCGCTTCGGCCTGCCTGCGTTCGGCCAGTTCGTTCCGCAGCGAGTCGTACAGGCGGGCGTTTTCGACCGCGATAGCGATCTGGTAGCCCGCGCCCATCAGCAGGTCAATGTGCCGCCTTTCATAACTGTCCGGTGTATAACTTTGGACGGAGATCACGCCGATGTTTTTATCGCCCATCGGCAGCGGCGACATCAGGATAGACGCCGACTGACGGCTGACGTCGCCCAACTGCCAGCGTTTATTCTTCTCATCGTCCATCTGCTTCGGCACGCGGTTAATCAGTAAAGGCTGGCCGCTTTGCAGCACCTGTGCCACCCACTCGGAGCGGCTGAGCGTATCCGGCGGCTGATCCCAGAACTGCCCGTTGTCATACAGGATCGGAAACGTGATCGCCTGCGTTTCCGGGTTGTAGAGCGCCACGTAAAATACGTCGAGCGGCAGGGCCGCTTGCAGCTTTTCCAGCACGCGCCGGAGGGTGCTGTTCAGGTCGGTCAGGGCGGAAATATCGCGGGCGATCTCGTTAAGCGCGGCCAGTTGGGTGGCTTTATGTTCCAGTTCGACATTCAGATTGAGGATGGCGTCCTCTGCCACCTTGTGATCGGTGATGTCCCGAACGCCGCCGTAGATGCCGATGAGGCGGTTTTGTCCTTCGTCCCAGAACGGATGCGCATCCACGTGTACCCAGCGGACTTCACCGCTTTTTTTGATGATGCGTAGTTCCGATTCCACGCGCTGGTTCTGGCGCAGCAGCGCCAGATCGCGGTCGTCGCGCGCCAGGTCGTCGGGGTGGAGGGTCGCCCGCCAGCCGCCCAGCGCGACAAATTCCTCCGGTGTATACCCGCTGATGGTCTCAAACGCCCCGGTCAGCATGGTATGTATTATTTCGCCCCGTTCGTTGAAGCGGGACGCGAAGGTGTAATCTGAAGTCACCGACGAAATGAGGCGAAAACGCTCCTCGCTTTCACGCAAGGCGGCCTCGACCTTTTCGCGTTCGGCGATTTGAATCCGCAGTTCCCGATTGTGCTGGAGCAGCAGCGTTTTATGGCTCTGGCTGCGTGTGAAGCTGGTGCGAATGACGCGGGCGGCAGACGCCAGCAGCACCCCCGCCGCCGCAAACAGCGCCACCTGCTGGAAGAAGCGGTCGGCCAGATACAGCGGAGTCGTGCGCAGCGGCAGATAACCCAGGGTTTCGCCCAGCATCAGAAGGGCGGAGCTGGCGATGCTCAGGCTGGTTGCCAGGATCACCGCGCGTTCGGTGAACAGGATGGCCGAATAAATGATGACGACAGTATAACCGCTGATGCCGGCGTTGCGGAGGCCGTTCTGGCTGAAGGCAGCGACCGTGATGACCAACCACGTGCCGACGAGAAATATCATCCCGGCCAGACGAAAACGATTGACATGCAGCAGAAGGAAACACGATAACACAATGAACAGCATGATGGGCAAAAATGTAACCTGTGCCGCTGAGGATGCAAACAGCGGAAAGATGGCGCCGATGAACAGCAGCAGCAGCAGCGTATAATGCAGCACGCGCGAGGTAAAGGTTTGGTACTCGTCTTCCGGGGAGAAAGGTGGCGTCAACAGCCGCCGAAAGTTACCGAACCGGATGCCTGGATGTTTTTCGTTCTCCATAGCGCCTCTCGTGAGCAGGTTAATCGCCAGGAACGAGAATTATTACGCTCATTAATAATTTTTAACGAGGTTATTTCTTAGATACAGTATACTCAAAATTTGAGACATCGGCTTTAAAAAAGCAATTGGGTTTTCCCGTGTAATATGATGAACAGGTGCAAGTAATTAAGATTAGCGTTTGTTATGTCCTTTGCCACTCCAGCAGGGCGATGAAACAGCTTTTTACGCCCGCCCGCTTTTTGTCCTCACCCCCTCGCCTAACCGCCACTGCGTGGCCGGGCGAGGGGATGAAAAAAACGAAAAACCCGGTCTTTCACCCCTCTCCCGGTGCCGAAGGCATGTTCGGGAGAGGTGCCGGGGGTGAGAGCTGTCCCCTGAGCGCGAGGGGGTGAGGGCGAATTGACAGCGCAGAAGGGCATAACACGCTCTGGTGGAATATGCGTGGCCGCGCCGGAGAATCAAAAGGGCGCGGCACGCCGCGCCTCTATCTGCCAGGGCGACATCGGGATACAGTACCGGGTCGGTGTTGCAGACGCCGTAGTCCTTGACCTACTGCCCGATGCTGAGCAGGTAGGCCTTCTCTTTTTCCTTCAATTCAAAGGCGGCTTCATCCGCGCCGCTTGCGATGCGCATGTTTGTTTGGCCTGATGATGCCGATTTTATCAGCGGAAGCCGCCATGCCGGATGTTCGATTTCGCCCGTCTTACGTCGCCAGCCCGGCCACCAGCAGGTCAAGCGCCAGCCCCGGCGTGATGCGCCCGGTTTTCATGCGGATGTCGGTTTCCAGCAGCCGCCGGTAAATCTGCTCAAGCTGTTCCAGCGAAAACGCCCGCGACTGGACGGCCAGCTTTTGCGCCACGAACCTGTGCATCTTCAGCGCGTCGGCCATCTGCCCCGGTGGGCCGCCGGTCGCCAGATATTCTTTCGCCGTCAGCAGCAGCCGGAACTGCCGCACAATCATGCCGTACAGACGGAAGGGGTCTTCGTCCTGGTCTTCCAGCAGCAGGCGCATCATCCGTAAAGCCGCCTCGGAGCGGCCCTCGGCCATCGCGTCCACCATGTCGAACACGCGCGTCTCGACCACCCAGGGCGTCAGCAGCGCCACATCATCTTCGTTGATCGGGCGCGCGCCGTCCACGTAGCTCGCCAGTTTGACCAGTTCGTTATCGGCGCGGCGCAGGTCGTTCTGCGTGACCGCCGCCAGCGCCGCCGCCGCCGCCGGTTCGATGTCCGCGCCGTAGTTTTCCTGCGCCTGCCGGACGATCCAGCCGGTGGCGTCTTTGGGGGCGGCGAACAGTTTTTCGTAGCCGTTGGGCAGCGTGGCCGCCAGCTTGATGAAGCGGTTGGTTTCCGTCAGCGGCTGGCGCTCCACGAAAACCAGACGCGCCCAGTCCGGCAGCGCCGGCAGCGCCTCGGCCAGCCGTTCCGCCGCCTGTTTGCCGGTTTCGCCCGCCCCTTTGCGCGTAATCCACGACAGCATCCCCTTGACGATCACCAGCCGTTTGTCGGCCAGGAAGGGATACGAACACACGGCGTTGATGACCTCCGGCGCGCCGGCGGTCTGGCCGTCGAATTCGTGGGTGTTCAGTTCGTCGCCCATCTTGGCCCGCAGGCTGGCGACTTCCTGCTCCAGGCTGAAGTCATCATCGCCGTGCAGAATGTAAAAGGTTTTGGCCGGTTTGGACATTGGCGCGCTTTCTGGCACTCGCGGGGGTGCAGCCGGTTAGCCGGACTGCGTTTCGACCCGGTGGATGGTCAGCGGGCGGTCGCTGATGGGCAGTTTGATTTCGCTGCGGCTGATGCCCAGCACTTCCAGGTCGCCGGGGTCGCCCTCGGTGGTGAAGTGTTTTTGCAGCGACAGCCCCAACGGCTGCGAATAGAGGATGACCCCCATCATCAGCACCATTACCAGCGGCATCCGGTTGAACGAGTCGCGCCGGTTCGCGCCGCTCAGCCCCAGCAGGCCGACCATCGTGGCGAGGAAACTGGTCGTGACCAGGTTCGTGCCGCAGTTGGGATGAACGGCCAGGTTATGTTCGCCGCCGCGCATCCGGCGCAGCGCCTCGTGGACGGCGCGTTCGACGGCTTCGGTCGGCACGTCGCCCAGCAGGATAAAACCCGTGTCGGAACTGCGCCCGGACAGGCGGTACTGATGCCGGGACAGCAGATGAATGGTAGCGTGTTCCAGGCCATGATTACGCCGCGTGCGGCGCACGTAGGGCAGGTTCAAAAACGGGCGCGCCAGGACTGCCAATTGAGCCAACATACCACACCCCTTGACCGATTCTATCGTTTATGGTTCGCACTTTAACACGTTTGCTCTGCGCCCGCCATGCCCAAAAGCCGGTTTTCGGCTACAATACAAATTGCGACTCCCGGCGAGTTTGGTTCGCCTGTTAGTACCTGTGAAGGAAATCTCATGCCTCGTAAACCGATGTTGTGGATTTTCGGCCTGCTGTTGATGATGCTGATCGCGCTGCCGACGGCGGCGCAAACCGAAACGCCTATCGCTTTTGGCGAGACGGTCGGCGGCACGCTCACCGTTCAAGCCCCCTCCGCCGTGTATCGTTTTGAAGGCCGCGCCGACGATACGGTGACGATTACCCTGGAGTCGGACGAGTTCGACGCTTTTCTGACGCTGCTGGGGCCAGACGGGGCGGAACTGGCCCGCGATGATGACGGCGCGGGTGGCCAGAACGCCGGCATCACAGCTTTCGTCCTGCCCGCCGACGGCGCTTACAGCATCCTGGTGGACAGCTACAACCGCATCTCCACCGGCAGCTACCGGCTGACGCTCTCCGGCGATTCCGTCGCGCCCAGCCCTGCGCCGGACGCCACCCTGACGCCGGCGGCCACCCCGCAGCCGGTTACGGCGCTGCCCATCCAGGCCGGGGACAGCGTTTCCGGCACGCTCACCCGTGAGGCAGCGGCGGCTTATACCTTCTCCGGTCTGGCCGGCGAGCTTTTTACCATCACCCTGACCTCGGACGATTTTGATGCGTTTCTGACCTTGCAGGATGCCGCCGGAAATGTCTTGACGACCGACGATGACCGCGCCGGAAACTTCAATGCCCGTATCGAGGCGTTTGCCCTGCCCGCCGACGGTGACTATACCATCATCGTGGGCAGCTACCGGAGCGACAGCGCCGGTGAATTCACGCTGACGCTGGAACGCGCCGCCGTTCAGGACGGTCCAACGCCGACTCCTACCGCCGCGCCGATGACGGACGAACCCGCCGGTTTGCGGCTGGACATGGGCGCGACGGCAGCGGGCAGTCTGGCGGCGGGCAGCCCCACCGCGCGTTACACCTTCAACGGGCGCGCCGGACAGGTCGTGACCATCACGCTTGTTTCTACCGCTTTTGATGCCTATCTGTCGCTCGAAAACGCCGATGGCATGACGCTGGCCGCCGACGATGACGGCGCGGGCGGAAGCGACGCCCGCATCGCGGCCTTCACACTGCCGGCGGATGGCCTGTACACGATTGTCGTCGGCAGTTACACCAACATGGAAAGCGGCGACTTTACGCTGACGCTGGAAGAAGCCGGCGAAGCTCCGCCGCCCACGCCGACCGCCACCATGCTGCCGACGGTGACGCCGCTTCAACCGGACACGCCCACGCCGACCGGGATAGTCGAGCCGACCTTCACGCCGACGGCAACGCCGCCCGCGCCGGTGACGGACGAACCCGCTTCCGGCGGCATCAGCATCGGGCAGACGGTCAGCGGGGCGCTGACGGACGCCGCGCCTTCGGCGGCTTACTCGCTGGAAGGTCGCGCCGGGGAACTGGTGAGCATCGGCCTCAGCTCCGATGATTTCGACGCTTACCTGCGTGTTCTTGATCCCTCCGGCCTGGAACTGGCGAGCGACGACGACGGCGGCAGCGGCCTGAATGCCCGGATTGCCCTGCTGCAGCTGCCCGCTGATGGCACCTATACCATCCTGGCCGAAAGCCTGAACGGCGATACCGGAAGCTACACGCTGGTCGTCAGCGCCGTGACCATCCAGCCCATCGAATATACGCAGGTGGTCGAAGGCACGCTGGCCGACGAGAGCGTGACCATTTACCGTTTCCGGGGGCAGCAGGGTGATGTCATCACCCTCAGCGCCGACTCGAATACGTTTGACGCTTATCTGTCGCTGCTCCAGCCGGACGCGGCCAACCTGCCGCTGGCAGAGGACGACGACAGCGGCGGCAGCCGCAACGCGCTGATCGGCCCATACACGCTGCTCACCACCGGCGACTATTTCATCGCCGTTCGCAGCTACGACGATGGCAGCGGCCCATACACCCTGCGCCTCAGCCGCGCTACGCTAATGCCGATAGCCTATGGCGAGGTGGCGCTGGGCGAGTTTTCATCGGAAACGCGCGCCCTGTATTACAGCTTCGAGGGGCAGCGCGGGGACGTAATCGGCATTCGGGTGGACAGCGGCGGCACGCTGGATACACTGCTCTCGATGCGCGGCCCGGATAATATCGAAGTGATCTTCGACGACGACGGTGGCAGCGGCTTCGACCCGGAAGTGAACCGGCTGATGCTGACCCAGGATGGCCGCTACAGTCTGCTGGTGAAACCGTTCCTGCCGGACGAAACCGGGCGCGTGACGATTGCCCTTCAGCGCCAGGTGCCGCTCTCGCTTGACCAGGGGGCGCAGCGCATTCAACTGAACGAAAAACGTTCGACGGACGTGCTGACGTTCAACGGCACAGCGGGGGCAAACGTGCGGCTGGTGGTGCGTATCCTGGCGGACGCCGCCAGCGCGCCGATTATCACCGTCACCCAGGGTGGAATTACGCTGGCGACGGCGGACGCAACCAACGTTTCCGCATTAACGCTGGAGTTTATTGTCCCCGAAGCTGGGCCGGTCAGCGTTCAGGTCAGCGACGCCAATTTCTCCCGCGTGACGCTGGAACTTTCGCTGGAAGGGGAATAAATCCAGAGGGGCGAACATCCCCTGTAGGGGTGGGTTCATCACCTGCCCTCACCCCCGTCCCCTCTCCCGAACGTGTTTTTGGCACTGGGAGAGGGGGGCAAGACAGGGTTTTTCGTTTTTTCTCCCCCTCGCCCGGCCACGCAGGGGCGGTTGGGAGAGGGGGAACGACGGGGGTGAGGGTCAACCGGCAGCGCAGAAGGGTACAAGACGCTTTACGTCAGGAACATCGGCATCCCGAAGATGTGACGGATGCGCGGGCGGTAATGGTCGGTATCGTACAGTTCCGGCACGTTCACCCGTTTTTTGCCCTGCGACAGCGTGGCAATCGGCACGTCGCTGTAAACGCCGCGCTGCAAACACACCAGCCGCCCCGATTCGCCGCGTTCGATCAGACCCATCGCCATCTGCGCATAGTTGAAGGCCACCATCAGGTCGAGCGAATCCGGCGCGCCGCTGCGCATCAGGTAGGCGACCTGCTGGTAGATGATGTTCTGGCCGGTCAACCGCTGGAGCGCGTCGCCCACTTCCTTGCCGATGCCACCCAGTTTCCGATGGCCGTAGGCGTCCGCTTCGCCGCTTTCCAACACCTGGCCGTCAATCGGATGCGCGCCTTCGGAAACCGTCAGCACGGCGTAATTGCTGGGGTTGGCCTTTTTATCCTTCATAATCAACTCGGCCAGTTTGTTCACGTCAAACGGCACCTCGGAGATCAGCGCCCGGTCGGCCCCGGCCAGGTAGGCCGCGATCAGCGAGGTTTCGCCGGAGTTGCGGCCAAACAGCTCCACCACCGCGATACGTTCGTGCGACCCCGCCGAAGTGCGCAGGTTGTGGATGAACTCCACGCTGCGGGTGACGGCGGTCGAAAAGCCGATGCAGTAGTCGGTGCCGTATACGTCGTTGTCCATCGTCTTGGGAACGCCGATGACGCGCACGCCTTCGTGGTGCATCCGTTCGCCGTAGCTCAGGGTGTCATCGCCGCCGATGGGGATAAGTGCGTCAATGCCCAGGTGTTCGATCACTTTCAGCACGTGGTCGGTGCAGTCCACGATTTCCGGGTAGGTTTCGCCCTCCCGTTTGAGGAAGGCGGGCATGTTCTTGGCTTTTACTTTGGAAGGGTTGGTGCGCGACGTGTGCAGGAATGTGCCGCCGGAGCGGTCAATGCGGCGCACTTTTTCTCGATCCAGCGGAATGACAAAGTTGGAGTTGTCTTCCGCATCGAGGTCATATTCCAGCAGGCCGGCCCAGCCCCGGCGGATTCCCAGGACCTCATAGCCGTTATCCATCGCCCGGTTGACGATCTGTTTGATGCAGGGGTTCAGGCCCGGAACATCGCCGCCCCCCGTTAAGACTGCGATACGCATGGTTTTTTCACCTTAAAATCGTTAATTTGTGCAATGTGTGGGTGTGATTATCTCACAACCTTCGATATTACCACAGCTTGCCGCCTTCGCCCACAATATCCCGGACAAAACTCATGCCGCAGACGGTACATGCGGCGTCCCTATCGGCTTGATTTCGTGGTATAATGTTATGAAATATCTAACCGCAGTTTTCCTCTGCGAACGTTCAAAAAATTACCCCCGTCAGCAAACGGAAAGGACGTTTATCATGGCACTCGCTTTTGCCCCAGAAACCACGCTGGATATTAACAAAATTACCGAGCTGCTTGGCGACTCCGCCGAGACGCTGCTCCAGCACACCAGCGGCACCATCACCAAAGAACAGCTTCATCTGCCCGGACCGGATTTCCTGGATCGCACCTGGATAAACTCCGACCGCACGCCGCAGGTGCTGCGCAGCCTGGCGCAGATGCATAATCATGGCCGGCTGGCCGGGACGGGCTACCTGTCCATCCTGCCGGTTGACCAGGGCATTGAACATTCGGCGGGCGCATCGTTCGCCAAAAACCCAGCCTACTTCGACCCGGAGAACATCGTCAAACTGGCGATTGAGGGCGGCTGCAACGCGGTCGCTTCCACCTTCGGCGTATTAGGCGCGGTGGCGCGCAAGTACGCCCACAAAATCCCCTTCATGGTCAAAATCAACCACAACGAACTGCTGACCTATCCGAACCGCTTCGATCAGGTTATGTTCGGCACGATCAAGGAAGCCTGGAATATGGGCGCGGTGGCGGTCGGCGCGACGGTGTATTTCGGCTCGCCGGAAAGCACGCGCCAGATCGTGGAAGTATCGCAGGCGTTTGCCTATGCGCATGAACTGGGCATGGCGACGGTGCTGTGGTGCTACCTGCGTAACCCCAGCTTCAAGGTCAACGGCACCAACTACGAAACCTCTGCCGACCTGAGCGGCCAGGGCAACCATCTGGGCGTGACCATCCAGGCGGACATCGTGAAACAAAAACTGCCGGAAAGCAACGGCGGCTACAAAGCTTTGAACACCGGCGGCTCGTCCTATGGCAAGCTGGACGAGCGCATCTACACCAAACTGACCTCCGACAACCCGATTGACCTGACCCGTTACCAGGTGGCGAACTGCTACATGGGGCGTGTCGGCCTCATCAATTCCGGCGGGGCCAGCGGCTCGAACGATCTGGCCGAAGCGGTCAAGACGGCGGTCATCAACAAACGCGCCGGCGGCACCGGCCTCATCAGTGGGCGCAAGGCCTTCCAGCGCCCGATGGCCGAGGGCATCCAGCTTCTCAACGCCATCCAGGACGTGTACCTGTGCGAGGACGTGACCATCGCCTGAGCGCGTCCGGTCATGGCAGCAAACAGCCGGGGCATGGCGAAAAACCATGTCCCGTTTTTGTTTTTATTCGAGCAGTGATTTTTGCTGGAGCGGGATGGGTAGCTGGTGAGCCGGAGTAAAATTGGTGATAAGCAGTTCTTTATTAAGAACCCGTGCGGTGTTTTCCTTTCCTGCCCGCATACCTGAAGAAGACTCAACAGGGATCATAACGTATTGGCCGAAAAGATCGCGGATAGCCGGGCGATCATAAGAAGATAGTATCCACTTGCACCTGGTTTTAGCAAGGCGCTCAGATAACTGTCGGTGGGTGTCCCAGTCGCGCATGTTATGTGCGTAGTTAACGCCATTGTCGGGATATGGCGGGTCAATATACATAACCGCGCCATCCCGGTCATAACGATCAAGGCACTCGGCCCAATCCAGATTTTCGATAATCACGGTTTGCAGCCGCTTGTAGACCGGTTCAATCCGCTGGCGGAGAGTCCTGATCGCTCCAATAAGCCGATTCCCGTGACCACCATCACTGATACTGGTCTGAAAACGCGGATACTTAAGTTCGCCGCCCCAGCCCGCCATGATGATATAATAAAAACGGTAAGCGCGTTCGACATCCGAGAGTGTTTTTGGATCCAGACCGCCCAGGCGTTCAAATTCGGCGCGAGAGACCAGAGTCCATTCAAAAGATGCGATTAGTGCTTCTGGCTTCTCTTTGATGACGCGGAAAAAAT
Source organism: Chloroflexota bacterium (assembly GCA_013388735.1). GTDB lineage: Bacteria > Chloroflexota > Anaerolineae > Aggregatilineales > Phototrophicaceae > CFX2. Next base: position 18,956 of record JACAES010000186.1, on the reverse strand, counting down.
TGGTCAGGTCTTGATCTATATCATTTATGATTTCCACCGGGCTGGGTGGTTTGCCGAATAATACCCAGGCTGCGCCGGCGAAAGGTTCAACATAACAGGTATGTTCCGGCAAAAGCGAGATGATTTGTTTTCTCAGACGGGATTTTCCGCCTACCCACTTAATCGGGCTGTTTATCATGCTTTTTACTCGATCTCGCGCTTCAAGCTGCCTGCATTGTATATGCAAATGTACCGATTGAATAGCGTGTCTCTATTAGAGACAGTTTAGCGCGTTTGGCTTCATATGTCAAGACCAATGCCCCCGGAGATCACCTTTCGGCGTTTCGGCCAAAAACTGCGAGCGCTGCGAACAGCACATGGGCTGACGCTTAACGAATTAGCGCAATCTTTGGGCTACAGCCGGCACAGCTATATCAGTGAATTGGAAACTGGCAAAAAAATCCCTACTGCCGAGTTGGTTTTAAAAACAGCTCGTATCTTTGGCATCACTACCGATGCTCTTTTAAATGACGAATTGGATCTAACCCACCATCGAGGAATCGTTTTGGACGGAATACCCTTTGTAGACAGGCATCCAACCTTCTCCGAAATCGAGCGGATTCGGCTTATGCTCAGCACTTACCAGGATGGAACGGGCATGAACGAGGGTGGGCGAAGACCCGGATGGCGGGATTTTGAGCGGTCGGTTGCCACAGCGTTGGGTGGCGACGCACCGGAAAGCAAGTTCATTTTCGACGTGCTGCTGTTTGATCCCGAAAAACCGGGTATCAAATATGGTCTGTCCTGCAAAATGGGCAACCAACTGGACAGGATTGATCGTCAGGGACGTGCATTTATGGAATTGTCCAATTCCTATAAGAAATTCTGGGATCACCTCAATTCAAAAGGAATCACTCACGACAACTTCAAAAATGAAGCCTCTCAGGCTGGTATTGCGCTGGTTGAACTGGTCAAAAACTGGTATGTCCAGGAAAGCCTTGTCTATGGCGGAAATATAGATATTCAGAGAAGTTCATATCTGATTCTATCTTATAATACTGAGGGGTGGTATCAGCTTCATCAGTTCCCTCTGGAATTTCCTGATCCGGCTCAACTCGACTGGCTTTTTCCAACCAGACACCATCAGGGGCAAACGATTACCGGCAATTTAAGAGCATATGATCGTGAAGGCATGGTATTTGAATGGTACGGCGAGTCGGGTGGTCAGCTCAAGTATTATCCTCATATCAGCCAGGCCACCTGGGCATCGCAGCGGTTTCAACTGGAGCCGCTGCCAGATCGTATAGAAGACGGTTTGATAGCGAAAGTAAAACTCTATTTTCCCGATCAATGGGACAGGACTTACCGGGGTGAATAGGCGCCGCGCGGCTTAACCCGCGCCGATTTTCACGATACTCGCCCCTTGCGTTTAAGCTGCCACCCGTCGCGCAGGCTCCATCCTCCTACCAGACCAAACGCGAATACGTACAGGCACAGATAAGGCGCGACCGCCGCGTTGCGGGTTTGCAGCGCCAGCACCACGCCCCACAGCGCATACAGCGCCAGCGCCAGTTCGATCCAGGCGTTCGGGTCGGAACGCAGGGCATAGCTGCTTTTCTGCCAGCCGACGGCGAATTTGGGCGTGCGCCGGAATTCGCCGCCCCGCCGCAGCAGGCCGTTGATGGCCGCGCGGCTGTTGTTCCAGGCGATGCCCGTCCCCAGCGCCAGCAGCACCGGGAAAACCAGCAGGCGGCGTTTCCAGTCCGGGTAAAGCTGCTGCTGGCTGAACACGTACACCAGCGGCGGCGCGAGGCCGACCAGACCCAGCAGGCCAAGCGGCACATCGTCCAGCACACGCAGGTTTAACATGGGCGGTGTCAGCAGCAGCAGGATGAGCATCAGCGGGTGCGGCAGGTATTGGCACAGGTGCAGCGTCGCCATAAACCGCTGGATGAGCGTAAAATGCGAGCGCCACAGCGGGAACAGCATGTAAGTCAACGTCTGGGTGCTGCCCCTGGCCCAGCGCGCCTGCTGCTGTTTGTAGGCCGCCATCTGCGGCGGCAGTTCTGCCGGGATGACAATATCCGGCAGATACAGAAAACGCCAGCCGATCAACTGCGCCCGGTAGCTTAAGTCCAGGTCTTCGGTCAGCGTCAGGTCGCGCCAGCCGCCCGCCGCGCGGATGCAGGCCGTCCGCCACACGCCGCCCGACCCGTTGAAACTCATCAGCAGCCCGGCACGGCTGCGAGCGGTCTGCTCGATCACAAAATGGCTGTCCAGCGCCAGCGTTTGACTCCAGGTGAGCAGGTTGGTGAAGGTGTTTAAATGCCCCCAGCGCGTCTGCACCATGCCCAGCTTCTGGTCAGCCGCCAGGAATGGGACGGTGCGCCGCAGAAAATCCGGCGATGGCACGAAGTCGGCATCCAGCACCAGCACCAGTTCCGCATCGGTCAGCGACAGCCCATACGCCAGCGCACCGGCCTTGTAGCCGGTGCGTTGCTTTCGCCGGATATGATGGATGTTCAGCCCGGTTTCGCGCAGGCGGGTGATACATTCCGTCGCAATCTGGCTGGTATCGTCGGTCGAATCGTCCAGCAGTTGAATCGTCAGCCGGTCGCGGGGGTAGTCCAGCGCGGCGACGGACTCTAACAGCCGCCTGACGACATACTGTTCGTTATAAATCGGAAGCTGGACAACGATGGTCGGCCATTCGCTGATCGCCGGGGTTTGCAGGACGTGACGGCGGTAACGCCAGTAAATAAATAAAAAAAGTATCGTGCTGCCCGCATACACGGCCAGGAGCAATGCGCAGACTACATATAAAAACATCAGCCCTGTTATCATCATCGAGAGTCTAACCACTGAGGGCAAGACTGGCAAGGGGCAGAATAAATTATGATGAACAATTACCCGAATGGCCGTCCAATGTCATTTTTGCGTTTTTCTGTAGGGGCGAGTTTCCAAACCCGCCCCTACCGGGCAGTTAGGGGTTGGCCTTGAGAAAGGCGTCTATACGCGCCAGGTCGTCGTCGGTCAGCCTGAAGTCCGCCGCGCCGATATAACCGTCCACCTGGTCGGGTCGGCGCGCGCCGACAATCGCGCCCGTGACCGCCGGGTTATGCAGCACCCAGGCGACCGCCGCCTCCGGTGTCTGCCGGCCATGCGCGGCGGCGATTTCGGCCAGCAGATCGGCCAGCTTAAGATTGCGTGACAGGCGCGGCTCCTGGAATTCGTCGTCGCGCGTGCGCCAGTCGTCCGCCGGCAAAGCGGCCACGCGGGCTTTGCTCATCTTGCCGGTCAGCAGGCCGGCCTGCATGGGTGAGTAGACGATCACGCCGATATTCTGTTCCAGGCAGTAGGGCAAAATCTCATCTCCTACCTGGCGTTTGATGAGCGAGTAAGGCGGCTGTAACGACGTGACCGGCGCGATGGCCTGGGCGCGTTTAAGCTGCGCCACGTCGAAGTTCGACACGCCGATGTAACGCACCTTGCCCGACTTCTGGATGTCCACCAGCGTACTCCAGCCCTCTTCGATGTCCTCGTCCGGGTCCGGCCAGTGAATCTGATACAGGTCAATCACCTCGACCTGAAGGCGGCGCAGGCTGTCCTCGACTTCGCGCAGGATGGACTCGCGTTTGAGGCTGCCGTACACCAAACCCTTGTCGTCCCACAGCAGCTCGCATTTGGTGAAGATGTAGGGTTTTTCCGCCATACCCTTAACCGCTCGCGCCACCACTTCTTCCGAGTGTCCCAGGCCGTAGACGGCAGCGGTGTCAATCCAGTTGATGCCCCGGTCAAGCGCCCGGTGAATGGTGCTGATGGACTCCGCGTCGTCCTGCGCCCCCCAGGCATATTCCCAGCCGCCGCCGCCCAGCGCCCACGCGCCGAAGCCGATAGGCGTAATCATCAGGTCGCTGTTCCCCAGTCGTCGTTTTTCCATGTGTTCCCTCCACTGAGATTTTTCGCACGAACGTAACCTATTAAGCCCTGGTTGGAAAGGGAAATGACAGACCAATCTGCCGGCGCAGCACGACATTGTCAGGGATTGTCGAAATTTGCACGAACATCTTGACAGTTTCAGCCGGGGACATCGTTTCATTTCGTACAATAGAAACATGATCGAACGCCTGATTCCGACCCGCTGGCTGCCCGCCTGGATGCGCCGCGCCCACCCGCTGGTGCGTTTTCATCTGGCACGGCGGCAGAACAACCGCCTGCGTTATGCTGTGTTTGGCAGCGCGGTAGGGCTGTTTTTATTTTTTGGCAGCCTCAGCCTGCCGCTTCTGTTCCTCTTTCTGTGGCTGGCGATTCTGGTGCAGCAGACCACCCTGGCCGCCGGGCGCGTCCACGAAACGCGCGACCGCCGCACCTGGGAACTGCTGCTGGCGACGCCCATGCCCCGTCCTGATCTGCTGCTGGCAACCTGGGCCGGCAACTACTGGCAGCTTAACCGTAGTTGGGTGATGCACATCTACCGGCTGCTGCAAGGGCTGGCCGTGATCGGCGTGATGGTCTACAGCCTGTGGCTGGCGGAATTTCCGGTTCAGCACGCGGCGCTGCTGCTGCTGGCCGGCCTGGCCGCCATCCTGCTCCAGCCGCTGGTCGAGTCGTACTTCGGCGGCATGGTCGGGCTGGCCTGCGCGGGCTGGCTGGGGCAGCCGGTCGGCGCGCTGGGCGCGGCCATCCTGACGGTGCTGCTCTACTGGAGCGCCTGCGTCGGGCTGATCGTGCTGCTGCTGTTCGCCAACACCGGCGGCATCGGCCTGGGCCAGGCGCTGGCCGTGCTGGTGCTGCCGCAGATCGTCCCGCTGGCGCTGGGTTACGCGGCCTTCCGGCTGGCGCTGCGCGTGCTGATCTGACGAGCGTTCCCCGCCGGCGTTTTCCCCTCCTGTTCAGCTTTTGACCCAACCTGGATATATAACCGCTTTTGGTCTTTTTGAGGCCGGCGGCATACAATAAAGCCGTATTCGCAGCACTTCAGGACATTTTATGATCGTCGTTGACGCGCACGAAGACATTGCTTATAACGCCCTGTGTTATGGGCGGGATTATCGTCGGGCGGCCTGGGAAACCCGCCGCCTGGAAGCCAATAACGAAGTGACCAAACAGCGCGGGCAGGCGACGGTGGGGCTGCCGGATTCGCTGCTGGGGCGGGTGGGGCTGGTTTTCGCCACGCTGTTCGTCGCGCCTTATGACGGCACGGATGACAAACCCTGGTCAAAACTGACCTACCACACCCCGCGTGAAGCCTACGACCTGGCGACCCGCCAGCTTGATTATTACAACCGGCTGGCCGACGAGGACGAGCGTGTGCGGCTGGTTAAAACCGCCGCCGACCTGGACGCCGTGCTGGCGACCTGGAATGACGGTGCGGGCGTGGCCGATCATCGGCAGGGATTGGTGCTGCTGATGGAAAACGCCGACCCGATTTTAGAGCCGACGCAGTTTGAGGAATGGTACGAGCGCGGCGTTCGTATCGTCGGGCCGGCCTGGGAAGCCACCCGCTACTGCGGCGGCACGGGTTATCCCGGCCCGCTGACCCCACTGGGCTTTGAACTGCTGGACGTGATGGCCGGTTTGAACGCTATCCTTGATCTGTCGCATATGGCGGAGATAGCTTTTTTGCAGGCGGTTGACCATTACGAAGGCGTCATCATCGCCAGCCACAGCAACCCGCGCCACTTTCGGAACAGCGACCGCCACCTGAGCGACGCGATGATTAAGCGGCTGGCGGAGCGCGACGGCGTGATGGGTATCGTGCTGTTCAACGCTTTTTTGTCCGATACCTACAAAAAAGGCGACCGCAAAACCGACGTGCCGCTGGCGGTGGTGATCGAGGCGGTGGATTATGTCTGCCAGCTTACCGGCAGCGCCGCCCACGTGGGCATCGGCAGCGATTTCGACGGCGGTTTTGGCGCGGAACATATCCCTGACGGCCTGGACACGACCTCCGACCTGTGGCTGATCGGCGAGCGGCTGCGGGCGCGCGGTTATGCCGAAGCCGACATCGCGGCGATCCTGGGCGGCAACATGCTGCGCAAGCTGCGCCAGGGTTTGCCCGGCGGTTAAGCGTTTTATCCAGCGAATTGCTTTGGCGCAGGTGTGTATGGCAGGGCAACTGCATCAACCGGTCAACTTGCATCCTATTAACCCCTATCCCCCCGGCCCCTTTTCCCCGTATACAGAGAAAGGGGGAGTAGGATACATCTTAAGCCCCCTCTCCGAATTCGCGGGTGGGCGGTGGGGACAATGGACGAGCTGCGTGCTGATTGAGACCGGTTGGATTCGCGCAGACGCCCTTTTGCAAATGGCTTCTTCTATAAGCGCAGCCCTCCATCAATATTTGCACTATCTACCGGATGCAGCACTAAAGGACGATTTATGCCTCGGGTAGCGCAGTTCGGAATCGCCCTGGGCGCACTGGGCATCGTGCTTACGCTGATGGGGCTGTTCCCCGGCGTGACCGGAATCGAACCGCAGATCGGAATCGGTATCCTTCAGGTGACGACCATTCTGGTCGGCTTTCTGCTGCTCATTGCGGGCGCGCTGATCTATGTCAAGTTCACCTTTTACGTGCTGCGGCAGGCCAACCTGGCGCAGCAGATCGGCGTGCGGCTGTCACTGACCGGGCTGCTGTTCGCGGCGATGGCCGGTTATGCCGATATTCTGGGCTTTGGCTCTCACCTGCGCGAAAGCGCATCCGACATCTATTTCGGTTGGCTGCAAGCAGTGGGTATTATTGGTGGCTTTGCGATGGCGGCCATCGGGGTGCTGATTTACGCGGTGGCCGGGGCGGGCGACAGCGAGCCGAAAACCGGTTCAAAAAGTTGACAGGCTTTCATCTATCGCTTATCTTTGTTCATGTTTTGACTAATATTTGACGATTAATCTTAGAAATGTTATTATCTGGTTGGCCTTCTCGTGCTGCTAAATAAGGAGAAAATAGTCATGCGCAAACTGTTTTTTCTCACCACAGTGCTGGCGCTGTTAGCTTTTGTGGTGATCCCGGCATTTGCCCAGGGCGGCAATACCATTGTGGATATTGCTGCCTCCAACCCTGATTTCTCGACCCTGGTCGCGGCTGTTCAGGCTGCCGACCTGGCCGAGACGCTGGCCGGCGATGGGCCGTTTACAGTCTTCGCTCCCACCAACGCCGCTTTTGCGGCACTGCCGCTGGGGACGGTGGATAACCTGCTGGCGGACATTCCGACGCTGACCGCGCTGCTCCAGTACCATGTCCTTTCCGGCAGTGTGCTGGACACCGGCTTCGTCTTCTCGCCGGAACGTGCCACGCTTGAGGGCAGCCCCATCACCATCACAGAAGCAGATGGCGGGTATGTCATCAACGACAGCGTGAAGATCGTCACCTCCAACATCGTCGCTTCCAACGGCGTCATCCACGTCATTGACGCGGTGCTGGTGCCGTCGGGCGGCGATCTGGCGGCCAAAATCGCGGCGGCGTCGCAGGTGAAATTGCGCGTGGCGCACTTCTCGCCGGACACCCCCGCTGTTGACGTGTACGTAAACGGCGAAGCAGCCATTCGTGGGCTGGAATTCCCGGTTGCCACCGGCTGGATTACGCTGCCCGGCGGCGTGTATAACGTCGCGGTTGCCCCGGCTGGCACTTCGATCAAGCAGGCCGCCATCGGCCCGGCTGACCTGGAACTGGCAGGCGGCCAATGGCTGACCATCGCTGCCGTCGGTTCGCTGGCGAACGGCACACTCAAGCCCCAAATCCTGGTTGAGGACTACAGCCCCATCCCGGCGGGCAACGCCCGTGTGAGCGTTTTCCATGCTATCGAAGGCGTTGAGCCGGTTGATGTGCTGGCGGGCGGCACTCCGGTTGTGCGCACGCTGGCTTACCCCGGCACGCGCGGTAACAATGATGGCCTGGACACGCTGACCGTCCCGGCTAACGTTTATGATTTCCAGGTTGTGCCGTTCCAGCGCAGCGCGCCGGTTCTGCTCGACCTTCCCAATACGCTGCTGGTTCCCGGCGTCCACTACTTCGTGGCCGCTGTGGGCACGCCGGATGACCCCCAGGTGAAGGTGCTGGCTACCGACCCGGCGACCGGTAAAAACCCCGAAACGCCGACCATCGGTACGCTGGTGCCTGGGCTGGCCGACCTGTCCACGCTGAACGCGCTGGGCAGCAGCGGCGGCGCTTTCTTCGGCGGCGGCGTCACCATGCTTAACCAGGTCGGGCCGTTCACGCTGTTCGCGCCGACCAACGATGCGTTCGTCAAGCTGCGTTCGGCCATCGGACTGGGCGCGTTTAACGCCATCGCCGATAACCCCAACAGCGCCGGCACGCGCTACATCCTGCTGTACCACATCGTCCCCGGCAAGCTGATGGCCGCCGACGTGGCTGCCGCTACCAGCCTGTCTTCCGCTTCCGGTGAGGAGATCACCGTGACCGTGCGCGATGGCCGCGTGTTCCTGAACGGCACCATCGAAGTGACCGTGACGGACATCGAAGCCGCTAACGGCGTCATCCACCTGATTGATGGCGTGCTGGTTCCGCCGACCGAATAATCCGCTGTAAGAAGGCACACTTTAAGGCCGGGGGAACCCGGCCTTATCGATTCACTCGACTTTTTTCTGCCGAATCCGGGTCGGCACTTCGGTTGGCGCGGTATCGGTAAAAACCTGCGGGCGGATCATCTCTGCCAGGGTGCGCGTCAGTTCGTCCTGCAATCGCTGTCCGAACAGCCTGAGCGTTTCGCCGGGGCGCAGGCCATGAAACGAGTAGGTATAACTTTCGGCGATCGTTTTGCCGGGGATAGTCATCTCCGGCTCCCATTGGTCGAGCAGCAGCCACTCGCCCTGCTGGCAGCGATACAACTCGAAGACAATCCGCACTTCGCCGTGTTTGCCCTGGAAGCGTAAATCGAGCGCCACCGGCAGCGCAGCGCTGCGCTCGTTGACCTGGGCGCGCAGCCGGTTCGCCAGCCAGCCGGCGGCAGGGCGCAGGCGGCGTTCGATCTGCTCCCCGGTCAGCTTGTGCTGCCGCCGCGCCACGCTGTTCAGCCGGCGCACCAGGCGCGGGGGCGCCAATACCTGGCTGCGGTGGATGCGGCCATACATGTCGTACTGGCAGATGCGCGCCGCCGTCACCGACCAGCCGGAAAAATACACGCCGTCCACGCCGAACAGTCGCTTGAAGGCCTGCACGCTGTTTTCGGCGCAGATAGGCGGCAGCGTGCCGTTCTGGGCATAGGGCTGCCACTGCTGGCGGCGGCCTGCCGTCGAGTGGGGGTCGGCAGGAAACAGGCTGGTATAGGCCGGCTGCCAGCTGCCAAAGTCCGGCGGGCGGCGGGTCATCAATCGGAGGATGAGGATTCCGGTCAGCAGCATAATCAGGCACGAGCCGCCGATGGCGACCGCCGCCACCTGCGCCGGTTCGGAAAGGTCAAGCGTGAACGACTCCAGCCAGCCGCGTGGCGCTTCAGGCGTGGGGGATGACACGGCTTCCGGGGTGGCCTCCGGCGGGATTTCGTCCGGGAAAGTCAGGCTGATCTGGGCGAAGTTGTTCTGGATGGTCTGGCTGCCGGCTGCTTCGACTTCATCCACGCCGACGGCGGCCCGCAGCGACTCGACGCTGCCGGGCGCGAACGAAGCGGTGGGGAAGGGCAGTGAAACTGTATGGCTCTGGGCGGCGGACAGCGGCGGAACGATAGCAGCGGCGACTTCCTGGCCGGTGGCGATCACCACCAGCCGCGCCGTAGCCGGGACTTGGGCCGCGCCGCCGATGTTCTGCACCTCGAATTCAACGATAGCCTGCCGGTTTTGATCGGCGAAACGCCCGCGAATCAGGCGCACGGCATAATCCGGCGCTGGCTGCTGAGCCGCAGCCGGGACAACCAGCGCCAGCGCCAGCGCCGCCAGAGCGAATAATCGGAACATATACCCTCTAACCCGCGTGCGGTCGAAAGAATCTTTAATTAACTATAGGGCGAAATGCCCGTCTTTCCAAGTCGCCTGTCTGACGTTTGGTCGGCGGTCGCCATCTGGCGCGTTGTAATACAACGTTATAATTTAAGACCTTTGTTACATAAATCAGGTAGTTGCAAATAAAATAAAAACAACATATGATGTGTAGTGGATGCACAAATGCGTCCGGTGGTCTATTTTATTTTTAGCAGTATTGCCACAGAGGAGGAGCATGTATGCGTTTCACAAGGATGGGTTTCGCAGGTATTTTTGTGTGCGCTGCGCTGCTGGCGGCGGTTTTCATCGCTGCCGCGCAGGAAGAATTCGATCCGGCGTTGATGACACCGACCGATGCCGAACGGGCGGCGACTGCGCCCAACCCGGCCAGCGATGACCCGGTTGAACGCGGCGAGTACCTGACGCGGGTGCAGATGGCCTGCGTTGGATGTCATGGAACGTACATCGAGGGCGAACCGTATGCCGAAGCCAGCCCGCTGACTTCGGGACTGGCCGGTGGCCGCCCGTTCGCCATCCCCGATCTGATGACGGTTTACGCCTCCAATCTGACCCGGCTTGGCGACTGGACGGACGACCAGATCGAAGATGCGATCCGCTACGGCCTGCGCCCCGATGGCACCGGCCTGGCGCCGATCATGGGTTTCTCGCTGTACGCGACCATGACCGACCAGGATATGAGCGACATTATCGCCTACCTGCGCACGTTGGAGCCGGTGGAGATGGACATCCCTGAACCGGAATTTTTCGTGCCGTTTTTGAGCCGCGAGGCGCTGGGCCAGGGATGGGCCGCCATGAAGGATGCGATGGCCGCCATCCAGATGCCCGCCATGGACTTCAGCGACCCGGCGCAGCGCGGCGGCTACCTGGCGAATCAGGCGTCCTGTATGCACTGTCACGGGCAGTTGAACGAGATGTTCGTCGCCGCGCCATATCCGCAGGGGCTGCCCTGGGGCGATCTGGTCGGGGCATCGCTGCTGCCGTTTAACGTCGGCGATTACACCGAGGAAGAACTCGCCGCCGTCATCACCACCGGCATCAAAAATGATGGTGGGATGGCGCTGGGGATGCCCTGGTTCTCGTACCAGCACATGCCCAGCGAAGACGTTCAGGCCTTGGTGGCCTGGATTCGCCAGCTTCCTGACGTGAAACCGAAAGACCGCGTTATGCCGGCAGCGCCGGGCGGCGAGCCTGCCCCGCCAAGCGGCGAACCTGCGCCGGAAACCACGCCGGGGTCGTAAGACGCAGTTCAGCGTTCAGTTTTGCCGGGCGGTCGAAAAGGCCGCCCCTTTTGTTGATCGCGTTCGCGTTTATGATTTCCAGACCTGATCGTACAGCCGCAGCCAGTTGCCGCCCATGATCTTCTGCGTATCGGCGGCGCTGTAGCCCCGCGCCAGCAGGCCGGCGGTTACGTTGGGCAGGTCGGCTGCCGAGGCAAAACCCTGCGCCGGCGGGATATTCTGCATGAAGGTGATGACATCCAGCGGCAGCCCCGCCAGCACCGTTTTGGCCGCTTCCTGCGGCATCGCCTCCATGAAATCCGGCCCGATTCCCACGTGATCTACCCCGGCCAGCCCGACCAGATAATCAATCGTGTCCAGATAATCGTCCAGGGTAGCGGGCAGGTTTTGGGTGAGCATGGCGGGGAAAGCCAGCGCGCCGATGACGCCGCCCCTGGCCGCGCAGGACCGGATGGCCTGATCGCTTTTGTTGCGCGGGTGGGGGAACTGCGAGGCGGCGTTGGCATGGGTGATGGCGACCGGCGCTTCGGAACGTTCGATGGCTTCCAGCGTGGTGCGCGGCCCGCAGTGCGAGAGATCAACCAGGATACCCAGCCGGTTCATTTCCGCCAGCGCCTCCCGCCCGAAAGGGGTCAGCCCCCGGTCTTCCGGGGCCTGGCAGCCGAAGCCGACGCGGTTCTCGAAATTGTAGGTTAGCTGGATGATTCGCACGCCTAACTCGTAATAGGCGCGCAGCAGGTACAGCCGGTCGGCAATCGGGTTAGTGTCCTGAAAACCGAGGATAAATCCGGTTTTCCCGGCGGCTTTGGCGGCCTGAATGTCGGCGGCGCTGCGTACCTGGGTGGCGATCCGGCTGTGTCTGTCAAGCTGGCGATACATCTTGCCGATCATTTCCAGGGTTTCGCCCGGATCGTGCCAGGCGGCGATGGTGGCGTTGACCGCCGTCGTTCCGCCCCGGTGAATGCGCTCGATCACGCCGTCGTCCAAGAACCAACTGGCGTTCAGGCCATCAATGATGATGCTGTCCTGGTGTAACTGCTGTGCACCTGTCATAACCTGCTCCGTCATACCGGCTCAAAACGCGCCTGGAAGAAGCGCAGATATTTCGGCTCGTACATCCTCTTCAGGCCGGGCGTCTGTTCGCGGGCGTCGTACACGGCCTTGACCGATTCGGCCACCACGTCCATGTGGGCCTGGGTGTATTTCTTCTTCGGGGGGTCAGGGTGAGCGTCACGTTTTGCATAGCTTTTCCCCTGCCAGTAATCGCGTGTCATTATAACACGGGCTTCCTTTTCATCGTATTTCGTCCGCACCCGCTGCCGTTAGCTGCCCCGCAAAACCAACGCGCCTGACCGGAGTCAACCCAGGGGGCGATTGTGTTATAATCGCTTTATGGTTTTAACGGAGCGAACAGATGGCGCTTTCACAGCAGCGGGTGTGGACAATCGAGGATTTTCAGGCGTTCGTCGCGCGTCCTGAAAACAGTGATCGCTTGTTCGAACTCATCAATTGGGAGATCGTCGAAAAGATGCCGGGACGAACCAGCAACTCTGAGCTTTCGTACAATCTCGCTTTTGAAGTCAAATCGTTCTGCAAAGCGCACAATCTGCCCTGCCACATCAGCGGGGGCGATGGCGCGTATGCCATTCAGGGACAGGTGACCGCGCCTGATTTTGCCTTTAAGACGACCCCCATGAGCGACGAGTATCCCGACCCTGAGCCGCCGTTGTGGGTTGTCGAAATCATCTCGCCCACCGATATGGCCGTTAACATCCGAACGAAGCGCGAGATTTACATTGAAGCCGGCATTCTGTACTGGGAAGTGTACCCCAATCTCCGGCGCGTTGACGTGTACGCGCCCGGCCAGCCCATGCACACGGCAGGCATGGACGACATCCTGGACGGCGGTGAGGTGCTGCCCGGCTTTGAACTGCCCGCGAAGGACATCTTCCCGGCATAGGCGTGTTTCGATTCACCCCGCATCTGCTCCTACTTTAACGTTTGTATAATATTCGTGTCCGTTCGCCGGGATTTCCTGTACACTGAAAGCAGTAAGGTGGTATTGCCATATCTTAAAGAGACTCACAACCCCACTGTTTACCCTCATTAACCGTCAGTCAGACAAGGAATAACCTATGAGAAAGTTACTGGCGCTGGTGCTGCTGGCGGCGAGCGTATCCACCGTTCGCGCCCAGGATGCCGGGATGCCCGCTCTGCCCGATGTGCGCCTGGTCGAAGTGGCCGGCGGTTTCAACCGCCCGGTGCTGGTCACGCACGCCGGGGATGCTTCCGGGCGGCTGTTCATCGTCGAGCAGTACGGGCGCATCTGGATTTACGCCGATGGCGCGCTGCTGCCGCAGCCATTCCTGGATGTTGCCGACCGGCTTAGCACGCGCGGCAACGAACAGGGCTTGCTGGGGCTGGCCTTCCACCCGGATTACGCGGCCAACGGCCTGTTTTTCATCAACTACACCGACCGGGACGGCGCGACCGCCGTCGTGCGCTACAGCGTTTCGGCAGATGATCCCAACCGCGCCGACCCGGCCAGCGCCGCGATCATCCTGCAAATCGCCCAGCCGTACCGCAACCACAACGGCGGCCACATCGCCTTTGGGCCGGATGGCTACCTGTATATCGGCATGGGCGACGGCGGCTCGGCAGGCGATCCCCAGGGCAGCGGCCAGAACCCCGCTGCGCTGCTGGGTAAAATGCTGCGGATTGACATAAATGCCGACCCTTACGCCATCCCGGCGGATAACCCGTTTGTGAACGCGGCGGATTACGCGCCGGAAATCTGGGCCATGGGGCTGCGTAACCCCTGGCGCTTCAGCTTCGACCGCGCCAGCGGCGACCTGTACATCGGCGATGTGGGGCAGAATGCCGTCGAAGAGGTGAACTTCCAGCCCGCAGACAGCCGCGGTGGAGAAAACTACGGCTGGAATATCCTGGAAGGCACGCGCGCGTATTCCGGCGCTGCCGCGCCTGCCGGGCTGGTGCCGCCGTTTTACGAGTATCCGCACCCGGAAGGCTGCTCCGTTATCGGCGGTTACGTCTACCGGGGCGAAGGACTGCCGGACTTGCAGGGCATTTACCTGTTCGGCGATTACTGTTCCGGCGTGGTTTACGCCAGCCGGCGCGACGCATCTGGGAACTGGCAGACGATGCGCTGGCTGGACACAGGCAAAATCATCAGCTCGTTTGGCGAGGATGAAGCCGGCGAACTGTACCTGATCGGCCACATGGGCAGCATCTACCGTTTCGAACCGGTCGTTTAACCTGCTCAGGGGAGGCGGATGCGCTTCCCTCATTTTTTGTGAAAATCCACCTACTGCCCCTGTTTCTGCCTTATAATTTAATTTCAGGCAAAAAATAACTACGGGCAGACCGGCGATGTCCTTCGAACAAATGAACGGCAATATCAGTGCAGGCTGCGAAGCGCGCGCGTGGCTGCATCGGGTTGAGAACCATCTACAGGTTTCCGACTGGCTGCTTCGTTACGAACAGAAGCTTTTCGAAATCATCGGCACGGAGCTGTCGAAACCCTGCTGTTTCCTGGACGCTGCCGCCTTGCTGGTGAACGTCTTTCCGTTTTACGGATTGGTGCGATCCCAGGCTCGGCGCTGGTGGCCGTTGTTAATGGATGCGCTCAATGACGCTCAAACGTTGAGAGACAGCGAAATACAGATCCTGCTTTTAACCCAGTTAGGCGAAAGTTACGCTATGTCCGGCAAGCCCAGCGCGGCACGAACCGCCTTTGAGCTTGCCGCCTGGCGCGCCGGGGAACGCCGCCTGACCGAAATGTGGCTGGCGGCCTACATTGGTATGGTGCGGCTGCAAACCTTTTATCTGAACAAAAACTACGATCCCGAACTGCTCAACAAGGTCGCCAATCTGATGACCGAGACGCAGGATGCCCTGTTGATCGGCATGGCGCAGCAGACGTTGGCGACCGCCTATGTCTTTATCGAAGAATGGACGCTGGCGCTGGAATACAGTCAGGCGGCTTTTCTGTACTGGCTGCGCGTGGGCGAGACGCTGTACCTGGCGCAGACGGCCTTTCTCATCGCGGTCATCTACCGCAAGATGCGGCGTTTTGCGCTGGCGAAGCAGTTCTTTCAGCTTTCGCGGAACGCCTCCGCCAACACCGGCTACGTCCGGCACAATGGCCTGAGTGCCTACGAACAGGGTGTCCTCAGCCTTGAGCAGCAGGACTATGCTGCCGCTCGCAACTGGTTTCAGTCGGCTTATGGGGCATTCAAAAATCTGGAAGGGCCGTATGACATCGCCATGTCGCATCATTCGCTGGGGCTGGCCGAAACCGGCCTGGGGCTGTTGGAGTCGGCGCGCGAAAACCTTATCATCGGCGCCAGTTATTGGGAGCAGCTTGAAAACGACTACGAGTTAGCCAATGCGTATCAGGCGCTGGCGTATCTGGAAGGGCGCGCCGGGAACATCGAAGCCGGGCTGAAATGGCTGGAAAAGGCGGATAAGGTGTGGGGGCGGGTGCCGTCGTTCATTACCAAACGCGAGCGGCTGCGGAAGGCCATTGACGACACGCGCAACGAACTGCTGGAAAGCCCCCCAGGCCCGCACTGAGGCGGGCCTGGACGTAAGGAGCTTCACCCCCATCAGCCCTGCGGCGGCGGGTCGGGCGGGTATCCGGGCGGCAGTTCGTAAAACATTGCGCGTCTCCTGTTATGCTATCGTCGGACACACTCAGCATCGCAGGAAGGCGGGGCTAAAATCGCCGCTTTTCGGACAGCGCGCGGACAGAAAACGGACAGTTTTTTAGAAACGTTCGGCTTTTATAACCCCTCATCCCAACCCTTTTCCCTCGAATTCAGGGTAGAAGCGAATCGCCAGTGAAGGTTGTATAGTAGGGGGCGGTTGCCGTCTTAGCGGTATAGTCTGAGAGGTAAAGCGATGTACCGGAATCTTCGACCGACTCCCCTGGCCGGCGCGCTGGTGGGCGGCCTGCTGGCCGCGCCGCTGCTGGCAGTTTTGTACCTGGCGGCGGTGGTCGCCGGGACGACCTTCCCGCCTTTCGACCTGTTCGACTGGCTGGCGCGCGTTCTGCCCGGCAGCCTGATTCGCGCCGGCATTAACTTCATCGTCAGCATCATCGCCGCTCTGAACCTGGAAGATACGTCCCGTTCGGCCAAAACCGCCGAGCAGGTGCTGGCAGTCGTTCTGGTGGCCGCGATCCTGATGTTTGCCGGCGCGGTTCTGTTCGCGCTGCTGCGTTACGGACGACGGGAACGTTTGGCCGGGGCTGTGGTCGGCCTGGTGGTCGGGCTGCCGCTGGCCCTGCTGGGCATCATCATCAACACCTCGGCTGCCGCGCTGCCGCCCATCAGCGCCATCTGGACGGCGACCGCTTTCCTGGCCTGGGGCGTGGCAGGCGCGTGGGTGTATAGGTGGCTGGCGGCTGCTCCGCCGCCCGGCACGCCCGAACCGGCGGCGGCGGTGTATGCGCTTGACCGGCGGCGCTTCCTGGTGCAGTTAGGCGGCGCGACCGCCACCATCACGGTGGTTGGGGCAGGGCTGGGCGCGCTGTTAAGCCGACCGCTGCCCGCCGACGGCGAGCCGCAAGCCGCAGCCGCGCCGGGCTGGTCGGACTCCCACGCGCTGCCTAATGCCGACGACCCGCTGAAACCCGCGCCCGGCACGCGCCCGGAATTTACGCCGGTGCGCGATCATTACCGGATTGATGTCAACGCGCTGCCCCCGGCGCTGGACGAGGCCGACTGGACGTTGAGCGTGTTCGGCCTGGTGGATAACCCGCTGGAACTGACGCTGGACGACCTGCGCGCCGGCTTCGAGCCGCTGCACCAGTTCATCACTCTGTCGTGTATCTCCAACCCGGTCGGCGGCGATCTCATCAGCACCCAACGCTGGACGGGTGTGCCACTGCGCGCCGTCCTCGACCGCGCCGCGCCGCTGATTAACGGCGGTTATGCGCTCATTCGCTCGGCGGACGGCTTCGACGAAATCCTGCCCATCACCGACGCGCGCCGGGACGAGCGTATCATGCTGGCTTACGCCTGGGACGGCCTGCCGCTGCCGACCGAACACGGCTTCCCGCTGCGGATTTACATCCCCAACCTGTACGGCATGAAGCAGCCGAAGTGGATCGTCAGCATCGAAGTGACCGACCGTTACGAGGATGGCGGTTACTGGGTGCGCAAGGGCTGGGACGAGGTGGCGCGCGTTAAATCAACGTCGGTGATTGATACCGTCGCCGCCGGCGATCTCGTCCAGGATGGCGACCGGACGCTGGTGCCGGTGGGCGGCATCGCTTATGCCGGGTCGCGGGGAATCCGCGCGGTGGAAGTGCGCGTTAACGAAGGCGAATGGTTTCCCGCGCAGCTACGCGCGCCGCTGTCGGAAACCACCTGGGTGATCTGGCGCTACGACTGGCCGTTCCAGGCCGGGGAATATCGTTTTGAAGTGCGCTGCATAGACGGCGGCGGCGCAGCCCAGCGCGAAGAACGGCACGACGTTTACCCCAGCGGCGCGACCGGTCTGCACATGCGCCGCGCCAATTTATGAGGCAAATCGTTGATGTTTTGTGAATATCGTATAATTGAGGTTTGCGCGTATTGACAATTCGCCAATTCTTTGCTAAGGTATACACAGTTAGCGTTATTCAGTTATCCACGCTAACATCACTAATCTACAGGAGGCTTTATCATGCTGTACATTCCGCGCGAAAAAGGTCAGGGCCTTGTTGAGTACGCACTGATCCTCGTCCTGGTCGCTGTCGTGGTCATCGTCATTCTGGCGCTGCTTGGCCCGGCGGTCGGCAACATCTTCTCTAACATCGTTAACTCGCTGTAAGCCGGGTTTCTGTTTCACATCGGGGGGCCGGTTTTCTGCGACCCCAAAGCTACTGGTCTGATGGGGAGGCTTGTGAGCCTCCCTTTTTTGTTTTGGCTTACAGCGTGCGCCAAACCCCCTCATCCCAACCCTTCTTCCCTGAATTCAAGAGAGAAGGGCTAAAAACAGATGGTTCCGAATTCAGGGACGATTTTTGTAGGGACACGCAGATGCGTGTCCGGGGCAGAGCCGAACCGGCGCCAATGGTTGTTTATCGCCCCGGCGTGGCGACCAGCGCGGTCGCGGACGCTTCCAGCAGGGGGCGCTGCGCGGTTGGCGCGGCCTGCACGGTCATCGGGAAGCTGGCGGCGTCCTCGGTGGTGCGCGGCAGGCTGCGGCTGATGGCCGATTGCACGGTGGCGGCTTCCAGCGTATCCACCATGTTAAATTCCTCAATCGGCGCTTGCAGGCCGTACACGCCCACCAGAATCAGGCCGATGATGAACCACAGCAGCGCCAGCCCGCCCAGCCACGCGCCGATGCGGCGGTTGGCCTTCTGCACGCTGGGTGTGATGACCTTAAGTGGGCGGCTGGCCCCCGGCGCAGTCAGCGCCGCCGCGTAAGCCAGCAGCGCCGCCGCGTCATAATTTTCGCCGAAGTCCAGCGCCGCCAGGTGGTCTATCAACCTGGGCAGCGGCGCGGCTTTCGCCAGCACCGGGATGATATGCTGCCCGGCGTCCAGCGCGGTTGTGATGGCCGCCTGCACCGCGGCATCGGCGTTCGCTTCCGGCGACAGCACCGCCACCAGCAGCTGTTCCGCCCCCGGCGTTTCTGCCGGCGTATAGCCCGCGCCCGTTAAATCGTCCCGCAGCCGGGCCGCCAGCGCGGCATCCCCCGGCGCGTTCACAATCCTGATCGTTGTCATATCCCTGTCACCCTCGATTCCGGTACAGCGCCGGGGGGGGGGGG
>JACAES010000122.1 GCA_013388735.1 Chloroflexota bacterium | reverse complement strand
AGAAACGTTATTACCGGCTCACCGGCGGAAACATCTCCGAAAACCGGAGAAAAGCGTATATTGCCAGGCTGCGAATGAAAACCACATGGTTCGCTCACTGGCGCAAAGTCGGGTCGCAGGCGGTACAGGCCATCTGCGAACGTCACGAGCAGGTCTACGACAACTTCTTTAACCACCAGGGCGGCTTGCCGCGCTTCAGGAAGGCGCAAAAGTACACCTCCTTCACGCTCAAACAGGCGGGATGGACACTGCGCAAGGCGGAAGCGGGCAAACGCTATCACCGAATCACCATTGACGGGACGGTCTACAAGTTCGTCTTCATTGACCGTTTCGAGCGCACGACCGGGAAGTGTTCGGGCTGTGGTCATGAGCAAGCCGTCACCTTAGCAGAACGCATCTTCGTTTGCGAGAGCTGCGGTTTGGCGCTTGGCCGCGATCATAATGCGGCTTTGAATATTCTTGAGGCGGGGCGTCGCCTCATACTGTCTCAGTCGGAAGAAGACCCCGTATACAACGGGGCATCCGGCGCTCACGGCAGTTTCTCCCATCCTTAGGGATGTGGGGAGTACGTCACAGAGGCATCGAAATAGGCCGATGCGCGACTGACACGATGTGCGCCAGTCGCTTCCCGCCCAGTGGGGGTGGGCACCAGGAATGCGAGGATAACAATGAACACAGAAGAACACGCATCGGGGCCGGATGTCATTAAAGTATCCGCAAAGTCTCGCTCGACGGCTGTAGCAGGGGCAATCGCCGGAGTCATCCGCGAACATCGCTACGCCGAGGTGCAGGCCATCGGCGCCGGCGCAGTCAACCAGGCTGTCAAGGCGCTGGCTATTGCCAGAGGGTATCTGAGTCGAGATGAGATAGACATCGTGTTCACACCCTACTTCACCGAGGTGAGCATTGATGGACAGGAACGGACGGCTGTCCGGTTTGCGGTCGAGCCGCGCCCGTAATGCAGCGGGTTGATCTTCATCTGCACACGACCGCTTCTGACGGCGAACTTGCGCCGGCTGACCTGGTTTGGCGCGCCCGCGCCATCGGCCTGGAAGCGATCGCCATCACCGACCACGACACCACCGCCGGCATCCTCGAAGCCCAGGCGACGGCCAGCCATCTGCTGCTGGTCATCCCCGGAATCGAATTAAGCGCCGAATCGGATAAACTCGATGTGCATATCCTGGGCTATTTCCTCAACTGGCAGTCAGACGATTTCCAGGCGCAGCTCACACGCTTCCGGGACGACCGGCTGAAGCGTGGGCAGCGCATCGTCGAAAAGCTGGCGGCGCTGGGGCTGCCGGTTTCGTGGGAGCGCGTGCTGGCACAGGCCGACGGCGGCGCGGTAGGACGCCCGCACATCGCCCGCGCGATGGTGGAAGCCGGGTTGGTCGCTTCTGTCAGCGAGGCTTTTGACCGCTATCTGTATACCGGCGGCCCGGCTTACGTCTCGCGGGAGCGGCTGACGCCTGAAGCGGCGGTCGCGTTAATTCACCGGGCGGGCGGCGCGGCGGTGCTGGCGCATCCCGCCGTGCTGCCGGATTACGCCGCGATGGTCGAACGCCTGGTGACTGCCGGCCTGGACGGCGTGGAAGTCGTTCACCCGCTCAACAGCGAAATCGTGCGCGACAACCTGCGTGGGCTGGCGGCGCGTTTTGGTCTGGTGATGACCGGCGGCTCGGATTTTCATGGCAGCGAAAGCGAACCGCTCGGTTCGGTGACGCCGCCGTCCGGCTGCGTGCCGGCCCTGCGTGAACGCGCCGCGCGTTATCGGCAAGGCTGATCTGCGACAGCAATTCCCCTCATCCCCGCCGCAGGCCGGGGTAATCCAGGAACATCACTTCCAGCGCCAGCCGCAGATTGAGGTTGGTGTTTAAACTTTGCAGCGTTTCGCGGGTGGCGCGCAGCGCTGCTAAGGCTTCTTCCGGCATGAGCGTCCCCGCCAGGCGTTCGAGCGCGGCGCAGCGGTCTTTGTTGGCGGGCGTCAGCGCCGCGCCCTGGGCGATCAGCAGCACGTCGCGCCAGTAGGACTGCCACAGTTCCAGCAGCGGGTAGAGCGCCAGTTTGTCTTTGCTCAGGTCTTCGGCGATTTCGAAGCGTCCGGCGCGGTTGAGCGCCAGCAGATTGTCCAGCATGGTAAGCGCCTGGTCGCGCTGTTCCAGCAGCGTGGGATCATCTATGGCGCGCATGGCCCAGCCCACGCGCCCGCCGCTCAAACGCGCCAGCAGGTCGGCCTGGGCGCGTTCGACGTTCCGGCGCTCGATCAGAATATCGCGGATCGTCTCCACCGGGGCGGCGCGCAGGCTGATGACCTGGCTGCGGCTGATGATAGTCGGCAGCAGGGCATCGGTAGCCGGCGCCAGCAGGATGAGGATGGCGTGCGGCGGCGGCTCTTCCAGCGTTTTAAGCAGGGCGTCCTGCGCCTGCGGACGGGCGCGGTCGAAGTCGCGGAAGATCGCCACCCGGTAGCGCGCCTCGTAAGGCTTGAGCGCGATGCGGCTGGTGACGGCGCGCACTTCTTCGATACGCAGCGTCCCGGTTGCCGGGTCAAGCTGCGAATAGAGCATGTCAGGATGGTTGCCGCTGGCGATCAGCTTGCAGGCGCGGCACACGCCGCAGGGGCGGGCGGCTTCGTCGGGGTCGGCGCAGTTTAACGCCTGGGCGAAAGCCCGCGCCAGCGTCTCTTTGCCAACCGACTCTGGGCCGACGATCAGATAAGCATGGCGCACGCGCCCGTTCGCCAGCGCCTTCCGCAGATGTTCGACGGCCCAATCGTGTCCGTAAACCGGCCAGGAATGTGACATAAAACCGATTATATTACGCCGTCGCAGCGGCCAGCGTCTTTTGAATCTGCTCAATATGCCCTGCGCCATGCCGGGAGTAGGTTTGCAGAATATCCTCTACCGACATCTCGCCGACCTCCGGGTGAAGCCCGGTGCGCGCCCAGGCGCGTTCGTCCAGGCTGTCCAGCAGGTCGCTCCAGCGGTGGTGCAGGCCGCGCAGAATCGCCAGCGAAGCCTCCAGCGGCAGTTCCAGCGCGTCGGCGGTTTCCGCCCAGGTTTCCTGGTTGTACGGTTTCAGCGTGGGATGATCTTCCGTCAGCAGCAGCTTGGTACGGATGAAGGCGTTCATGTGCGAGTCGGCCAGGTGGTGAACGTTCTGCATCACCGACCACTCGTGCGGGATGAAGCGGGTTTTAAGCTGCGTTTCGGTCAGGCCGCCGACAACCGCTTCGAGTTCCGCCGGGAAACGGCGGACAGCCTCGATCATCTCGCGGCGCTGTGTGGGGGTGAGCATGTACCATCCTCCTGATTAATCCGGTCGCGCTGACAATTTTACCACGCTGAAGGCGCGAATGTTCATTTTAATTAAACGCCGCCGCGCCGCCTTTGCTCAAGCAATCCAAAATCGCATACACTGAATAAGCCGATATGGATTAAAGGATTAAAGAGGAGAAGCTGATGCGAAAAAGAGCGGGTATTTTACTGGCCTGTTTATTGTTGATCGGTGTCGGCGGCACCGTTCCGGCGGCGGCGCAGGAACGCGCGCCCTGGACGTGGATGGTTTACCTGGTCGCCGATAATGACCTGGAGCCGTTCGCCATCAATGACCTGATCGAGATGCAGGCCGGCGCGGGCGAAAACGTCAATATCGTCATCCAGATGGATCGCGCCGAAAGTTACGAAGAAGTGTTCGGCGATTGGACGGAAACGCGGCGTTACGCCATCACGCCCGGCGCAGGCGGCAGCGATTTCGCCGTCTCGCGGGAAACCATCCAGGCGCTTTTTGCGTCGCTGACGCCGGATGACCTGGGCCTGTCGTCCGCCGAATTTGACGACCTGCTCAACCAGGTGCGCAGCGCCTCCGATTCGGAGATCGAGGCGCTGGCCTTGCAGAGCATCGCCACGCCCGGCGGCGGCGCGCCGCTGGCCGCGCCCCGGCTGGCCGCTCTGGAAAACCTGGGCGAAGTCAACTCCGGCGACCCGCAGGTGCTGGTGGACTTCATCACCTGGGCGGCGGCGAACTATCCCGCCGAACACTACGGGCTGATTTTGTGGGATCACGGCGGCGGCTGGACGATGGTCGGCAGCGACGAGCAGGACGGCGATCTGCTGGAAATGCCGGAGATCGAAGCGGCGCTGGAAGCAGCCACCGTCCAGGCCGGCATCGAACGCTTCGATTTTGTGGCCTTCGACGCCTGCCTGATGGCGCAGCTCGAAGTGTTCGAGATGCTGGCGCGTTTCGCGGACTACGCCATCGCGTCCGAGGAAACCATCCCCGGCGCGGGCTGGGAATATACCACGCCGCTGCGGACGCTCAACCAGAACCCGGACATGGATACGGCGGAACTGGGCCGGATCATCGTGGACAGCTACATGACGTTTTATACCGATGTCATCACGTCCTACCCCAACTTCGATCTGGCGCTTCTTGATCTATCGCAGGTGGGCGGCGTCGTGGACTCGATTACCGCCCTGGCGTCGGCGGTAGCGGCCAACCCGCAGGACTCGCTGGCGGCCATCGGCCAGGCGCGCAATAACGCCCAGGTGTTCGGGGCAGACAGCAGCCCGGACGAAGCCGACGCGATTTCGTCGGTAGACCTGATTCACGTTATGAACCTGCTGGCGGAGCTTTCGCCCGACCCGGCGGTGGCGGAAGCCGCCCAGGGCGTGTCTGACACCACAGCGGCAATGGTCGTCTACAGCCGCACCAGCGACGGCCTGCCGGACGCCAGCGGCGTTTCGATCTTCTTCCCGCGCAATGCCCGCACCTACGAACTGAGCGGCGGGGCGGGTCTGTACCGGGCATCTAACCCGGCATCCCTGCTGCCCTGGTATGATTTTCTGGATACGTTTCATGGCACGGCGACCACCACGCTGGACGCCGCCGCGCTGAACATCAGCATCACCGGTCTGCTGCCTGCCGATGCGCCCGGCAGCATCTATGACCCGCCGGTGATTCTGTTCGACCTGAACGGCCAGCAGATTGTTGACGTCAGCTTCTTCGTGACGCTGCAACTGGACGATGGCACGCAGTACATGCTGGATACCGACCAGTTGGTGTCTTCGACCGTGACGGTGGACGGCGAAGCCATCACCGGCTACCCCGACGGGCTGTCGTCCTGGGAGTTCACCTGGAACGTCGAGATGCCGGTCGTCAGCGACGGCGAGGTGGAAATCCCCACCCTGCTGCTGCCCAGCGACCAGGAAAATCAGGCGATTGTGAGCGGTTTTTACCTGTGGAAAGACGGGCGCAGCGCGACCGCTTATCTGGTCTTTGACACCGAAAACCGCGTCGTGACCGGCGTCTGGGGCGTGGAGCAGTCCGGTACGGCGACCGCCCCGGCGGAAATCCGCGTATCACCCGGCGACCGGTTCCAGCCCACCTGGCGCTTCCTGGACGAAAATAACGAAGTCGTGCTGGTCGGCACCGATGACGTGCTGACCTTCGGCGGCGCTCCCTTCACCTTCCGGTACGTCCCGGCGCAGAGCGGCGATTACGCTTTAACCATTCTGATCGAAGACCTGGCCGGTAATATCAGCGCCGACACGGCGAACCTGTCGGTGGACAACGAAGGGCTGGATACCGCCTATCGCGGCTTCAAGGACGTGTCGTTCGGCATCAACTTCCTGTATCCCTGGAACTGGACAGATCCGACCGTATTCGAGGATGAAGAAGGCGGCGTGACGCTCAACGTCAGCGACGAGAGCGGCGACATCAACATTTACATCGAAGCCTACGAAGTCGAATCGGCGGACGCGGTGCTTGACCTTAAGCTGGAAGAATTCAGCGGCCTGGACGATCTGGAGTACAGCGAGCCGCGGGCGGTTGACCTGGACGGCTACGACGCCTATTACGTGGACTACCGCTTCACCACCGGCGGCGAGGCCCGCGAAGGCTGGCTGGCGGTCGTGTACGTGCCGGAAAACGGCCTGGGTTACTCGCTTGATCTGGATGCGCCGCCCGATCTGCTGGAAGCGGCGGATGCGGCCTTCCTGACGATGCTGGACAGCCTGATCTTTTTCGAACCCTACGCGGGCGAATAAACCCAACGGCATCACCGGGGGCAGGCCCAAAACCTGCCCTCCCAGGGCAATCGCATCAGACTGCACTTTCGCCTCGCGCGAATCCCTTGTATCTATCCCATCTCCTCAATCGCTTGACGGATGGTTCGGGCGCTGGCGTGCAGGGCGGCCTGTTCGGTTTCGTCCAGCGGCGGCGGGAAGGTCGCCAGCACGCCGCTGCCGCCGACCAGATGCGGCAGGGCAATCGTTACGTCGCGCACGCCCGCGATTTCTTCCACCGGTGTGCAGACCGTCAGGATGGCCTGCTGGTCGCGCAGTATCGCGTCGGTGATGCGCGCCAGGGCGCTGCCGATGCCGTAGTAAGTCGCCCCCTTACCCTGGATGATGTGATAGGCGGCGCGGCGCACCTGGGAGTCAATCTCTTGGCGGACGGCTTCGTCCAGCGGCGCACTGTGGCGCAGCGGCACGAATTCGTCCAGCGGGATGCCGCCGACCGACACCAGCGACCAGGTTAACACTTCCGAGTCGCCGTGTTCCCCCACCACGTAACCGTGAATGTGATAGGCGTCCACGCCCAGATGCCGCCCCAGCAGGGCGCGAAAACGCGCCGTATCCAGCGTCGTGCCGGAGCCGATCACGCGGCAGCAGGGGCAGCCCAGGTCGGCGGCATAACGCGCCGCCAGGTGTGTCATCACGTCTACCGGGTTGGTGGCGATCACCAGCACGGCTTCCGGCGCGTGTTCCAGGATGGCCGGGATGACGGCGCGAAAGATCGCCGCGTTGCGTGCAAGCAGTTGCAGCCGGGTTTCGCCGGGCTGCTGGTTCACGCCGGCAGAGACGATCACGACGCGGCAGCCGGCCAGGTCGGGGTAGTCGCCGTCGTTGACCATTAACGGATGCGCGAACGGAACGGCGTGCAGCAGATCGTCGGCTTCCGACTCGGCGCGCGCCCGGTTTTTATCCACCAGCACAATCTCTCGGCCAATGCCGCGCATCACCAGCGCGTAGGCCGCAGTCGCCCCCACCAACCCACAACCGACGATTCCGATTTTCATCGTTCACCCTCCCTGTAAGCCAGATTCCCGGCACAAGCAAACATCCTCGGCGCAGCGGCGTGCCAGACGGCCTTTGCGCTGCTGTGCCATTAACGCTATAGTGTACTACGGTGTCGTTAACTCTGGCGACTGTAACCAAAAGTGACAGACGATGTACCGAAGTTTTACCGATCGAGTTCTGGGCGGCGTGTGCGGCGGGCTGGGCGCGCTGCTGCCTGTGAATAGCTGGTGGTTTCGCGCGGGTTTTGCGGCGCTGGCGGTGCTGACGGGCGGCGCGTTTGCCGCGCTGTACCTGCTGCTGTGGTGGCTGCTGCCGCAGGAGTCGCCGCTGAACCGGCGGCGCGGCGGCGCGTGGCGTCTGCTGCTGGCGCTGGCGCTGGCGCTGGCGACCGGCGCGGCCTGGGTGGCACACGCGGGCGGCAGCCTGAAAAGCCCCACCGGGCAAGACCTGTTCTGGCCGGGGATGCTGCTGGCGCTGAGCGCCGTGTTTTTCCTGCGGCAGTTAAGGGGGTGACGATGCAGCGGCGAACAAACCTGCTGTGGGGCGTGGTGCTGCTGGCGGCGGCGCTGGTGATCGTGCTGCGGGCGTTCGGCCTCGTGCCGGACGGCATTTACGATCTGGTCGCGCGGGCATGGCCGGCGCTGCTGGTGTTCGGCGGGCTGGCGCTGTTCCTGCGCGGGCGTGTCCCGGCGGGCAGCCTGGCGGCGCTGCTCATCAGCGGGGCGCTGGTGGCCGTGATGACGGTATTTGCCTTTTCCACCCGCGCCACACAGGAGCGCGATGACTACCGGCAGGCGGTTAACCAGCCGGTTGGCGCGGGCGTCACGCTGCTGCGCGTCCAGGTGGATATGCTCAATACCGATGTTGAACTGGTGCGCGCCCTGGAAGAACGGCAGGTGATCGGCCAGTTCGTCGGCAGCACCGAAAGCCTGGTCTGGACGGAATACGCCGAAGCCGGGGACGGCACCGCCACGCTGGCCGTGCGCGAAACGCAGCCGAATCCCTACCCGCTGCTGGAAGCTGTCGGGCGCGGGCGGCTGCGCCTGGAACTGCCGCCGGAGCTGGCGCTGGACATAAACTTTAACGGCGCGGACGGCGACGCCAGCCTGACGCTGAGCGGCCTGGCCGTCGAGCGCCTGAACATGAATTTGCGGCGCGGGGATGCGCTGGTGACGCTGCCGGACTATAAACCGCTCGGTTCGCCGGAGGACGCCGTGTTGGGCGTGCTGGCCGTCCGCGATGGCGACCTGACGATCTTCGTGCCGGATACGGTGGCGGCGCGCCTGGAGCTTTCCGGCGCCAGCGGCATTCCGCCGCTGTATGACGCCGCCGCTTATAACCTGCTGGCGAACGGCGTGCTGGAAGCCCGCAACTACGATACGTTTGAGATTAAACTGCGTTATGTGCTGGAAGTTCCCGGCGGCCAGGTTCTGCTGCAAAGCGCCGGTTGAGCGCCGGATTTACCCGCGCGCCCCGATAGAAAAATGGTATCCGGCAGGGGCGGGTTTCCAAACTCGCCCCTCCGTAACTCAACCATCATCTCAGGCCAGGTCGGGCCGGATGCGCCAGTAAATACCCTTCTCGCGCCGCATGAAGCCCCGGTCTATCAGTTCGCGGCGCAGCAGCGCGTAGTCGGGATGGTGGCGGGTGATGATCTCGTTCACCTGCTTTTCAGGATACTTCACATCGTACTCGAACCGGTCGGCCAGCCAGCGCAGGATGACCAGCCATTTCTTCTCGCTGGACGGAAAGTGCATGATTCGCTCGCCATCGAAAAACGCCTTGAACACGCGCTGCTCGAAGTCGTCGCCGCTTTCAACCGCCTCGCTCACAATGGAGGCCAGCCCTTCGCGGCTGAACACTTCCCGGTTCATGTTGATGAGCGCCTGCGCGTCGAAGGCGTAATACCGAAAGTTGCCGTCTGGGCGCACCTTGACCAGCCCAAAATGTTTGAGCATGTCGAGGTGCTGCGAAACGGTCGGCTCTTTGATGCCCAGCGTTTCGGCCAGCTCGCCGACTGTGTATTCGCGCTCGGCCAGCAGACCCATGATCTTCAGCCGTTTTTCGTTACCCAGCGCCTT
>JACAES010000188.1 GCA_013388735.1 Chloroflexota bacterium | reverse complement strand
GGCGTAGGCGCTGATCTGGTCACAGATGGCGTTGGCCTGTTCCAGCGTTTGCAGAAGGTACTGCCGTTGTTCGTCTGTCGGTTGAAGTTTGACCTGTGCAACCAGTTTCATGTTCCAAGTATGGCTCAAAGCATTACATATTTCAAGGCTCTGAATTCGGTTGAGGTTGTAGATTGAAAGGAGCGAAGGTGCATTCCTCCACCCGCTAAAGCGGGTGGTTTCCTGCGCTAAATCTTATGAAGGATTATATTAAAACACTTTGACTGTACCCTGCAAGCGAAATCTCGGAAAGGGGAAATTACTCTCATTTTTGCTGCGTTGTTGCGGCGCGTTATCATATTCTGTCGCAGTTAAACACACATGCAGGGACAACACCATGACTTTCGACGTACAGGCTGTTCGGGCGCGTTTTCCGGCGCTCCAGTTAAACCCCTCGGTCGTCTTTTTTGATAACCCCGCCGGGACGCAGGTTCCCGGTTCGGTGATCGAAGCGGTGAGCGATTACTACCGGCACATGAATGCCAACTCCGGCGGGGCGTTTGCGACCAGCCGGCGCAGCGACGCGATGGTGCGGGAGGTTCGGCAGCGGATGGCCGATTTTTTGAATGCGCCGAGCGCCGATGAAATCGTGTTTGGGCCGAACATGACGACGCTGACCTTCAGCCTCAGCCGCGCGCTGGCGAAACAGCTCAAACCCGGCGACGAAATCGTGCTGACGCGCATGGATCACGATGCTAACATCGCGCCCTGGCTGCGGATTGCCGAAGATTACGGGCTGGTCGTGCGCTGGGTAGATATTCGTGTTCAGGACTGCACGCTGGACATGGACAGCCTGGAAGCGGCGCTGACCGACCGGACGCGCATCGTGGCGACGGTACACGCTTCCAACGCCGTCGGCACGATCAACCCGGTCGGTCAGATCGCGCAGATGGCGCGCGCCGCCGGGGCGCTGTACGTGGTGGACGCGGTGCAGAGCGCGCCGCACATCCCGATAGATGTGCAGGTCATCGGCTGCGATTTTCTGCTCTGCTCGGCCTACAAGTTCTTCGGGCCGCACATCGGGGTGATGTGGGGGCGGCGGGCGCTGCTGGCGGAACTGCCGGTTTACAAAGTGCGCCCGTCAAAAGACCGGCCACCTTACCGTTGGGAAACCGGCACGCCCAGTTTTGAAACCATCGCCGGGGTAGGGGCAGCGATAGATTACCTCGAATCGCTGGGGCAGGCTTACGGCGCGGAATTTGCCGGGTTGTTCGGCGGCTTGAGCGGGCGGCGGCAGACGTTAAAGATGGCGATGGCGGCGGTCGGCGTTTACGAACGCGAACTGGTAGCGCACCTGATAGACGTGCTGCGGGGCGTCCCCGGCGTGCAGGTGTTCGGCATCACCGACCCGGCGCGTTACGAGGCGCGCGTGCCGACCGTCGTCTTTACCCACGAAAAACACACGCCCCTCGCGGTGGCGGAATATCTGGCCGGGGCGGGCATTTACGTCTGGGACGGCAACTACTACGCCCAGGAGATCATGGAACGCCTGGGACACGGCGAACACGGCATGGTGCGCGTCGGGCTGTCGCACTACAACACGCACGACGAGATCGCGCGGCTGGAAGCGGCGCTGACGGCGCTGTGATTTACCTGATGATTTCCTTCGAGACGGCGGCGACAAGCTGCGCGGAAACCAGTTCCAGCATCAGTACGTTTTCCTGCGTGATCGAGCCGGGCTGATCGCGGCAGGCGACCAGCACCCCATAGCGGCTGCCGCCCAGGATGACCGGCACGCAGGCGACCGCGCCCAGCCGCCCCCTGGCGACCAGCGGGTGATTAGGCGCGTCGTTGGGGCCGGTGATGCGGCTCTGTCCGCTTTGCGCCACCCAGGCCATCAGGTCATCCGGCGCGGCCTGTTTGGGTGCGGCGACCTGAATAGGCGGCGGGCCGTCCTGCGCCTTGAGCGTCAGGCGCAGCGGGTCGGCGCTTTCCAGGCGATAAAAAGCCACGTACTCGTAACCCAGGTTTTTACAGGCTGCCACCGCCGTCTGCTGTTTGCCGATTTCGCCGGCGGCTTTTCGCAGTTCTTTGGCGAACTGCCGGACGGCGGGCAGGCTGTCCGCGCGCAGCGTTTCTAACTGGCGGTCGGACATCAGCCGGGTAATGCGGCGGATGAGGTCGTTATTGGTGAACGGCTCGGTGCTGATTTCGTCGGCCTGGCCGGGCAGACCAAAATCGGCATCCTCGTCCACCAGCACGATAAACAGGCGCGGATAGCTGTGGCGCAGTTCGGTGATGAACTCGAACGTATGGCCCATGCGATTGTCTACTACCAGCACGTCCACATGCTGGTTGCGGTCGGCCAGGATATTCAGCGCATCGCTGAGGTCGGAAACCAGTTGGACGCGAAAATCCGGGTAGGCCGACAGGTTTTTGTAAAAGCGGCCGGCGTCTTCACGACGCACAACGATCAGGACATCAATAGAAGCCATCATTCGCACTCCATCATACGTTAATTCAGGCAGTTGGCCGCCGCCAGCGCCAGGATGATAAGCTGCCGCAAACCCACGGACACCGGCTGCGTTTCGATATATTCATCCAGGCGGTGCGCGTTCCCGCCGCGCGTGATGCCGACGGTGACGGCGGGGCAGCCGGCTGCCAGGGGGATGTTGGCGTCGGTGCTGCCGTTCTCCAGCACGCCCTGGAGTCCTACCTGCGCCAGCGCGCCCAGCGCGCCCTGCACCAGATCATGCTCCGGCGGCAGTTTCCCGGCGGGTCGGTCGCCGACGATTTCAATCGAGAAACTCAAGTCCGGGCGGCTGATGGCCTGAACCTGGGCGCGCACTTCCTGTTCGATCTGCGCCAGCCCGGATGGTTCTTCCGACCGCAAGTCCAGCCACAGGCCGGCCTGCGTGGCGATGCTGTTGATAGATTGCCCGCCTTCGATGAGGCCGATGTTGTAGGTCGTGCGGGGCGCCTGCGCCGGGCGCAGCGCCGTGATGCGCGCGCCTAACTCCAGGATACCATGCACCGCGCTAGAACGTCCAAAGTTGAGCCAGCTATGCCCACCCTCGGCGGCGGCGGTGATGTGCAGGCGCCGCACGGCGATGCCCGCCCGGTAAACGTGGCCGAGCGCCATGCCTTCCAGGTTGATGACCCGGTGAATGCGGGGCTTGAGTCGGGTGAAAGCGGCCTTCATGCCGCCCAGGTCGCCCATGCCTTCTTCGCGGCTGGTCGCCACAAACCAGATGTCGCTGCACGGGATGAGGTGATTCTTCTGCAAAAAGCTCGCCAGCCCCAGCAGGCCGGCCACGCCGATGCTGTTATCGCCCAGTCCGGGGCCGTGAATCCGCCCTGCCTCAGCGTGGACGCTCAGATCGGTTTCCAGGGGGAACACCGTATCGGTATGCGCCGTCACCATCAAAGCCGGGGCGTGGCGCTGTTTGCCCGGCAGCAGGCCATAGACGTTATAAACCTCGTCCATCTCTACTTGCAGCAGCCGCTGCGCAGCGAACTGCGAGGCAACGTAATCGGCTCGCCGAATCTCATGAAAGGTTGGGGATGCGATTTGCTGGATGGCGATGGCCTGTTCGATGACTTTTTCGGTCAGCGCCGGCAGCGTATGCCATTCGAGATTGTGATCGAGTTGAGAAATCTGGTTTTTCATGCAAAGCTCGTTCAAAAGAAGTTGAAGAATTTTATATCTCGTATGGAGATTATGCCACACAATAGGCCGAAAGAACCTCAAGATAGGGGTTTCGTGCTTCTCAAAAGCCCGCTATAATCTCTTTACCCTGATGTGAAGCACGATGTGTGGAGGTCCTGCATGGAAGCGGCCAGGCTTCTGTTTGTCGGGCGCGTTCAGGCCACCCAAGCGATGGCGAATGCCCTCGAAAAACGCTACCAAGTCTTCGTCGCGTCCAGTGGCAAACGCGCGCTGGTGCTTGCCAGGGAGCAGACCCCGCAGGTCATCGTGCTGGATGCCGTCTCGATGCGCACGCCCGGCGCGCGAATCTGCCAGGAACTGCGCGACGGCCTGGTGAACGTCCCGATTGTCCACATTCATCCGGGGCCAAAAGATGCCGCCGGAAGCTGCGCCGATGTGCTGCTGTTTCCGCCGCTCAGTACGCGCCGGCTGCTGGGGGCGGTGTCCCGCGTGTTGCAGGCCCAGGACGATAAAGTGATTAGCTGCGGCCCCTTTATGGTGAATCCGGCGCGGCGCGTGTTGATCGTGGAGGGGCAGGAAACCCCGCTGACGCCCAAACAGGCTTCGCTGGTGGAAATCTTCTTCCGTCATCCGGGTGAAACGCTGGAGCGAAAGACGCTGATGGAGCAGGTGTGGAACACCGACTACATGGGCGACACGCGCACTCTCGACGTGCATATCCGCTGGCTGCGTAAAGTCATCGAAGCCGATCCCAGCAATCCGCGCTTTTTGCGAACCGTGCGCGGCGTGGGCTACCGACTGGAAGTCCCCAGTGAGCCGATGCCGGAGATGATTCCGGCGCTGTCGCTCGACCTGCACCCCTGACGAAAAATAAAAAAGCCTGCTCTTGCAGGCCGGTGTGGTTCAACCCGGAAAGTTCCGGTCTTACGACTGCGCTTCGAGCGCCGCGAGCTGTTTCATCAGGCGGCTCTTGCGGCGGGCCGCGTTGCGTTTGTGGATGGTGCCTCGGCTGGCTGCCGTGTCCAGGTCTTTGATCGCCGCTTTGGTCGCGGCTCTGGCGGCTTCCAGGTAGCTGCGGTCGGTTTGCGCCACGCCAATGGCGGCCTTCGTTTTGTCTTTGGCCGCTTCTGCATAGCCTTCCGCGATTTGCGCGCGGGCGCGTTTAATCAGCGTGCGAACGCGGGTGCGGTAGACGCGGTTGTGCAGACGGCGCTTTTCATTCTGGCGCATCCGCTTCAGCGCCGATTTGTGATTTGCCATGCGATTTGCCTCCAGCCCCAATTGTGCTGTGTTTTTCCGGGTGAATGTGGCAGCATTTTATCATAGGGGCGGCGGCTTTGTCCAGTTGGTTTTGGGCGCGTATAATCAACTATGATCGTGCGGGGACGAATCATTGGCAGTAATTGCGCGGGTCTTATTTCCAGGGGAGGCCAGACTATGGCGTTGCGGGGTGTGGTGATGGCAGCGCAGGGGTTACGCCTGCGTTCGGGTGCAGGGACGCAGTACGGCGTCGTAACCGTATTGCCCGACGGCATGACGGTAGACGTGCTGGAACGGCAGAGTGACTGGCTGCGCGTGCGCGCCGGCGCAGCTGAAGGTTACGCTTTCGGCCAGTATATCCGCATTGTGGTGGATAACGCGCCGGTGGGTTTTCTCGGCCAGCAGCCGGACTTGCTGGACATCCAGCTTGTGTCGGACAAACTCATCCCGGTGGACGGGCTGACGGGCGCTGAACTGGTCGTCGCGCAGACCTGGAACGCTTATGGCAATCTGCTGAGTCGCCTGTCTGATCTACTGGCGATTACGGTCAAGGCAGTGGTGGCGGTGCTGGTGGCGGAAAGCAGCGGGCGCGCCTTCGCCGCCGATGGCCGCATGATTATTCGTTTTGAAAATCACATTTTTTATCGCCGTTGGGGCGAGCAGCACCCGGACATTTTTAACCGCCACTTTCTTTTTGACACCAGTTCGCCGCGCAACAACTGGAAGGGCCACCAGTGGCGTCCTAACCCGGAAAGCCCCTGGGTGAGCTTTCATGGCAGCCAGAATCGGGAATGGGACGTGCTGACCTTCGCCCGCGCCCTGGACGATACAGCGGCGCTGTCCAGCATCAGCATGGGCGCGCCGCAGATTATGGGCTTTAATTATAAAAGCATCGGCTACGAAAGCGTGCAGCATATGTTCGACCAGTTCGCCCGCAGCGCCCACGCGCAGCTTTTGGCGATGTTTGACGTGGTGAAGGGGCCGGGCGCGACTTCGCCGGCCATCCAGGCGTTACAGGGCGACGATTACCTGACCTTCGCCAGCGCCTACAACGGCCCGGCCAATGCCCTGACCTACGAGGGCATTATCCGCGCGCGTGCCGACATTTTCGACCGGCTTATCACGCGCGCTGTGGCTACGGCGCAGCCTGACCGCGATACACGCGGGCCGGTCGAGATGCCGGCTGTGGCGGCAGTGGCGCCCGTCGTGCCGACCCCGCCGCCTGTGTCTGCGCTCAGCGTGCCGGAGGTGGTGGTTACGCCGCCCCCGCCGCCGGAGCAGCCGACCGTCCTGGTGGCGACCGTCGAGGCGCTCAACGTCCGCCGCGAGGCTTCGCCGCAGGCCGAGGTGATCGAACGGCTGCAAAGGAACGAAGCGGTCATGCTGCTGGAACCGCTGGACGGCGCGCTGGCGAAGATGGCCGAAGGCCAGGCCGGGGGTAAGTTCCTGAACATCCGCACCGACGAAAACCGCGAGGGGTACGCCGCCGCCTGGCTGCTGATGCCCGGCGACGACTCGCTGGTGCGGCGGACGGTGGATGACTACATCAACGCGATTCCCGACCAGTTTTCGATACCCGGCGCTTATGACCAGATGCGTGCCGCCGGAGATACCATCGGCCTGCCTGACCCGTTCGATACGCTGCCGGTGCAGATTCGCACGCGCCACCGGCTGGTGAATATGCAGGTAAACGGCTTCGGGCCGAACACGTTTGCGGCGCGCAACTGGCCGCGTTTTTACAGCCGCGTGGGCGGGATGCACAACGGCTACGATTTCATCATCGAAACCGGCACGCCGCTGGCGGCAGTGAGCGACGGCGTTATCATCAAAAACTGGCCGTTCATGGCCGACCCGAAGGATAGGTCGCTGGTGCTGTGGTGCTTTTTGCCGGAGCGGTTCAAGGATGCGCAGGGCCGGCGCATGATGAGCAACGTGTTGGTGGCCTACGCCCATATGAGCGACAACCGGGTTAAGAACCAGTTCGACGTGGTCAAGGCCGGCGAGGTGATCGGCATCAGCGGCACGCCGGGCGGCCAGGGTTTTAACGATCATCTGCACCTGGAAGTGCATTTGTTAAGCGGCAATACGGCCTTTCGGAACGTGCGCGGCCTTGCGCCACGCAAGCTGCTCCAGCCGTACAGCCGCCCGCAGCCGTACAGCAACCAGTGTCCCTGGAATCCGATCTGGTTTTTCAGCCGGCGTATCATTCGCTACCTGCTGTACCAGGGCAAAACCATCGGCTACGGCGGCCAGCCGGCCTATCCGCCGCCGGCCACGCTTCAGGCGATGGGCGCGGGACACCTGCCGCCGCTGAACGAATTTACGCTGGCCTTTTTCGAGTACGGCATCCCGGTGATCTGGCAGAACAGCGGCAAAGCCTGGCCGGACGGCGTGGCGACAACCGATACGCTGCCGGATGTCATCGGCCAGTTTGAACAGTTTGAGCCGTATGAAGCATCGTTTTTGGACTGAAAAACAACTGAAAAACGATAGAAAAACCAGAGAAGGATGGGCATGTCTCCCTGTTTGGTGCGCCTGCTCACGCCGGACGGTTTGCAGCCCGTGTCTTATACCGCCGACTCGCTGGCCGATGCCGCGCGATATGAGCCGGACGACGGCGTTTATACCATCACCAACACCTATCACACGTTCCAGGTTTTGAAGTTCGACGCGCACTTGGACCGACTGGAAGAGTCGGCGCGGCGCGAAGGCATCCCGCTCCGGCTCGACCGGCCGGCGCTGCGGGCGGCGCTGCGCGGCATGATCCAACAGGCGGGATACGCCGAAACGCGCTTTCGGATCACCGTATCCCGCGCGCAGCCTGAAGACTTCATCCTGTCGTTAGAGCCGTTCCAGCCCCCGCCGCCGCAGGTGTATGAACGGGGGGTGCGCTGCGTCACCCTGCCGGACAGCGCACGCCAGAATCCGGCGTCTAAAAACACCGGTTGGATGCACGCGCGCGAACGCTTCACGCTGCCGCCGGGGATTTACACCGGCCTGCTGCTGGATGCCGATGGCCTGATTCTGGAAGGTCTGAGCAGTAACTTTTACGCCGTGCTGGATGGCGAACTGCGCACCGCCGGGGCAGGGATGCTGCCGGGTATCGCGCAGCAGGTCGTTTTTGCGGTCGCGCCGGGGGTGCTGCCGGTGCGCAAAACCGCCGTCAGCGTCCGGGATGTGCCGCGCCTGGACGAAGCCTTCATCACCAGCAGCAGCCGGGGCATCGTGCCGGTGGTGGAAATTGACGGTTTCCTGATCGGCGCGGGTTCACCCGGCCCGCAGACGCAGGCATTGATGGCGGCCTACCGGGATTGGGTGCAGGCGCACCTGGAGCCGCTGTAGCGGTTCAGTCTTCCAGCGGCGCTTTGAAGTCGTAAATGCCGTCGCGCACTGTCCAGCGCAGGTCGCACCAGTGGCAGGCCAGGATGGCGCCTTTGTGCGCCAGTTCGCCGCCGCATTCGGGACAGGCGAAAATCGAAGCCGCGTCGAGTTGATTCGGGGATGTGCCAAGCGCGATACTGCGGGTGAAAATGCTGGGCGTCAACAGCAGCCCGGTTAATTGAAGCAGGCCGTCCACGCCGACTAGCAGATCGGTAGGCAGCCGGTCTTTAAGCGACGCCAGCCGGAAGAACGACACCGGCAGGCGTTTTTCGGTTTCAAAGCGGGCGACTTCAAGGCGCTGCTGCACGTAGTCCGGGTGAAAGTCGAAGTTCAGTTCGACGAATTCAACCGGCGAAAGCTCGTAAGGGTTCCAGCTTTGTTTGCCCAGCGCATAACGCAGCATGGCTTTGAGGTGGCGCTTGTTGGCAAATTCCAGGATGAACACGCCGCCGGGGATGAGGACACGCCGCACCTGCCGGAAGACGGCGCTCATGTCGCTGATGTGGTGGATGACCCGGATGCCGGTGGCGGCATCGAAGCTGCCGGGGCGGAAGGGCAGGTGATAGGCGTCGGCGGCCACGTACAGATAGCGGTCGGCGTCGCCGAGGTGTTGCCGGGCGTAACGAAGCTGCGACAGCGAATAATCGAGCAGGACGACCTGTTCGTAAGCATGGTATTCGTTGGTCAGGCGGCCAAAGCCCGCGCCGATTTCCAGCAGACGCCGCCCGGCGGGGGGCAGCAGTCGGCGCAGTGCCACCCGCTCGACGCGATCTTCATAATCCCGGCCTCTGGCTTCCCAGAACTCGGTGCGATAGTTCGACCCTTCATAGTCGCAAATGCGTGGCCGGGACTCGTGTGGCTGCTTGGGCATAAATCCTCTCGGATGACCAGAACTGAACCTTACCTGCGATTATAGAACAAAGTTTAAAAAAGAGGGACACCCAGGCCGGTCTCCCCCTCCGTAGCTGCTGCGGCCAGATGAGCGGTCAGCCGCCCGGCGTGGGCATGATGCCCAGATCGTCGCCGGTGGGCGCGGGCGTTGGCGATACGCCCGGTTCGCCAGGCAGCGGCGTTTGCTCCGGCACGGCCTGAACCGAACCCGGCGCGACTGCCTGCACTTCGATGATGACCGGCAGGCCGGTGAAATTCGCGTTTGGGATGCGCTGAGCATTCAGTTTCTCGGCAGCCTGGACGTTGATGGCCTGCGGCGAGCTGCCGTTTTCGTACAGTTCCGGGCGCATCTGGGCGTCCAGCGCCGGGATGCCGCCCACCGGCACGATGCCGGTCTGCGCCGGCAGGTTGGCCGCCGGGAAGGGTACGCTGCTGAGCGTGTAGTAAAGCCCGGCGGTGCGCGAGTACCCCGGCCAGGGGTTGGAGGTGTAAGCGGTGTCGGCCAGCAGGTTCGGCGGCGTGCCGCTTAAAAGCTGGCTGGCGAACGGCCCGACCTCGCTCCAGCTTCCGGGCAGGTTGCCCAGGATGCGCACGACCGGCTCCAGCACCAGCCGCAGATTGTCGAACGGGTCGTGAAGCTGCGTCTGGTTTAAGGGAATGACGGCGCGCACGTCCAGCTCAACCGGCACATCCAGGTTGACCGGCACTTGCAGGTTAACCGGCACGTCCAGATTCAACGAAACCGGCAGCTGCAGCCCCTGCGGCAGGGACAAAAACACCTGCGCGTTGTTCAGTTCGCCCACGCCCGGCAGGGTGATATTGGCCATCACGGACACCGGGACGGGCGCGGTCAGCACGACGTTGGTCATCGTATTGAGCGGGATGCTGGTGTTGAGCGGGATACTGGTATCGAGCGGGATGCTGGTGCGAACCGGGATTGTCCAGTCAATGGTGGCGTTATCCAGCCCCACGAAACTGCTGTGCAGCCCTTCCAGCAGCGGCCCGGCGATATTCTTTTTGATGTCGAAGATCGTCAGCAGCAGGAAGACCACCACCAGAACCAGCACAAAATTGACAATAAACGAAAAAATCACCATAAAGCGCCAGAAAAACTTGCCGATTCTCCTGAGCATATAACCTGCTCCTTAGCGTGGTTTCCGTTGTTGCGTAGCTACACTATACCTTACGCCGGAACATCAGAGCAAATAGATTTCTAACGGATGGCAAATCGGCGGCTGCGTGGAGACAGAAAACCGGGGCGAACCAGACGCTCGCCCCGGCGGGCAGCAGGATTACAGGCCAGCCTCGCGGCGCAGCAGGTCGGCCTTGTCGGTTTTTTCCCAGGGAACGTCCAGGTCGTCGCGGCCAAAGTGTCCGTAGGCTGCCACCTGCTTGAAGATCGGGCGGCGCAGGTTCAGGTCGCGGATGATGGCCGCCGGGCGCATGTCGAAGTGTTTGCGAATCAGCCCTTCGATGATCTCGTCCGGCACAACGCCGGTGCCGAAGGTTTCGACGGCGATGGACGTGGGCTGCGCGACGCCGATAGCATACGACACTTGCAGTTCAAAGCGGCTCGCCAGCCCGGCGGCCACCACGTTTTTAGCGATGTAACGCGCCATGTAGGCGGCGCTGCGGTCAACCTTGGTCGGGTCTTTACCGGAAAACGCGCCGCCGCCGTGCCGCGCCACGCCGCCGTAGGTGTCCACGATGATCTTGCGCCCGGTCAGCCCAGCGTCGCCCAGCGGCCCGCCGGTGACGAAGCGCCCGGTGGGGTTGACGTAAATGCGCGTATCGGCGTCCAGCATATCCGCCGGGACGATGGGCTTGATGATGTGTTCGATCACCGCCGCGCGGATTTCTTCCTGGCTGATTTCCGGCGCGTGCTGGGTGGAGATGACAACAGCGTCCACGCGCTTGGGACGGCCATAGGCATATTCGACCGTCACCTGGCTTTTGGCGTCCGGGCGCAGCCAGGGCAGCTCGCGGCTTTTGCGCGCTTCGGCCAGGCGGCGCGTCAGCTTGTGCGCCAGCGAAATCGTCAGCGGCATGTATTCCGGCGTTTCGTCACAGGCGAAGCCGATCATCATGCCCTGGTCGCCCGCGCCGATGGCTTCGATCTCGGCTTCGGTCATCTTGCCCTCGCGGGCTTCCAGCGCCTTGTTTACGCCCTGAGCAATATCCGATGATTGTTCCTTGATCGAAACCATCACGCCACAGGTATCCGCGTCAAAGCCGAATTTGCCGCGTGTGTAGCCGATCTCGCGCACCGTATCGCGCACCAGCCGCTCGATGTCTACATAGGCGCTGGTGGTGATTTCGCCGAATACAAAAACGATGCCGGTCGTTGTTGAGGTTTCGCAGGCGACGCGCGCGTTGGGGTCCTGTTCCAGGATGGCGTCCAGAACCGCGTCGGAAATCTGGTCGCACATCTTGTCGGGATGCCCTTCCGAAACCGACTCCGATGTAAAGACGTAGTGCGGCGAGGTCATGAAGGTCGTGTTGGACGACTGCTGACGCTCCTTGAGACTGACCATGTGGTTTCCTCCATAAAGTAAAAACGCCTCCCCTGGAACAGAGGAGGCGCAAGTTCGCTGCTCAAGCTCATCTTCCAGAGTTACCCTCTGCCGGAATTGGCACCTTCCCAACGCTTTGGGGGTTGCCGCGGTTTCTCAGGGCCGAGTCCCTCCACCGCTCGTGATGAGTGCTGGGGTCGCACTTTCAGGTTGTTTCAGTATCGAATGAGAACTCCTTAAACTAGCCTGAAGTGGGATTTATTATACCATCGAGCGCGCCGGAAAGCAACCACGAGATAGGCGGCGGGTGCATTTCACTTCAGGGCGAAAGGCTGGCTGGCGAGCGTAAAAAGCCGTTTCATCATTCGGATCGCCGAATTTAGAGATGAGCTTAATGCGCTCTTACTATTCCGCTGCCTGCGGCTGCATACGGGCCGCAGCCATGATAGTCTGCCGGCTCGTATGATGGGATTACTGCTGCTGGCTCATCACCTCATTGACCCAGGCGATGAAGTTGGTCGTACTGTCGCCGGTACGTTCGGCCTGGGTATGGCCCTGACCCCAGACGGTGGCGAAGTCCACCGCTTCGACGCCCTCGTAATTTTCCAGCGCCAGCGCCAGGTTAACTTCTACCGTTGAGGCGGTGTCGCCCTGTTCAATGCCGGTACGGATGCGCCAGTAGGGGGCAACGGTTGAGGTCTGATACCCCGCGTAATAGTCCAGCAGGTAGTACATGGGGTTGTACATATCCTGGCGGTATTGGGTGTCATTGCCGAGCGAGTCCAGCGCCACCAGGTCTGCCGCGTAAGCATCCAGGATGGACGCATCCCAATCGGCATAGGCGGCGTACTCGGCCTGATTGGCGGCCAGCAGATTTGCTACCGTGAAGTCGAAGTGCAGGGCATCACTCGCGTCGTTGCCGAACACGTAGTTTTCCGCCTGACCGCGACTGAGGTCGTCAAAGGCCGGCACGCTTTTGCTGGCTGTCTTCAGATGGGTGGCAAAGGCCTCCAGGCTGGTGATGTTGGCGGTATTGGTCGCGGCATCGTAGATGACCCATTCCACGTCCGAGTTCAGGGAGGCGATATAATCCTGCACGGTTTCGTAGGTGGTTGCTTCGGAAGCGGCAGCGTCGCCGCCCTGCATTCCACCGGCGGGTATTTCGCCGCTGGGAGGCTGTCCGCCGCCGGGCATTCCACCGCTGGGGCGTTCGCCGCCGGGCATTCTGCCGCCAAAGCCGCCGGCGCTTTCGGTATACGGGAAGGTCGTATCGCTCAGGAAGTTATTCAGAGATTCTTCCACGACGCCCAGCAGGTAATCGTAGTAGCTGCCGGCGGCATAGACGCCATCTGAGGATGCTTCCAGCACCAGGGCGCTGCCGTCTTCATCGGTCAGACCGAGTGCATTGATATAGGCGGCATACGCTTCGGCCAGGTCTTGCGAGAGCGCAGAAGTCCATCTTTCGTCGGCGCGGGTGTTGGTGGTGGCGTACTGCCCTATATTCCATTCATAGGCAGCATCGGCATAATCCAGGCTGGTGATCGGACACCAGACCATCGCGCCGGTGACGGCATCGCTGATGGTGTTCCCGTTGGCGTCCACCATCGCCGCGCCGATGGACTCCAGATATGGGAAGTAGAGTTCACTGTCACCCGTCGCGCCGATTACGGCACCCTGCGCGCCGCCGCCGCTCATGCCGAATACGAAGATGCTGGCCTTATCGCCGGGCAGCACCTCCGCGTTATAGCGGATATAACGCACCGCCGCCTTCAGGTCGGTCACGCCCCAGGGCGCGCCGCCGCTGTAGATGAGGCTGCCGCTGCTGTCGTAGCCGTTGTTTCTACCGCGCGCCCCGGCCTGGACATAGATAAACCCAGCCTGAAGGTAGCTGGAAACCCCATCATAGCTGTAGGACGTGGGGGCAGCCGTCGCCGTATAACCGGGCGTGTTAACCGGGAACACTATCGGCGCGGTGGCCGCCGTATAACCGTTGACGACGCCTTCCGCGTTGATGGCCGCCGTATAGGTGCCGTCACCGTTGGCCGTCGCCGTCATATACGCGCCTGGGACGTAAATGCCCAGGGATT
This sequence comes from Chloroflexota bacterium, assembly GCA_013388735.1. GTDB lineage: Bacteria > Chloroflexota > Anaerolineae > Aggregatilineales > Phototrophicaceae > CFX2. The sequence goes on along the minus strand of JACAES010000188.1, from coordinate 9,103 downwards.
CGTACTCGGTGGTGGCCGGGTTCGCCACGTAGACGACGCCGATCTGCCAGTAGACATCGTTATCGGCATCATACTGCCAGGCCGTATTGTCGAACGCCAGTGAATACGCCGTTGAGTCTGCCGCACTGACAGACACGACCGACAGGCTGCTCAGTACAACCAGCATGAGCAGAAGGGGTAGGGTTTTCATGACCATTTTCATCATTTCCTTTGGGCGCAGTGCGCCATCTGTTATCATCGTTTGACATCTATATTGAGAGACCATTTGTAAAGTGGATCATTGCCGGTTGCCTTCTGGGAGGGCCTCAGACCCTCCCCGGCGACACACACCATTTTCCCGTGTAGGGGCGGGTTTCAAACCCGCCCGCAGATTTCTCGAATGGTCTCTGAATGTTCAACCACCATTACGATACAGGCTTTGATACGGTAGAATCTAAAGTGCGGCTAAAGAATCCTTAAATCAGCTTAAATTCACTTTATCGAAATGTGGTTTGGACGGATAATGACGGTGTTGAAGTGGAAAGATCGAAGCGAAGTAATGGTCAACATTGCCCTGATCGAGGATGATCCGCTGATTTTACTACCCCTGGCAGAATCGCTCCGCGAACATGGTTACACCGTGTTCACGGCTGCCGATGGCAGAAGCGGGCTGGAAACCATCCTCGAACGCCGCCCGGATGTGGTTATCCTGGATATTCTGCTGCCGGAAATGGACGGCTGGGAAGTCTGCAAGGCGATCCGGCGCGCTAGTGTCGTGCCAATCCTGATGCTGAGTTCGCTGAGCGAGGAAGTAGACCGTATCCTGGGGCTGGAACTGGGCGCGGACGATTACCTGACCAAACCGTTCAGCACCCGCGAACTGATCGCGCACATCAAAGCGCTGCTGCGGCGGGTTGAGTTCGGCACGCCGAAAGCCCGGCAGAACACTTTGGAATTTGAGCGCATCTTGATTGACCTGAACCGGCGCATCGTGAATAAGGACGGGCAGGAAATCACGCTGCGCTACAAGGCGTTTGAACTGCTGGCGCTGCTGGCAGAACATGCGGGTGAAGTGGTCAGTCGGGCAGATATTTTCGATAAAGTGTGGGGTACGGACTGGATTGGCGACACGCGCACGCTGGAAGTGCATATCCGCTGGCTGCGCGAACAGTTGGAAGATGACCCCGGCCACCCGCAGTTTATCCAGACTGCCCGCAGCGCCGGGTATCGTTTCGTGGACAGTCCGAAGTCGTGAGCATTCGCACCCGTCTGCTGCTGGTCAATCTTGGCCTGCTGGCGATGGCCTTCACGGGGATATCGTGGTTTGCCGGGGCGCAGATCACCGCCGGGCTGCGCGTGGATTTCGAGGGGCGACTCATGAGCGAAATCAGGCTGATCGCCCAGGGAGTCGCGCCGGCAGCAGCGGCTTTCGCCCGCGATGAAAGCGACGACGCGGCCTTAGCTGCCGCCTTCGCCCCTTACGAGGCGCAGATGGGCGGGACGCTGCGCCTGTATTTCACCGGGCGATCACTCGAACAATACGCCGGGCTGAACACGGCATGTAATCCGCTGCCTCATCCCGAACCGCCGGAAATTGAGGCGGCTATTGCCGGACAGCCCATCGTCAGCCAGCGTATCGCCGAGGACGGCGTGGTGCATCTGTTCACTGCCGCATCGGTATTGGATGATGGGGGGGTGATCGGATTATTGCAGTTGAGCGTTCCGACCAGCGCGCTGCAAGCCCTGACTGCGCAGCGTTGGGGGGTACTGGTCGGCGGCATGGTCGCGCTGACCCTGGTTGCTGCCCTGGTGGTGGCATGGCTGGCGCGCCAGTTACTGCGTTCGTTGCGGCAGTTACAGGAGTCGGCGGCGCGCTTCGCCCAGGGGGATCTGAAACATCGCATCGTTTCGCCGACCAACGACGAAATCGGCGCGGTGGCCCATGCTTTTAATACGATGGCGGAGCGCATCCAGTCCATGCTGGAAGCACAGCACACCTTCGCCAGCAATACCTCGCACGAGTTTCGCACGCCGCTTACGACGATTCAACTGCGGACGGAAGCCCTGAAGCGCTCACCGGTCATTATGCAGGATACGGCGGCGCGAAAATATCTGGATGAGATTGATGCGGAAATCGCCCGTCTGGCGGGCATGGTGCAGGGCTTAACGCTGCTGGCGCGGCTGGATGCCGACCGGCTGGAACTGGGACGCGATGAGGTAGACATCGTGCGGTTTGCTTCGGCGCTGCGCCAGCAGATGTTTGCCCAGGCGCAGGAAAAAGGGGTCATCTTGCAGTTGGACACACCATCCGAACCGGTTCATATCCAGGTTAATCTGGCGCATCTGACGCTGGTGTTTCGCAATCTGCTCGATAATGCCATCAAATATACGTCGGGCGGTGGGACGGTGCGCTGGTCGCTGGTATGCGAAGGCGATACCATCGTCCATACCATCGCTGATACGGGCATTGGTATCGCCCCGGAACACCTGCCGCATGTGTTTGATCGTTTTTACCGGGCCGACCGCGCTCGCTTGCGCGATGTGCCGGGGTCGGGACTGGGGCTGTCAATCGCGGCATCTATTCTGCACGTTTACGGCGGCAGTATCGAAGTCCAAAGTCCGGGCATCAATCAAGGCACGACGGTAATGGTTCGCTGGCGTTTTCAGCGACCGGCGCAGAACGCGGGCAGTCTGGCGGCGAACCCGGACTGACCGGTCGTGTCCTTAAAAGTTGCTGCCGGTGGCGCGGCTGCGCCCCAGGTGCGCCAGGAACTCGTCGCGGGTGGCGCGGTTGGTGCGGAAATCGCCCAGCATGGCGCTGGTGGTCATGCTGGAGTCGTGCTTGTGGACGCCGCGAATCATCGAACACATATGTTTGCCTTCCAGGACGACGGCCACACCCTGCGCGTCCAGCACTTGGTTGATGAAATCCGCGATCTGGCGCGTCATGCGTTCCTGCACCTGCAAGCGGCGGGCGAACATATCCACGATGCGCGGGATTTTCGACAGGCCGATCACCTTGCCGCGCGGGATATAGGCGACGTGAGCATGGCCGATGAAGGGCAGCATATGATGTTCGCACAGGCTCGAAAACTCGATGTCGCGCACGATCACCATGTCGTCGTATTCCACGTCGAAGATGGCGTTGTTGATGAGTTTTGACGGATCTACTCGGTAGCCACTGAGCAGTTCATCATACATTTTGGCGACACGCCGGGGCGTGTTCAGCAGCCCTTCGCGGTTGGGGTCTTCGCCCACTGCCGTTAAAATATCCACCGTTGCTGCTTCGATCTGTTCATGATTGACCGGCGGCAGGCCGAGATCGAAAATCCGCAGGAAGTCTTCTGACTGAAATTTAACTTCCATATCGGCCAGCAGGTTGCCGTTTGTGAACAGGTCAAGATCATCGTGTTTTGCATTTGTATACATTGTGTCTACCTTATGACAACTATCTGCCTCGTTACTGACACTGTTTTGCATTATACTGGACTTTTCATCACCGCTATCGCTAATTTATCAAACGTTAAACCGATAATTACCATCTGCTAAAACTGGGTCTGGCAGGGTTCTGGATATAATTCGTTCCAGGTCGGGCAGGGATGAATGAGAGAAAATGACGATGGATACGATTGAGATTGATAACCTGCGGCTGCGCTGTGTGATCGGCTTCAGCCCGCACGAACGGAAAGATAAACAGGATGTGGTCATCGGCCTGCGCATCCGCGCCGACATGCGCCGCGCCGGGCAAACCGACAACCCGGACGATGCCTTCAACTACCGCACAGTGACGAAGATGATAATTGGACACGTCGAGAATTCCAGTTATTACCTGGTGGAGGCGCTGGCGGCAGCGATTGCGCGCATCTGCGTGGTGGAACATAATGCCGAGTGGGTGCAGGTGCGGGTTCATAAACCCGGCGCGCTGCGTTTTGCCGACAGTGTGGGCGTGGTCATCGAAAGGACGCGCGATGACTTCGCCTGAGGTCTACGTTTCGCTCGGCTCGAACATCGCGCCGGAGCGCAACCTGGCCGAAGCGGTGCGGCTGCTGCGCCAGAAGTGCGACCTGCTGGCGCTGTCGTCGGTGTATCGTACCGCGCCGCAGGGGTATACCGATCAGCCTGACTTCCTGAATATGGCAGTGAAGCTGCATACGGCGCTGCCACCGGAAGCATTCAAGCGCGACGTGCTGGACTGGATTGAGCAGCATTTGGGCCGCGTGCGCGACCCGCTCAACAAAAACGCGCCGCGCACGATTGACCTAGATATTTCGCTGTGGGGGGACGCCGTGTTTAGCTATGGCGCGAAACCCTGGCGCGTGCCGGACCCGGACATCGGGCGCTTCGCCCATGTGGCCGTTCCGCTGGCGGAACTGTCGCCGGAGTTTCTGCACCCGACCGAAGGCCTGACCCTGGCGGCGCTGGCGGCGCGTTTTAATGATGTGGTTTTTGAACGCTCGGTTCTGACGGTCTGACGCTGGCCGCGCATAACCGGGCAAACGTCGGTTGAAAGCCCTTCAGGAATCGGCGGCAGGTGGTACAATAACGCCCGATGCGCGTTTCTGGCGCTAACCGACTCGCACCACCTGGGAGAGTGTTTTTGATGAATCTGATTGACTACGGGCGTATCCTGCTGCGGCGCGGGTGGATCATGCTGCTGCTGGCGCTGATCGCTGCCGGCAGTGGGTATTTCCTCAGCACGCAGCAGACCCGGATTTTCCAGTCCACGCAGCGTATTATCATCCAGCCGGCGCGCACCGACCTGGGGCTGGCCGAGGCTATCCTGCGTGTGCTGAATTCCTATGCCGTCTACATTGACAGTGAGCAGGTCGCCCGCCGGGTGATTGACGAGCTTCAGTTGGATATGACGCCAGGCTACCTGAAAAGCAATATCTTCATCGCCCCGGACACGCTGCGGCTGGTCATCCAGATTGACGCGCGCCTGCCCGACTGCGATCTGGCAAACGACGTGGCGCGGGTGTGGGGCGATCAGTTGGTGCAGTGGCGCAACGAGCAGAACCAGCTTCAGCGCCGCGAAGACCGAGTGGACGCGCTGCCCGCCGACGCCCCGCGCTGCGAGTTATTCTCACCGCGCCCGCTGGTGAATACGGCGGTCGGGGCGGCGCTGGGGCTGTTGCTGGGCGGCATCATCGTTTTTGTGCTGGAATATCTGGAAAGCAGCATCATCCGCCGCCGGGAGGACCTTGAACGGTCGCTCGACCTGCCGGTGCTGGCGACCATCCCCGATTCAGAAGGATAGGCAACATGGCGAAAACCCGACTGATCACCCTCAACGACCCGCGTTCGGCGGCTGCCGAAGCCTACCGCACGCTGCGCACCAATCTGATGTTCAGCAGCGTCGAGCAGCCGATTCATACGCTGCTGGTCACGGCGTCGTCGGCAGATGAGGGCAAAAGCGTGCTGCTGGCGAATCTGGCGGTGGCGTTCGCGCAGGGGGGGAACAAAACCATCCTGGTGGACGCCGACCTGCGGAAGCCGTCCCAGCATGACATCTGGGGATTGAGCGGCGAACGCGGCCTGACGACCATGATTCTGGAAGACGCCGCGCTGTCCACGCCGCCGCTGGTGAATACCGAAGTGGCGAATCTTCAGGTGCTGCCGGCCGGCCCGCTGCCGCCCAACGCCGCCGATATGCTGAGCAGCCAGCGCATGACGGAAATCATCGGCCTGCTGAAAGCGCGGGCGAACTACGTGCTGTTCGACAGCCCGCCGGTGCTGGCCGCGACCGATGCCGCGCTGCTCGGCTCGAAGCTAGACGGCGTGCTGCTGGTGGTGCGCGCCGGACATACCCGCCGCGACCAGGCGGCCCGCGCCCGCCAGGCGTTGGAGCGCGTGCATGTGCGCATCGTTGGCGCGGTGTTGAGCGGCGCGCCGAAAGAGCGCGCCGCCGGATATTACGGGTAGCACCCAACCGCAAATGCTGTCACCGTTCGAGGGATTGATGCGCCGTGACGACCTGCTGCCTGACCCCGACGCGCTTGCCAAACAGGAAAAACTGCCCCAGAATAAAGCGTCAGAACAGGCGTTTTCACCATGGGCCGGCGGCGCGCGCCGGATTGGGTAGGGTGGGTTTTATGCGGATTCAAAGTCTGCTATGCGAATCTGTAGGGGTGCGCCGATGTGCGCGCCCTGTGGGCGACCCGGCCGTGTCGCCCCTACAGATGCCGGTTTGATGGGCTGCATACATCCGCCCTGAGAGCATGTCGGGTTGGAATAATCAAAGGGGAAAGACCGATTATGAAGGGGTTAATCCTGAGCGGGGGTAAGGGGACGCGCCTTTATCCACTGACTTATACGCTTGCCAAGCAGTTGATTCCGGTCGCCAACAAACCCGTCCTGGTTCGCGTGATCGAGTCGATTCGGGACGCGGGGGTGGACGAAATCGGCGTCGTCATCGCGCCGACCACCGGGCAGGATATTCAGAACGCGCTCGGCGATGGCAGTCTGTGGGGGGTGAAGCTGACGTACATCTTGCAGCCCAGCCCCGACGGGCTGGCGCACGCCGTCAAGATTTCGCGCGATTTTCTGGGGGATGATCGCTTTGTGATGTTCCTGGGCGATAACGTCATCCAGGGCGGCATCAACCGGCTGATCGGCGATTTCGCCGGCAGCGCCTGGAACAGCCAGATCGTCTTAAAAGAGGTGGAAAATCCGCGTTCGTATGGCGTCGCCAAGCTGCGACTGGACGGCACCATCGAGCAGTTGATCGAGAAGCCGAAAGACCCGCCCAGCAATCTGGCGCTGGTCGGCATTTATATGTTCGACGCCACTATCTGGGAAGCGGTGGACGCCATCAAACCCTCGGCGCGCGGGGAACTGGAAATCACCGACGCGATTCAATGGCTGATTGATGCCGGGCGCACGGTTTACCCACACGTGCATCAGGGCTGGTGGATTGACACCGGTAAACCAGTGGATATGCTGGAAGCCAATTCGCTGGTGCTGGAAGAACTGACGCCGGCCATTTCGCCGGAAGCGATCATCGAAAACGCGCAGATTGACCGGCGCGTGACCGTCGAACGGGGCGCGCGTATCATCAACAGCACCGTGCGCGGGCCGACCATCATCGGGGAAAACACGGTGATCGAAAACAGCTACGTTGGGCCGTTCACCAGCATTTATCACCATGTCACCGTCCGCAACTGCGAAATCGAACGCAGCATCGTGCTGGAACACAGCACCGTCCAGGATTTGCAGGTGCGCCTGCAGGACAGCCTGATCGGGCGGCACGCCGTTGTCTGCCGCAGTGACGAGCGCCCCAAGGCGCTGAAGATGAACCTGGGCGATCACAGCACCCTGTGGATGCCGTAAAGCGGGCTGCGTCGGTTTTGGGTCCGTTTTTGTAAGCGCCTTGTAAGGCCAAAGCTGGTATATCGAAAGTGTGGGGGCGCGCAGCCGCGCGCCTCTATGTTGGATGGTTGAAGGAAGTATGATCGAACAATTCAAACCCGCCAGACCGATTCGCCTGATCGCCGTTGATATTGACCACACGCTGCTTAACAGCCAGCAGCAGCTTTCCGAACGCACCGGGCGGGCGCTGCGCGCCGCCATCGAGCGCGGCGTTCGGGTTGTGCTGGCGACCGGCAAGAGCTTTTACTCCGCCGCCGGCCTCATCGAGCAGTTGGGGCTGACCACGCCCTGCATCTTTTCTCAGGGGACGACGATGTATAACCCGGACGGCACGCTGCGCCACCAGCAGCTTCTCGACCCGGCCATTGCGCGCCAGGTGATTACCTATGCCGAAGACCGGGGTTACGGCATCGCGCTGTACAGCGGCACGCGCGTTTTAACGCGCCGGCGCGATGCGCCTATGTTCGACCTGAACGTGCGCTACGGCGAGCCGATGGAGGCCACCGTCCCGCTGCAAAACCTGCTCGACTCGATGCCGGTCAATAAACTGGTCGTCACCGGCAGCGATGCGAAAGTCGTCAAGGCGCTGCGCTGGCAGTTGGGGATGCAGTTCAACGGTTCGGCGCGGCTGCTGCAAGCCGGCGTGCCGTCCATGATGGAAATCCTGCCGCCGGGGGCTTCTAAGGGTGCGATGCTTAAAGTGCTGCTCAGGGAACTGGAAATCGCGCCGGATGAAATGCTGGCCGCCGGCGACGCCGAAAACGACATCGAGATGGTGCAGATGGCCGGGGTCGGGGTGGCGGTTGGCAACGCCGGCGAGTCGCTCAAACAGGTGGCCGATTATATCGCCGCCAGCAACGACGAAGATGGCGTGGCCGAGGCGGTTGAACGTTTCGTACTCCTGACCCATAACACGGACGACTCCGCCGCGCCGGTGGGCGCGACCGAGGTGAACGGCAGTTAGTTTAACGAGGGCAACGGGTATATGAAAAACATCCTGGTGACGGGTGGGGCGGGTTTCATCGGCAGCGCGTTTGTGCGCTACGCGGTGGAAAAATACCCGCATTATCACATCATCGTCTACGACAAACTGACCTACGCGGGCAACCTGGAAAACCTGCTGCCGGTCAGCCAGCGCGCCAACTACCATTTCATCCAGGGCGACATCGCCGACCGCGAGGCCGTCCGGGGTGCTGTCGAACAGTACGGCGTGGATACTATCGTTAACTTCGCCGCCGAAACCCACGTTGATCGCAGCATCCTCGACCCGGACGCCTTCATCATGTCCAATGTCGTCGGCGTTCACATTCTGCTGGAAGCGGCGCACCGACACAAGATGGAACGTTTTCTGCACGTTTCGACGGACGAAGTGTACGGCGACATCGAAGGCAGCTACTTCTCCAAAGAGAATGACCCCTTCGCTCCCAACAGCCCATATGCGGCCAGCAAGGCCGGCGGCGACCTGATGGTGCGTGCCTATCACGTCACGCACGGGCTGAATACGGTCATCACGCGCGGCAGCAATACCTTCGGCCCGTACCAGTATCCCGAAAAGCTGCTGCCCCTGTTCATCACCGAGGCGATGGACGATAAACCGCTGCCGGTGTACGGCGACGGAATGCAGGTGCGCGACTGGCTGTACGTGGACGATCATGCGATGGGTGTGGACGCGGCGCTACATAATGGCGTGGCCGGCGAAGCCTATAACATCGCCGGCGAGAATTTGCAGCACAACATTGACGTGATCCGCCGCTTG